>JBFHXJ010000123.1:0-9446 GCA_041598995.1 Woeseiaceae bacterium | reverse complement strand
TCACTGCCATTACCATGCGCAATCCGGAATCAAAGCCGGTGATCTATCCGCTCGGTGTACATACGGCTGATGACAGTAATATCGATACAACGGTGCGCGAGGCGGCCATATACGAGCTTTGTCAGCGTTTGCAGCCAGGCATCGTTATCGATGCACACATTCCTTACTGCATGACCGATTGGGGCGGCTGCATCATTCAGGTCAAAAAGCGCAACAAGATCGAGGAAGGCTGGCAGCGTAATTTCCTGTCGGCCATCTTGTCGTGCTCTCAGGGAATGCGGCTCGCTATCGCCGTCAGCGAAGATGTCGATATGTATTCGATGGACGACATCATGTGGTGCCTGACCACGCGTGTGAATCCACGCAGCGACATTCTAAACCCGCTGCCCGGCGGCGTCGGCCAGACGTTTATGCCGTCGGAACGGCTGACTGCCGGTGACAAGCAATGGACTGCGTCGAATACCGAGTTCGAAGGCGGCATGGGCATCGATGCGACCGTACCCTACGGTTACGAAAATGATTTTCATCGTCCGGTATACCCGGTCGATAAGGTCAATCCGGCCGACTTTTTCGCGCCCGAAGACATCCAAAAAGCCAGGTCACGAATGCATGGCTGGCTGTTGTCGCTGGCACGAACCGGCCGATAGAAACATGCAATACGGGCATCATGCTTCGTGGCTTTAAGGTTCTTGACCTGAGCAACCGCCTGGGTTGGCTGGCCGGCCGTATTCTCGGCGACCTGGGGGCCGATGTCGTCAAAGTCGAACAAGTCGGGGCTTCCCTGGACGCCGCAGATTGGCGAGCGTTCAATGTGAATAAACGGCTCCTGCGACTCGATCTGGCCAGCCATGCTGGCCGCGACGCAATCCGGCGCATGATCGCGCACGCTGATGTGCTGCTCGAAACCGCTCTGCCAGGTGACCCTGACACCGCATGGCTGCAACCGGAACTCGTGGCCAGTCTTAATGCCGAGCTCGTCCATGTTTCTATCACGCCGTTCGGACGCCACGGCCCTCGTGCCGACTGGCGTGGCACCGATCTCGAACTCATGGCCGCAGGCGGGGCTATGTCGATGGCCGGGCGCCCCGACGGAGCGCCGCTGAGAATCTCCGTCCCACAGGCCGGTTCCTGGGCGGGAGCCCACGCGGCAACCGGGGCATTGGTCGCGCTGAAGCATCGGGCGGAGAGCGGTAAAGGCCAGCACGTGGATGTGTCGGCACAGGCCTCGATTGTCGTCGCATTGGCTCATGCGCCGGCTTTCTTCGACCTGTTGGGCGAAACTCCCACACGTGCCGGCTCGCATATCTCGGGCCGCTCCGTCAAAGGCGCGAATTATCGCGCCTTCTGGCGATGCAAGGATGGCTATATCAATTTTGTCGTCTATGGCGGCCCGGCCGGCCGGCGCACCAACAAAGCACTCACCGCCTGGATGCATGAAAAGGGAATCGACCGCGGACCGCTCGCCGATATCGACTGGGACAAGTTCGATCCCAAACTCGCGAGCCAGGCGGAAGTGGATCAGATCGAAGCACCGCTGGCGACGTTTTTCGCAAGCATCACGAAAGCCGAATTTCTCGAGGGCGCATGCCAGCGTGAGATGCTCGGCTATCCGGTGTCGACAGTGGCCGATATCGCCACCGACCCACAACTGGATGCGCGCAAATTCTGGCAGGATGTGTCGCTTCCGGAAGGCGGCAGCGAAAGACATTGTGGCGCCTTTTATGTCGCCGACGGCGAGCGTCCTGCCCTTCGAAACCGTCCACCAGACAGTTGTGACGACAGTGTAGCGGTGCTGAAAGATTTCGGATTCTCGAGTGGCGAGATCAAGGCCTTGCGCAGTCGGCACACGGTGGAGGCTGCATGAGCGACACACCACAAGCCCTGGCAGACATCAATGTGGTCGAATTCGGTGGCTATGCCGCAGGTCCACATATCGGCAAGGTGCTGGCCAATTTCGGTGCCACTGTCGTGCATGTCGAATCCCACACCCGTCCCGACGGCTTTCGCCTCGAGTATCCGCCTTTCAAGGACGGAAAAGCCGGCGTCAATCGCGGCGGTTGTTTTGCATTGTTCAACGACTCCAAATACGGCGTAACGCTGAATCTCAAAAGTGCTGAAGGCCTCGAACTCGCGCGACGGCTGACCGACTGGGCCGATGTCGTGATCGAGAACATGCGTCCCGGGGTCATGGCTCGCATCGGCCTTGGTTACGACGAAGTCAGTCAGACCAATCCCGGGCTCGTCATGCTCTCTACCTGCAACATGGGGCAGACAGGCCCGCGTGCGCATACGCCCGGCTTTGGATCACTGTTATCGTCGCTGGCCGGTTTCTGTGGCACGACCGGCGAGGCCGACGGGCCACCGATGCTGCTTTACGGCCCTTATATCGATTTCATTGCATCGATCATGGGGTGTTCGGCCGTTCTGGCGGCACTGGACAGGAGCCGTCGCAGCGGCGAGGGAACGTGGATCGATATCTCCCAGTACGAATGTGGATTGCACTTCATGGCTGCCGCCATCTATTCGTATTTCCGCGACGGTGTCATCGTTGAGCGGCGTGGTAATGCCGATGCAGATGCCGTACCGCATGGCGCGTATCAGTGCCGTGAGGAACGCTGGCTCGCCCTGTCCTGCTGGTCCGATGCCGAGTTTAGCGCGCTGGCGGATGTTCTTGACGACGGGAATCTGGCGCAAGACGAGCGATTTAGCTGCTTCGAGACGCGGCGCAATAACTCGCAGGTCCTTGACCGGATTTTGACCGAAAGGCTGCGCGGCCGGGATGTGGAAGAGGTGGCCGAGTCTCTGCAGCAGGTCGGTGTCGCCGCCTATCCGGTGAACACGATCGCCAATCTTTTCACTGATCCGCAACTTTGCGAGCGACAGATCTGGCGATATCGCACACATGAGGAAATTGGCGAGCAGGCCTACCTGATGCCGGCATTCGACCTGGCTTCGACACCGGGGGACGTTAGTCGCCCTGCGCCGCTACTTGGCGGCGACAATGACATCGTTTTCAAAGATTTCGTCGGTTTGAGCGAGGAGCAGTTTCAAGCTTACGAAGCCAGCGAGGCATTCAGTTGATTAACACGCGGCACGATGCAATACGGCCTAGCTACGATGCTCACTGAGGTCGAATTGAAGAACGCTATTCTCGAGGAGCTACGGAATCACAGTGTGCTCAGCCTTGCAACGGTTGGCGACACCGGACCCCATGCCGTGTCATTGATGTATGCACACAATGACTTCGATATTTACTGGTTGTCCGACCCAAAAACGAAGCACTCCGAGCAGCTCGCTCATAACGCCTCGGCGAGTATTACGATCGCGAAGCAGCAAGAAGATTTTCAAAAGATCCGCGGGCTGCAAATCGAGGGCAACGGGTACCGCGTTACCGATCCAGGCGAAGAGGCTATGGGCTTCGAACTCCTGGTCGGACGATACCCGTTTTTGAATCAGTTTCGCAGCGGCAAACTGGCTCGGCATCTGGGCCTTGCTGCCGTTTATGCATTCCATTCAACGAAGTTGATATTGATCGACAATTCACGGGGCTTCGGTTTCAAACAGGCCCTGATACCGGAAGATCGATCAGGCCGAGTCGTGGATCCGGCTTGACGCGAGGAGCAATTCGATGACTGACACAGCTACAGTTCCTGCCGACGGCATGAGTATCCCACTCGGGACCAAATCAGGTGCCGATGTACATGAACCAAAGAGCAGCGACGATTCAGTCACATCGTTGGAACCAATCATTGCGTATCGGGATTTGCGCGACTGGCTGCGCGCCGCAGAGGAATTGCAGGAGGTTGAGACGGTCAAGGGTGCAAATTGGCAGCAAGAAATCGGCATGGCCGCCGAATTGGTGATGCACAGCGATGACGCCCCCTGCATCGTTTTCGAGGACATTCCAGATACCTTGCCGGGCTCCAGAGTTCTGATCAACTTCTTCGGCGGCAAACGCAAAGCCATGACTCTCGGCTTCCCAACCAGTTTGACGAAACTGCAGCTCTCCGAGGCAGCACGCTGTCATTATCTGGCCACATTGCCACAAATTCCGCCGCGCTACGTCGAGACGGGCCCGATTCTCGAAAATGTCATGCAAGGCGATGAGGTGGATGTCACGCGTTTGCCGGCACCACATTGGCATGAAGAAGACGGTGGCCGCTATATCGGCACGGGCAGCTATAACATCACTCGAGACCCGGACAGTGGCTGGGTCAACTGCGGCACCTATCGGGTCATGATTCATAATGAAAAGCAGTTGGGCTTCTACATCTCGCCCGGCAAACATGGCCGAATCATGCGCGATAAGTACGAAGCGCGTAATGAGCCTATGCCGGTTGCTATTGTCGTCGGCGGCGATCCTCTGAGTTTCCTGATGGGATGCAGCGAGGTGCCATACGGTACTTGCGAACTGGACATTATCGGCGGCATTCGTGGCGAGGCAGTCGACGTCATCAAAGGTAAGGTCACCGGGCTGCCGATTCCGGCGAACGCGGAGATCGTGATCGAAGGCTTCGTCGAGCCCGGCAATCGTCGTGCCGAAGGTCCGTTCGGAGAATGGACCGGCTACTATGCGAGCGATGTACGCGATGAGCCGGTTCTCGACATCAAGTCGATTTGCTACAGGAATAATCCGATCATATTGGGCTGCCCGCCGTTGCGACCACCGGACGAGATTTGTCGATATCGCGCGATTGTTCGTTCAGCACTCTTGCGAGAAAACATTTCGCAGGCCGGCGTGCCGGATGTGACGGCCGCCTGGGCCCATGAATGCGGTAATGCGCGACTGCTGCTCGGCGTATCCATCACGCAGCGTTATCCCGGTCACGCGGCACAAGCCGGCCATATTGCGGCTATGTGCCACGTCGGCGCCTATTGCGGCCGCTATGTCGTTGTCGTGGACGACGATATCGATGTGTCAGATCTGGAGGAGTTGATGTGGGCGGTCGTGACGCGTTCCGATCCGGCAACTTCCATCGACATCATCAAGAACGCCTGGTCGACTCCACTGGATCCGCGGCTGGAACCGAGTATGCGGGAACAGGGTGATTACACCAATTCGCGCGCAATTATCAATGCCTGCCGTCCCTGGCATTGGCGTAACGAATTCCCCAAGGTTAACAAGCCCAGTCCGGAGCTCGCGAAGTTGGCCAGGGAAAAATTCGGTTACCTGCTGCGCTAAGGCGAAAGAAAGTTACTCGATTCCGTATTCTTTCCAATTCGCGCGCACTTTCTGTAAGTGCTCCGCGGGTGGCAGCGCGATCGGCGGGTACTTGTGCTTTCTTGTCGCATCAATTCCTATTTTGCTAGACGTTACGCGGCTGGCGTCCAGTTGCGGGACATCCTCCGCAGCTTGTGATGGATCCAGCCGAATAGCCGGCGTGTTGGGCGCAATCACGATGTCCTTGTGCGGTTGTACCCGAAAGCTCAGCGCCCAATCGATCATGAAGGGGTCCCGCACATCGATGTCGTCATCGACGACAACTGTGAATTTCCCCAACGTCGGATCGACGGCCCAGGCGCCGAACATGACTTGCTGCGCCTGACCCGGATACTCCTTATTAATGGAAATCGCCAGATAAGCAGACGCGCCACCCGCATGCAGCAGGTGCACGTCCCGTACAGGCAGCTTCAAATCGAGCAGGTGCCTGCGTATCGCCGCTTCCCTGCCAAAGCCCCGAATCGTGCTCGATTCGCTGGGCGGCATCTGGCTGAGAAATGCCTGATAGACGGGCTTATTCCGATGCGTGATCGCGGTGACATCGAACACGAATGACTCCGAATGCGGGCCCATATAACCCGTGTACTCACCGAATGGCCCTTCCCACTCGAGCTCGTTCTTGCGGATCAATCCCTCGATCACGATTTCCGCAGTCGCCGGAACAAGGAGATCCACAGTCTTCGCCCGAACCACGGGCACCGGCTCTCCGCGGAGGCCGCCGGCTACCGTCAGTTCGTCCGTTCCTTGTGGAATTCTCGAAACGGAACAGATGCCGATGCTGGGGTCGGTACCCAATACGATAGCGACAGGAGTATCCATTTCACGTTCGTTGTGCATCTGTACGTGATTTCGCCCATGCTGCACATGCGCCATGAACAGTCCTATCTTCCGCGATTCCTTGATTTGACACCGGTACGTACCGACATTCTGGATGCCCGTCTCAGGGTCTTTCGTAAATACAAACGGTGCGGTCAGATACGGCCCAGGGTCGTGCTCGACCGTCCAGATGGGAACTGGCAGCTTTAGCAGGTCCGCGTCGTCCCCCAAATGAACTTGATCGTGGACCGCAGCGGACTTGACCTCTTCAGGCTGGATCGTGTTACGTAACGCGCGCGTCCAGGTATCAGAAATATCGTCGATTCCATCCGCCCCCAAAGCAAGCGCATAAATTTCGCGCGACCCGCCGAGCAAGCCGAACGTAACCGGTATATCGAATCCCTTGACGTTTTCAAACAGCAGCGCGCATCGCTCGGCTTCCGGAACACTTTGAAAGTTAACACGCCCGACAGCAGCGATTTCCCAATCCTTGTCTACCGGCCGCGTGATACGTTTCAATTTTCCGCGCTGCTCGAGTACTCGCAAATACTCCCGCAGATCCGCATAGGGACGCCGAACTTCCCGTTTCACAGAGACCATCGGTTTTTCCTCTTGAGGTGACTCGGTCTATTAGTGACGGCGAGCGTTGTGAGTCGCAATCCTGCCGCGTAACGCGTTCACCTTACGCTGTCGATTGCGTTCTGAATCTAGGTAATTTCCGCAATCATGGGCTCATGGCGCTTAACAGTTTTCGCCAGCTCTTCCCGACCCGTGCCGATTTCGAATTGAGTCTATGCGTCCTTCGATTCGACACGCGTGCACATGCGGCGGGTTACAAATCCGCCGACTCGAACGCGATCCGGCCACCTACCATGGTCAATACGGGTTTCAGTCGATCGAGCTTTTCAATTTCGATGTCGAGAATATTGCCGTCGAATACGACCAGATCGGCCAGTTTTCCGACTTCGATCGATCCGACTTGATTGTCCGCACCGATGAATCTCGCGGCCCAGCGCGTCAGCGCGAGCAACGCCGTCTTGCGATCTATTGATTCGTTCTCTGCAATCACGCGTCCCAGACTGTCGATCCTGGTCACAGCTTTCTGCAAATACCAGGTCGGGTAAGCCCGATCATCTCTCGGTTCCGTACCTTCGATGTGAAACGGCACGCCATGCGTGAGCAAAGAGTTGAGTGGCGCCAGCCTTTCGAGCCCTTCCATGCCGTGCTGCAGCTCCACAACTTCCGTCAGACCGAGTTCGTTCGCACCTCGTTGATTGATCACGTTTCTCAGGCTGACGCCGAACCGGATGATTTCTTTCAGTTCCGGATGTGCCGCATAGTAATCGAACACCTCCGGGGTCCAGTCAATGTTGTGATCGAAACCCTGCGGCCGCCACAATTCTTTCACGTAGAGGTTTTCCTGCCGTTCGGCTTCCACGACATTTTGCATCGCGAGTCGAATTCCTTCACTGCCCATGTTGTGAATGCCGGTGATGTTCCAGCCATGCTGGCGTGCCAACAGGACGTTGTAATAATCCGTTTGCTTCAGTTGTTCCTGTGTCAGATCATCGTGGCGAAGCCCGGTAAACCACTCGGCGGTCCAGCGATTGAATCCGTGCAGTGATTCATTGAGTCCCGGAACGATGTTCGTCTTTGGTTCAATCGTCAGCAATCCGGTAGAGCCGTCGGGTGTCCCCGAATGCGGGCCAACGGACGCGCCTACGATCGTCACCATGGCGCCCCTTTCGTCGCTCAATGAAAAATCGACGAGGTTACCCATTCGCTTCAGGTATCTCTCGCCTTGCGGGTTCTGCCTGAGAAAATCGAGACCTGGATAAACTCTAATTGCGAGGCTTCTGCCATCACCTTCATGAAACAGACGATTGAGGATGGTCATTGTCGGCGCACTCATATGACCCGTGGCTAACGTGACCCCGTGTCGGGCGTATTGCGCCAGCGTTTCGCGCGCATTCGGCAGCGCGACCTCGTCGAACCATGCCGCATCAGGCCATGGGCGGATTTCACGACCGACAAAGCCGGTAAATTGGCCGCCCACCTTGCCGGTGAAGTCTCCGTTCTCATCGCGGTCCAGGTGAATATGATTCGCCGGAAAGCCCTCGTTGATCGCCAGTTCGATCATCGCCGAGTTCACCAGGCCCTCGCTACTCTCAAGGTAGACGATCATTGGCGTATCGGGAGCAATTTCGTCAAGCGTCGAAATGTCCCAGTTTTTGGCAGCCGGGCCTGACCAGGAGTCACTCAGATTGAAAAATATCGGTTCCCCGGCCGATCCCTCGTTTCGTACTATGTGAGCAAGTGTCGCCAGAGCTTCATCGATCGTCTTGCCGCCGATTCGTGGATAGGTTCGCCCACCCCATTGAGTATCCTTGAGGATGTCGCCGGCAGGCACTGCATTGTCGCCGTCGTTGTAAACGAAGCCGGGCGTCAAGGATCGGCCGCGCAAATCGATTTGCCTCGTCTGTCGACCGGCGAGTCGCCGGATTTCCCGGCTCGACCCTACGGCAAGTACCTTGTTGCCCCGAACCGCGACCGCTTCGGCGATCGTGAAATCCCGATCGCCGTCTGCAGTGAGCACCTGCCCGTTGACGAATATGAATTCCGGATAATAAACGAGTTCCGACGGCACACTTTGTGCGATCACCGGCAGCGCGCAGATCTGCACAAGAAGAATCGAGAATCGTATCGAATGACGTAGCTTCATCTTGGCTCCAATAACGTTGCCCTGGTCAAAGTTCCAGATTCGGGATGCATTTTCGGAACATTCATTATTTGCGTGCAAATCGAGCACGTCCACTTTTCCCGGACAAAATCAGCAAACTCGCCTGCGAAGAACGGCAAAAGCCGGAACGACGCTGACGAAATGGCAAAAAAATCGCGAGCGCGCGCGATTACCGTTCCTGGAAGTGGGATACCTGTGGGTGAGCACCGCCTTGCAGTGATCTGCCGGCATTGATGCGTGACAGGTGAGCTGACGAGTTGATGCTGTGCGGTCGTGGTTTCGCCAGGAGCCCGAGCTGGTCCAGCGCTGAGAGCTGCCGCTTCTGTGCCCGTAACGGTCGCGGGTGAACGAAAGCGGGCGAAACGACAGGCCGGAAGAAGAAGCCCGGACGGTAATAGGGATAATGGTATTCCGCGTACTGCGGTACACGCTGGCTCTCGGCTGGCTCTTCACGTTCCCTGCGCCGATCTTCCTGCCGCTCTTTCAATTCTTCCCAGCGCGCCTTCATACGCTCCGCCTGATCGAGAATCGAGTTCTGATCTTCTGTCGGATCGTAGTCGGGCGGATTCGATTTGCCGACTTTCAGCTTGGTCACCTCGACGCCGCCGACCTCCGGCGCCCAGTCACTGAAGTTCACGACGCCATCCTCGTCGACCCAGTGAAAGATCT
>JBFHXJ010000122.1:0-9680 GCA_041598995.1 Woeseiaceae bacterium | reverse complement strand
CGGTTCGCGCCTTCGCCGAGATCGAGGAGCAGGAGATAGCTCGGCTCGTCGATGGCTCTGAGCTGCGGCGTCAGGTGCCGCCGTACGTCACGAACACGCGCGAACGCAGACACGATAAGCGATACCGGCGCAACGACCTGGCAATCTCCCTTCGTATCGGTCCAGCGCGTTTGCAAAGACAGCGAATCCTTGCCGACCGGGATGGCGATACCGAGCTCGCGGCAGAGTTCCGCAGCGACCGCCCTGACCGTGTCGAAGAGCCTGGCGTCTTCCCCGGGGTGTCCCGCCGCCGCCATCCAGTTGGCCGACAGCTTGACGTCCCGCAAGTCGTCGATCGAGGCGGCTGCGATATTCGTCACTGCTTCAGCAACAGCGACGCGACCCGATGCCGGCGCGTCGATGACGGCAAGCGGTGTCCGCTCGCCCATGGCCATTGCCTCGCCGGTCTCGCTTTCGAAACCGCTTGCCGCAATCGCGACGTCGCTCACCGGCACTTGCCAGGGTCCCACGAGCTGATCACGCACGGTGAGGCCGCCGACCGTACGATCGCCGATGTGAATCAGAAAGGACTTGTCGGCAACCGCCGGAAATCGCAATACGCGAAACACCGCCTCTTCGAGCTCAATGTCGTCGAGATCGAGATCTGGAAAAGCGGGCTCGACTCGTTGCACGTCGCGCATCATTTGCGGCGGTTTGCCGAGCAGCATGTCCATCGTCATGTCGACGACGCGATTGTCGAATTCTCGATCCGCGACGACGAGCTGGCGTTCTTCGGTGAGCTGCCCGATGACTGCGAACGGGCAGCGCTCCCTGGCGCAGATTTTTCTGAACGTCTCCGTCCGCTCGGGCAGGACGATCAGGATGTATCTTTCCTGTGCCTCGTTGCACCAGATGCTCATCGGCGACATGCCCGGCTCCGCGTTCGGCACGTCGCGCAATTCCACCCGTGCGCCGAGCTTGCTGTGGTCTACTGCTTCCGGCACGGCATTGGACAGGCCGCCGGCGCCGATATCGTGGATCAGGAGAATCGGGTTATCGCTGCCCATCGCCGTGCAGCGGTCGATGACTTCTTGGGCGCGACGCTGCATCTCAGGATTACCCCGTTGCACCGACGCAAAATCGAGGTCTTCGGAACTCGAGCCGCTGCCGAGACTCGACGCGGCGCCGCCACCGAGGCCGATCAACATGGCCGGACCTCCGAGCACGATGATGTTGGCGCCGACCGGCACGTCGATTTTCAGCGCGTGCTCCTCGCGGATGTTGCCGACGCCGCCGGCGATCATGATCGGTTTGTGATAACCGCGGATCTCGCCCGCTGGCAATCCGGGCAAATGGGCTTCGTAGGTCCGAAAATACCCGAGCAGATTGGGTCGGCCGAACTCGTTATTGAACGCCGCAGCGCCGATCGGGCCCTCCAGCATGATCTCGAGCGGCGTTGCCATCCGGTCCGGGTGCGGAAACGGCCGTTCCCACGGCTGCTCGAAGCCCGGAACTCTCAGGTGCGAGACCGTGAATCCGGTCAGTCCGGCCTTGGGCCTTGCGCCGAGTCCGGTTGCGCCTTCGTCACGAATTTCGCCGCCCGACCCGGTCGCGGCTCCGGGAAAAGGCGAGATCGCGGTCGGATGGTTGTGCGTCTCGACCTTCATGAGAATATGCAGCGGCTCGTCCGAGTACGCGTAACGCCTGTCATTCGCTGCCGGGCCAAGGCGCGCACAGCGCCAACCGGTCATGACGGCAGCGTTGTCCGAATACGCGGAAATCACGCCGCCGGGACTGGCCTCCGTCGTACTCCTGATCATGCCGAACAGTTTGTCCTGCTGCGGCACGCTGTCGATGATCCAGTCGGCGCGAAACACCTTATGACGGCAATGCTCGGAATTTACCTGAGCGAACATCATGAGCTCGGCATCCGTAGGATCGCGGCCGAGTTCGCGATAGTTCGCGGCGAGATACTCGATCTCGTCGGGCGACAATGCGAGACCGAGCTCGCGATCCGCTCGCCATAACGCGTCAGACCCGTCTTCCATGAGCGGAATCGTCGCGAGCGGCGCCGGCGCGTGCTCCCTGAACAAGATGTGTGCGTCCCCGGCGCTCGCATAATGACACTCGGTCATGCGATCGAACAGCAGCTCGCCGAGCGCCGCAAGTTCCACCGACCCGAGCTGCGCCGTGCACGTCAGGGCATAGCAAACGGCGCGTTCGATTCGCAGAACGCTTTGCAGCCGGCACGCGTGTGCGATGTCGGTGGCCTTGCTCGACCACGGCGAGATGGTGCCCGGCCTCGGACCGATATAGATGAGCTGCGCATCGTCCGGGAAACGCTGGATCTCGTCATTTGCGAGCAGCAGCGCATCCAGACGTTCCCTTTCTTCCGCCGGCGGCTTGTTGCGGACCGAGACGAAGTATACGAATCGTGCCACCAGACCCGTGACCCTGGTGTCGACGAGCTTTAGCTGGCTCAGGCGCTTACCGAGTCGGAAATCCGAAAGCGCGGATTGCCCCGGTAACTCCAGAATGACATTGGCGGCTTCTGCCGGCAGGTCGGTCGCGAGCGTTGACAAGCTTCGGGTTTCCGGTCGGGGTCTTCGGATGACCGGGATCATACATGGCCGGGCCGGTCATGTTAATGCGCGGCAATCGGGGTCGGAGCCCCTGGGCGCTGACCTCGCTCCTAGGTCTTTGTTTCGCCGCCTGGCGTATAAATCGGCATTGGAAACTGCGTGACGTTGCCCTCGATCTTCGAAATCTTGCTGGTGCCCTGCTTGTCGACCTCGTCGATGCGAATGATCGAATGCATCGGCAGATAAGTCCTTTTCACACCCTTGAACTCGGATTTGATCTTCTCCTCGGAAGGATCGACGACGACCGAGCTGCGCTCGCCGAACACGAGTTCCTGCACTTCCACGAAACCGAACAACGCACCGTGTCCGACGCTGCGCGCATAGACTTCGTAAACCTGTCCCTGGTTCATGAAGGTGACTTTGTACAGGGTCTTTGCAGCCATTCCGGCACTTTCGCAGATCTCGAGCCCGTAGTGTACTTGGAAAAGTACTGATGTCATTGCGCGGCGGGCGGCGTCCGCCGACGTCGACTTCGGACGACGCTGCATCGGCCGCGTCGGTAGATTCTGTTAAATCGGCTTTATGTGACCTGATTGGCAGCGGCAATCCCTTGTAAAACGGCACTATTTCTCGTTATCGGCCGGCACTGCTTCGCTTGCCGGCACGCCGATCAGACCGAGACATTCGATGCCGCTGCTCCTGGAAATCGTCAGTGAACACAAGGACGCTCTTGGCGGCGACTGTGTGCGCGAGTTTCGCGATAACGGCGGCACGATCGGCCGCTCGCTGGAAAACGACTGGATTCTGCCGGATCCGGACCATTTCATCTCCGGCAAGCACGCCGCGATCGATTTCCAGGCCGGCTCCTATTACCTCGTCGACACCAGCACCAATGGGGTCTTCGTCAACGACGAGGAGACCCCGATCGGCCGGGGGAATCCGCGCCGGCTCTTTAACGGCGACAGGCTCAAGATGGGGGAATTCGAGTTCAAGGTCACACTCGACGAGGGCGAGAGCCTGGTCATGCCGCCGCCCGAGCCGATGACCGTGGTTCCCGATCACATCGAGCGACTCGTTCCCGAGGAGGAATTCAAGACCGGCATCAATCTGCTCGACGAGGAGGAGATGACCGGGGACGAGGAATTCGAGGAGGCACTGTTCGGCAACTCCGTCAAGGATCAGCAATCCGGCACCGCCGATCGGCAGTTGAACACGCAGCCGAATCCCTTTGCGCCGCCGCCGAGCAAGGGTGAAAAGCGGCGCGTCGACATTGCCAAGCTCCTCGATGCATTCATGCGGGGCCTCGATATCAGCAGAGCGGACTTGCACCCGACGACGGACCCGTATGTGGTCATGGAAAACGCCGGCAAGGTACTGAAAGAGTTCGTCGATGGCACCAGTGACCTGCTGTCGCGGCGCGGCGGTGTCAAGGCGATGTTCCGCCTCGATCAGACGACGATGATGCCGAAGCACAATAATCCCTTGAAGCTCGCGGAAAACACGCGGGATTCCCTGATGCAGTTGCTGATCGGAAAGGAAGGCGAATACCTGAGCCCGGCCGACGCGGTTCGCGAGGTGTGCGACGACCTGAAGATCCATCAGAGTGCGATGGTCGAAGCGATGATGAGTGCCTTTGTCGAATACATCGATCGCTTTAACCCGCAAACATTACAGGAGAACTTCGACCGGACACTCGACAGCACGTTGTTCAAGGCCAAGAATCAGCTCAAGTACTGGCAGCTCTACTGCGATCTGTACCCGATCATGACCGAGCAGAGCATCGGCACGCTGCCGCACCAGTTCGCCGAAGATTTCGTGCGCGCCTACGAAAAGCACATAAAAGAAGCCGAGCGCCTGCAGCACCAGACGAGGCGACAAAAGAGACCGGCCATCGAGAAAGTACCGACGTCGTACGACGAGGAAGAACTCGTCGACCAGACAGAAGAGGCGTCCTACAAGGACAATTTCTGATCAGCGATTCAGGCGGTTTCCGACCAGGTGATCGACCACTGCGGGATCGGCGAGTGTCGACGTGTCGCCGAGATTACGGTAATCGTTTTCTGCCACCTTGCGCAGGATGCGCCGCATGATCTTGCCGGAGCGGGTCTTCGGTAGCCCGGGCGCCCACTGGATGAAGTCCGGCGTGGCGATCGGTCCGATTTCCTTGCGCACCCATTGGCGCAACTCGCCGAGTAACTCGTCGCTCGGTTCGATCCCTTCCATCAGAGTCACGTAGGCATAAATACCCTGCCCCTTGATATCGTGCGGGAAACCGACGACGGCCGCCTCGGCCACGTTCTTGTGCGCGACCAGCGCACTCTCGATTTCCGCGGTCCCCATGCGATGGCCCGACACATTCAGAACGTCGTCGACGCGGCCCGTAATCCAGTAGTAGCCGTCTTCGTCGCGGCGCGCGCCGTCGCCGGCGAAGTACTTGCCCGGATAGTTGATGAAATAGGTATCGACGAATCGCTGGTGGTCGCCGTACACGGTGCGCATCTGGCCCGGCCAGCTGTCGAGTATGACGAGCACGCCCTCGGCCGCTCCTTCCAGTATTTTTCCCTTGCGGTTGACGATGGCCGGCCGGATGCCAAAAAAGGGCTTCGAGGCGGAGCCCGGTTTCAGGGCCATCGCGCCCGGCAAGGGCGTGATCAGGATGCCGCCCGTCTCGGTTTGCCACCACGTATCGACGATGGGGCACCGTCCGTCACCGACGACCTGGTAATACCACTCCCAGGCCTCCGGATTGATGGGTTCGCCGACGCTGCCCAGCAGTCGCAGGCTCTTGCGCGAGGTTTTCTTGACGGGATCGTTGCCCTCGCGCATCAAGGCGCGGATGGCGGTCGGCGCCGTGTAGCAGATGTTGACCTGGTGCTTGTCGCACACCTCCCAGAACCGCGATGACGTCGGGTAATTCGGCAGGCCCTCGAACATCAGCGTAATGGCACCGTTGGCGAGCGGCCCATAGACGATGTAGCTGTGCCCGGTCACCCAGCCGACGTCCGCCGTGCACCAGTAGACATCGCCAGGGTGATAATCGAATACGCACTCGTGAGTCAGCGCGGCGTACACGATATACCCGCCCGTGGTGTGCAGTACGCCTTTGGGTTTGCCGGTGGAACCCGAGGTATACAGGATAAACAGCGGATCCTCGGCGCCCATTTCCTCGCAGGGGCAGTTCGCATCGACTTGCGCCTCGACCTCGTGCAGCCACTGATCGCGCCCTTCGACCCATTCGATGTTCCCCCCGGTGTGTTTGACGACCAGCACTTTCTCGAGCGTCTTGACGTCCGGATGATTCACAGCGGCATCGACGTTTGCCTTCAATGGAACAATCTTTGCACCGCGCACCCCCTGATCTGCGGTGATGACGATACTCGATTCGCAATCATGGATGCGTCCGGCCAGGGCATCCGGTGAAAATCCGCCGAACACGACCGAGTGGATCGCGCCGATGCGCGCACAGGCGAGCATTGCCACCGCGGTCTCCGGGATCATCGGCATGTATATCGTGACGCGATCGCCTTTCCTGGCGCCAATTTTTTTCAGCGCGTTGGCAAACTTGCATACGCGTTCATGCAATTCGCGATAGGTAATCTTGAGGTCGCGGGCCGGATCATCACCTTCCCAGATGATCGCGACGTCGTCTCCTTTCGTGTCCAGATGACGATCGACACAGTTGTAACAGGCGTTCAACGTGCCGTCGTAATACCATCGGATGTGCAGATCGTCCTTATCGAAGCTGACGTCCTTGACCTTGCCGGGCGGCCTGATCCAGTCGATGCGCTCTGCCTGTTCCGCCCAGAATGCTTCGTTATCCTCGACGGAGCGACGGTACATTTCCTCGTACTTGGCGGCGTCGATATGCGCGCGCTTTGCGAACTCCGCCGGAACTTCGTGGATCTTGCTCATGCCGGGTCCTTGTTGTTGTTATGGCCGATGGCGTATGGCGTCACTTGAGGCGATTGGCCGTCTCGAGGATTCTCTTTGCCTGCAGCCAGTGCGGCCGGTCTATCATCTCGCCGTCCAGTCCGAGCGTACCCGCATCCGGATTGGCTGCAAAGAGATCGACGATGCGCTGGGCCCGCGTTGTCTCTTCTTTCGTCGGCACGAATGCGTCGTTGATGATCTCGACCTGCCCGGGGTGAATCGCCAGCATGCCCTCGAACCCGTCGCGCCGCGCGGCGGCCGCATATTTGAGCAGTCCTTCGCTGTCCGTGTAATCCGTGTAAACCGTATCGATTGCGGGCACGCCGGCCGCGGCCGCCGCAATCAGACAGAGCGAGCGCGCCAGCTCGTACGGCGGCAGCCAGTTGCCGTCGTGGTCTCTGCTCGCAGCAGCGCCCAACGCCGCACTCAGGTCTTCTGCCCCCCAGGTGAGGCCGCCAAGGCGCTTGGTCGTATCGAGATAGCTGCCCATCGAGAACAGCGCGGCCGGCCGCTCCGTCGCAATCGGCAGAATGACCGTGGTGCCCGCCTTGAGATCGTTCTTTTCCTCGTGCACGTGCAGGATTTTGGACAGCAGTTTGGCGTCATTGGCGGATGCCGTTTTCGGCAGCACGATACCGAACGGCGCGGCCGGCATCACTGCATTCAGGTCCTCTAAGGAATCCTCGCCATCCAGCGAATTGATTCTGACCCAGATTTCTGTGTCATGACCCTGCCCGATGAAATCGGCGGCAAGTTCGCGGGCTTTCGGGCGCGCGTCGGCCGCGACCGAATCCTCGAGGTCGACAATTACCGCGTCGGCGCCACTCTGCGCCGCTTTCGCGAGCTTCTTCTCGCTATCCGCGGGAACGAAAAGAAAGCTCCGGCTCACTTCGGCTTCCGCAGCATCAGCGCGGTGCGTTTGCATTCGCCGACGAGATCATCGTGCTGGTTGTAGGCACGGTGCAGAAATGTAACGATGCCGTTCTCGGGGCGGGATCTGCTGTGGCGTAACTCGAGTACTTCCGTTTCTATCCTGATCGTGTCGCCGTGAAACAACGGTTTCGGGAACCGCACTTCATCCCAGCCGAGGTTCGCTATCGTGGTGCCAACGGTCGTGTCTCCCACGGAAATACCGACCATGAACGCGAGTGTCAGGCAGCTGTTGACGATGCGCTGTCCGAATTCGCTGTTCTTCATGTACTCGGCGTCGAGATGCAATGGCGCCGGATTGTGCGTCAGTGCACTGAACCAGACGTTGTCCGCCTCGGTGATCGTTCGCGTGATGCCGTGCTTGAACGTCTGGCCGACCGAGAATTCTTCGAAATACAGTCCAGGCATGCCCGCTCGTCCGTGTCAAACCAATGTCGCATGATAATGCGAGTATGCGGCCCTGTCGCCCAATGACAGATCATGCAGACGGCAATGAATCGACCAGTTCCTCCATGCGCCGCCGCATTGCGGCATCCGGCAATTGGCCGTACGCCGCTGCGATATTGTCGAGCATGTTTTTCGGCTTGCTGGTTGCCGGCGTGATCGCCGTGACGGCCGGATGAGCCGCACAATATTTTAGGAAGAACTGCGCCCAGCTTTGGGCACCGAACTCCGCAGCCCAGGACGGTACCTCGCGGCCGCGAACGCGACGCCACAAGCGACTGCGCCCGAACGGCACGTAAGCGAGGACTGCGATCCCGCGATCCTGGGCGAGCGGCAGGATTTCCTTCGCCGCCTCGGTGTTGTCGACGGCATAATCGACGCCGATGAAATCGATCGGCTCCTTGCGCATTACGTCCGCCAGATCGGGATAACGGCGCGCGCCCGTGAACGTCACGCCAGTGTACCTGATGCGGCCCTCCCCCTTGAGTTCCTTGAGGATCGAGAGTTGCGTCGGCACGTCGCCAAGGTTATGCACCTGGATCAGGTCGATCGGATCCTTGCCGACGTAACCGAAGGACCTCTCGATTTGCGCCCGTGCGGCCTCCGGATCGGCGGAACCACCACCGCGCCGCGCAACATTGACTTTCGTGGCCCAGAATACCTTTTCGGTCGCGCCGAGATCCTGCACCAGCCTGCCTGCCACTTCTTCCGAAGCGCCGTAACCGGGCGCGGTATCGAAAACCGTGCCGCCATTATCGAACAGGGTCTTCAGTACATCTCGTAGCGCTGAGACGTCCTCGCTCTGCGCAACGCTCCTGAACGTCGCCGAACTGCCGAGCCCGACGATCGGTATACGCTCGCCCGTCGACGGAATGGCGCGCGTAATGATGTCGCCTTCGAGCGCCCGAAGCAGGCGATTCGGCAACGCCGCCGCCGCGATAGTCAGTGCCGAACTCTTCAAGACTCTGCGTCGCGAGATCATGCAAAAGCTCCCTCATGCAAGTTAATTTTGCCCAATTGAATAATTTCGGTGGCTCGCCGTCGGCAAACCGATCTGGACTATGCGAGTTTGAGCGACCGAATTGCTCCAGGCAAGTAATCGCCGCATGGCCGCGCGTTTGCCGTCGACCGGTCGCCTTACCCGGAAAAAGGAAATTTCGCTCGACTTGCGTCCGCCGGTTCCTGAATTTTCGCGCGCGCATCAGGGCGAACGATCAACATCTGTACGTCACCAATTGCCCGTTCGACAAAGGCGCTTTCGCAGTAACAGAGGTAAAACTGCCACATGCGAATGAATTCGTCCGCGAATCCGAGCGCTTTGACCTGGTCGATCCGTTCAAAAAAACGATCATGCCAATGACGCAGCGTCCTCGCGTAGTGCGGCCCGATGTCCTCGAGGTGAATGACACGCAAATCCGTGCCATTCGTCATCGTCCTGGCCATATCCGACACGGAGGTAAGGCAGCCGCCCGGGAAGATGTACCGTTTGATGAAGTCGACGGTATTCTTATACTGATCGTAGCGCTGGTCGGCGATCGTAATCGCCTGTAACAGCATCTGCCCTTCCGGTTTCAGCAGCTCACAGCACTTCCTGAAGAACGTGTCGTGATATTCGTGTCCTACGGCCTCGATCATCTCGACCGAGATGAGTTTGTCGAAGCGGCCATCCAGATCGCGATAGTCCTTGCATAGCAGCGTAATCCTGTCCCCGAGGCCCGCGGCTCGGATTGCCTTTCGCGCGTATTCGTATTGTTGCCTCGAGATCGTGGTTGTCGTGACCTGACATCCGTAATTTTTTGCGATATGGATGGCCAT
>JBFHXJ010000121.1:0-9693 GCA_041598995.1 Woeseiaceae bacterium | reverse complement strand
GCGCTGCCGTGCCCAGTAATCTGACTGAATGAGCAAGTCGTCCAGTGACCGCATGTGCATAGACAACCGTTCACCATCCTGCGCGTGTCTCGCGCGTTGTTCAATGACGCGTTGAATAGCCGATTTACTGAACGATAACAGATTGTGGTCGCGAGCCCGGGTCGCGATCAACAAGGCATAGTCCTTGACGTTATCATCGGTTCGTTCGACTTCGTCATCGAGATCGGCGGCGATGCTGAAAAGTTCACCGAATTCCCGGTCGTATGTGCTCAACAGGTAATAGAGCCAGCGTTCGCCGATCAAGATGACCTTGACGTCCAGAGGTATCGGTTGAGGTCGCAACGTTGTCGTGCTGACGAAGCCGTATGTTTCACCGGGTGTCTCGATCCGCAAGCACTTTTCGAACAGCGCCTGTTTCAGCGCTTCCCAAACGAACGGGCGAGTCAACAGCCTGTGGATGTCCAGTATCAGAAAACCGCCGTTGGCCTGATGAAGTGCACCTGACCGAATCATCCTGAAATCGGTGACCAGCGCGCCCATTTCGGCGCGATGTTCGATCTTGCCGATGATGTTCGGATAGCTGGGATTGGCCTCGTAGATAATCGGTGCCGTCGCATTCCGTTCATTGCCGACGACAAGGTTGACTTCGTATTTGCTGAAGAGACGCGAGGGATCGCGTGACAGGAACGGCAGCGATGGCGTTTCGGGCTGCATGAAGTCTTCGGCGTTGTCGATGATGTCTTTCTGAACGGCATCGAGATAGCTGGCCACGCCGGGCACGTCCTCGTACTTCCTGCGCAGCTCGGAAAGCAGTACGCCGACGGCATGGGTTGTCACTTCCTGGTTTAATTTCTTGACCCGCTCGCGATGCTGCTTTCTCAGTTTGGGCATTTGCTCGATGCGGGTCTGGAGATCCTCGCTCAGGTCACGGATGGTGGCCTGCACCTCGTCCCTCTCGCGCTTGGGCAAATCGGCGAATTCCTTGTCACCCAGTACCTCGCCGTCTTTCACGGGCGCCAGCACTACCCCGGTCGGCGTCTGCATGACGGCGATACCGGCCTTTTCGGCCTTTCGGTCAAGAGACTTCCACTGCGCCTGGACCTCTTTTTGCGTTTCCTCTTCGAGAGCCTTGAGCTGGTTCCGATAATCCTCGTCGTCGAAGGCCGCAGGAATGGCGAGCCGTATCTCGCCGATGAGTACTTCCATGTCGTCGCGGTACTCTGATCCCCGGCCGCCCGAAAAGGCCAGTGTGCGGGGCTTTTCGGGATCGGCAAAATTGTTGACGTAGCACCAGTCGCTCGGCGGGTCTTTCTCGGCAGCCAGCTCTTTCGCGAGGTCCTCGGCCAGGCCGTGACGATGACTGCCATTCGGTCCGAGCACGAACAGATTGTAACCATCGCGTTCGATGCGAATGCCGAACTTGATGGCGTCGATCGCACGCTGCTGGCCGAGATACGGTTTTCCCGCAGGCAACTGATCGCTGCGCTCGAAGTCCAGCGCTAGCGTGTCACAGGCATTGCGCAAGTCGAGAGACGGAATGCTGAAAGCACTGCTCAACTTCTCGGTCATGGCGCTACGTTCTGATGTGAATCGTTTCGTTTTGTTATCAGAGCACAGGCGAGGTGCGCAATAACATAGGGAATACCCGAATTCCGGGCTCGGTATCGCTACGTCCTAATGATTGCGATGTCCAGTGAACGGCCAGAACTCGCAGAGACGAGCGCGACCGTCCCCGTTCGGTGGATTGCATAAAACCTCGGCGGCATCGTCGTTTCGGCTATCAAAGAGGTTTCGATGCTGACGGCGAGCGACAGATCGGGTGAGCACCGTCTGCGCTTGGCCTATTGCGTCGATGAGGACGTGATCAATACGGCATTCGGGCGCATCGAGGAATATTTCTCCTTAGGCAAGCGCCGGCATTTAATGCCAGCGGCCGAATTCCATCGCCTTCACGACGCGCTCCCTTGCCACCGAAATTGCCGCCTCGCGCGGCAATTTGTCGTCCCGCTCTGCGATCTGCAGGATCTCCGCAGTGTTGCTCCTGATGCTCTGCTCGATGACCTCGAACGCCTCGACTTGCGTACCGCCGCGGTACTCGACGGCCGCGCAGATCACACCGCCGGCATTCGAAATGAAATCCGGCAGGCACAGAACGCCGCGCGCGTGCAGTGCGGCCTCGGCCTCCCCGGTCACGCCGATGTTTGCGCCCTGCACGACGAGTCTCGCCTTGACGGTATGCTGGTTGTCGGCGTGCACGACGTCGGGTCTGGCGGCCGGTACCAGGATGTCACAGTCGACGCCGATCACTGCTTCCCGGTCGAGCTTGTCGCCCGCGGGAAATTCCGATATCGGGAGGCCCCGCTCCTTGTGCGCGATCAGGCTGCTCACGTCCAGACCCTGCGCATCAAGAACCGTGCCACTCGAATCTGCCGCCGCCACCAGTATCGCGCCCTTTTCGACGAAGAAGCGCGCGGCGTGTTTGCCGACGGCACCGAAGCCCTGCACACTAACGCGGACTCCCTGCATTGAAATACCGAGTTTGTCCCAGGCGGTCTCGGCGGCCGCCAGCACACCGAATGCAGTGGCGCCGATCTCATCGAGCGGTATACCGCCCACCTCCTTCGGCAAGCCGACGCATCGACCGATTTCATCCCTGATCCAGGCCATCGCCGTTTCATCGGTGCCCATGTCCGGTCCGGGTATGTAGTCGGTGATTGCTTCGATCGCTCGAGCAAATGCGCGAATCAGCTGTTCCTTTTGTCGCGGATCCATGCCGGGATCGGCGATTATCACGGATTTGCCACCACCGTGCGGGAGGCCCGCCGCGGCATTCTTGAATGTCATGGCCCGCGCGAGACGAAAGCATTCCTCGAGCGAAACATCCGGCGCCATGCGAATGCCGCCGATCGACGGTCCGACGGCGACGTTGTCGACGACAACGATGCCTTTTAGCGCAATTGCCGGCTCGTATACGTGAAGGATTGCCTTCGGCCCGAGGTCATCGCAAAAACGAAAAGCAGCATCTTCCATTGTCTCTCCAGATTCAGGCACAGGCATATACTTGTCGAGTCCGAGTTCCCTGGCGATCTTGCGGTATGCTGTCTCACCCGCCGGACTGACGGTTCGCTGAGAGTCCCGCAGCGGGATTCTTTCCGGCAGAATGTCCTCGGGACAGATCACCTGGTAACCGAGCCCGCGCGCATTGTGCTTTTCCGCGCCATACAGACTCCTTGGCACAGCGAAGATCGTCTCATCGGGCCAGTCGGGCATAAATCAGTAGAACTACGGACGAAAAGGCAGCCGATCACCGATCGGTGACGAGCACACGATGTTCTTGCAGCGTGGGACGATCGACGAAAATGTGCGCTGGCAATTTAACGAATGACATCAATCATTGTTCACACGGACAAACCTGCCGTGTGGATGACTGAAAACGGCCGCCGTGGCGGCCGTGTTTCCGGGCGAGCGATCAAACGTATCGTTCGATATGCTCTGCGAGATAGCCTTTCGGTTTGACGCCGATTATCGATTCCCGCGCTTCGCCGTCCTTGAAGATCATGAGTGTCGGGATGCTCCGGATGCCGAGACGCCTCGCCGTATCCGGGCTGACATCGACATTGAGCTTCGCGACCTTGATCCTGCCATGATAATCGCCGGCCAGCGATTCGACTGTGGGGCCGATGATCCTGCAGGGCCCGCACCACTCCGCCCAGAAGTCCACCAGTACGGGAATGTCCGAGCCGAGGACTTCCTCCTCGAAGTTGTCGTCCGTTACGGTGACCGTATGTTCCAATACTTCAGTCGTCATAGTCCTGTCCATTGTCCAGAAATCGGGTCCGGCCAGGAAACTTCGATCGGTCCGGATCCGATTCGTTCCCATGCAAACAGGAAGCGTTTCGGTACGACGCCGACTCTCTACAGGAAAGGAGGGCGAGTCAGTACAGCCCGCTGACGCGAGCGAGCACCTGTCGGCCTTTTGGCAGCAGCTCGTAGCCCGTCGCCGGCGGATAGGCGTCAATCAGGATTCGCGCCGCCCAGCGCTCCGCCAGCATCGATTTCAAGCCCATCGTGATGGCCCTGATGGCCAAGCCATCCTCGGTCAGCAGATACTCGGGTCGCATCGGATGTCCGTGACCGGTATTTCTGCGGACGAAACCCTGGCCGATCAGATCGTTCAGCGAGGTGGCGGGGCCATTTGACATGCCCTATGCTTCAAGACTTAGGGGCTTGTTCAAGCATAACGACTGAAGCGCATCGAAGCGCACCGGAGATCGGTGCTATGGGGCGTTGGGGGACTTTCATTCGGCAACTGCGCCGCCGTCGCGTATTCCGCGTCGCGGGCATCTACATCGTGGGTTCCTGGGTGGCCCTGCAAGTTGCCGATTTAGCGCTCGAGTCGCTGGGTTTTCCCGCCACAGCACTCGTATACGTATGGTTTGCCGTACTGATTGGATTCCCGCTGGCTCTCGTCTTCGGCTGGCTCTACGACGTTACACCTGAAGGCATCGTTCGCACTCCGGCCGCACACGTCGCAGAGGCAGAAAAATTACCACTGCGATGGCCCGACTATGCAGTGCTTGGAGCACTGGCATTAATAGCTGGGATAGCAACCTACAATGTCCTGACCGGAATTAGCCTGAGCAGACCGGAGCGACCGGACTACTACAATTCACTTGCCGTCCTGCCGCTGGAGAATCTATCGGGTCCACGCGACTATTTCTCCGCCGGCATGCATGATGCCTTGATTACGAATTTGTCAAAAATTCCCTCGCTCCGGGTCACATCGAGAACCTCGACTATTCGCGTCGACAAGAATTTAACACTGCCGATGATCGGCACGACGCTCGGAGTGAACAATATTGTCGAAGGATCGGTTACTCGGGAAGGAAATCGAGTGCGAATTATCGTGCAGCTGATTGACGCCGCGAACGATGCGCATATCTGGGCTGAGAGTTATGAACGCGAATTATCGAGTGTGCTGACGGTACAACGAGAGATTGCACGCGCCATTGCATCTGCAATCGAGATTCGCCTGACGCCGGAAGAGGAACGATACTTCTCTGTGCCGCAGCCGGTAAACCCGGTTACGTATGAAGCCTACCTGAAAGGCATGTTTCAATTGCGCAAAGGCTCGCGGCGCGGCTACCGTCAGGGCATCGAAATCCTCACCGAAGCGGTAGAGAACGATCCCGGCAGCGCACTTGCATTTGCAGGCCTTGCGTACGGCTACGGGCAGCTCGGTCATAGCCCGTTCCCGGTCGAGGGCGCATATCCAAAAGCAAGGGCAGCGGCACAAAAGGCACTTGAACTGGATCCGACACTGGCGGAGGCACATCTCGCCGTGGCGATGTACCAGATGTATTACGAGTGGGATTTCCCGGGTGCCGAAGAGTCATTGGTTCGCGCGCTTGATCTCAATCCGAGCCTGGTCGATGCTCATTATCATTACGCCTGGTTACTGGAGCTGCTCCATCGCGACGAAGAAGCGCTTGCGCACGGGGAGCGGACGAAACAGCTCAATCCCCTTTCCGCATTTTATAGTAGCTGGCTCGCCGACCAGTATCGAGATGCCGGGATGTACGACAAAGCGGTAGCTGAAGCGCTGACGACACTCGAGTTGAGCCCCAATTATCCAGTTGCCTGGGTTACGCTTGGAAAGACGTTTGCCGAAATGGGCCGCTATGATGAGGCGATACAAGCACATGAGCATCTCAAGGACAATTCCTTCTGGGGATTCGCTCGAGGCTATTCATTCGCAATGGCGGGGCGACATGAGGATGCTATCGCGATTGCCGATGCAATCGGCAAAAAATCCAGTCATGCGTATCCGCTGACCCTCATCTACGCCACTATCGGTGACAGGGAGCAAACGTTCCGCTGGCTGGAGGTAGCCCGCGAGCAGAAGATTCCCTGGTACCCGTGGCTCGTTGCATGGTTTCCACAAATGACGCGCTTTAACGATGAACAGCGATTAAGGGAAATGGCTACAGAGCTCAATATATCGCTGAGAAGCAGAAACGATTTGTGAATATCTGGTCCTAGCAAGGAGTTAGCAGGCTTGCCTTCATCACGATCAAAGGTGTCGGCGACGATTCGGGTACCGTCGACGTGATCGATCTCGAATCCTACGAGACGCTGGCATCGATCGACATCGGCAAGCAGGCATACAGGATCGACTTCTGGAAAATGGAGTGAGGATTCAAAGGATCAGCGCGTCTCTTCTTCAAAGACCGTACGGTCCTCGCGTTTGTTCCCGGAAAAGCCGCTGTTCGGAAACCATCTCGGCAAGGTTCTCGTGTAGACCGGAGGACCGGTCACTTTGAGTTGTCCGCTTTCGCATGCTGATGTCAGGCCAATGCGCCCCCACCAGATGAGCTCCATGGTTTTTAATGTCGATCGAAAGTAGACGTCGACTTCGTATCCCATATTGACGTCGCACACCTCGCACTCGCCGTCCTTGACGGTAATGAACCATCTGGCGTTTTCCTTGATATCCGTAAACGTAAATTGCAATACGGTGTCGCCATCCGGAAGTTCGCTGGTATCAATCGTTCGGGCAATGGTACTCAGCAATGATTCAACATCATGTTCTTCCTCACTCAATACGCCGTAAATCCATGTCTTTCCCCAGGCGCCGAATTCGGTCAACAGCGGTCCCAGCGCTTTTCCGGCAGGAGTCAGGTAATACTCGAAACCGCGTTTCTCGGGAATTCGTTTGCGGATTACGATGCCGTTCTTGATCAGCAAGCGTAGTCGCGCATTGAGCAGCGACGGCGATATTTTTGGCAAGTATTTCTGGAACTCAGAAAACCGCGAGGCACCGAGAAGCATTTCACGGACGATCTGCAGCGTCCAGCGCTCGCACAACAGCGAGGTAGCCTTCGACATCGGGCAAGACTCACCATAGTCGTACATTCGAGGTCTCCGGGAAGCCGTTTCTTAGTACAAATTCTGTAGTTGTTTGCTACAGGTTTTGCACTATAACAACGGCGACGCATTCCAGAAAATTCCTCCTCGACGCAAAGACATACGGCGTCGCAAGACAGGACATCGGGAGGAATTGATCATGAACGCATTCACGGAGCACCCCAGTGAGCAGGGACTGAGCTATTTCGAGCACTGGGGCTTCGCCATGGGCGTCGCCTGGCGACTCTTGAGCAGCGTCGCGGCCTTTGCGATCCACGCTTTGCTGCCGTTCATAGGCATCAAGCGCCACCTGGATCTCGAGGCAACCGCGGCGTTCCTGGTGGAGCGCAACCGGCTCATCGAGGCGCAGGCGTCCGCGGGACGCGAACCGGCCGGCGCGCGACCGGTGGGAGCCTGAGCGATGTTCCGCCGGCGACCCGCTATCTCCTGCAGCCAGGCCGGGCGGACCATCCGTGTCCGGCCCGCGTTGCCGATCACGGGCCAGTCGCCGGTTCGAAGTATTTTTTGAGGAGAACGACAATGTTTGCAAATCAGCAGAGCATGATCGCTGCACGCCGGCCCTTGCGCACGCCGCCGGCCGTATTCGCAGGCTTCCGTCCGGAGTTCCGGAATATCAAGCCCGCGCAGTGGGTGACCTGGAAGCTGGGTGACACCGCTGCCGTCGGCACGACATATCGCGTGGCCACCGAGCGACTCGGCGAGGCAGTGGAGCTCCGGACCGGCGAGCGGGTGCTGAACGTCACTGCGGGGATCGGCGACACGACCCTGGCGAAGGCGGAGGACCTGCCGTTTCGCAACGCCGCATTCGACGTCGTCCTGTCCGGCTTTGCCGCCATGTTCGCGCCGGACCATGAACGCATGGCCCGCGAACTGCTGCGCGTCGCCCGGCGCGGCGGGCGCATCGGTCTCGCGAGCTGGACGCCTGGTGGCTTCAACGGCCAGCTGATCGAGATCATCGACAGGTACACGACGACGGCTTCGGACCGCGCGAGCCCGATTCTCTGGGGAACCAGGGAATACCTGAACGAGCTGTTCGGCGATTCGGCCGATGCGCTCGGCGCGGCGGTCCACGGCCATACCTGGCGTTACGAGTCTCCGCGGACCTGGCTCGAATCGTGGCGATCGCATGGCGGGCCGCTCAACAAGGTCTACAACGCCGTCGATCCGGACTGGCGGGCCCAGTTCACGTCCGAGCTGTTGCAGCTCGTCGACTGGTTCAACCAGGCGGATGACGGCTCGATGATCGTCGAGAGCGAATACCTCGAGTTCCTGGTGCTGAAGAGCACCTGGCGCGTGTAAACCCAGAATGTGCACCGGCGCTGCCTGATCCGGCCGCGGGCACAGGGAGCGTGGACATTCCGGGGCGCGGGCCCGCGCCTCCGGAACGTTTCCTTGATCAGACTACGCCGGGTTTAGCCGCCTGCCCCGCGGGCTCGGGAGAAATCTCCTTGCGCACGGCTTCGACCACCCGTCGGTTTACCGGCGGCTCCTTGCGAGATTCCTTGACCGCGACCGGTTTGCCCATGTCGATTTTTCCGCTGAACCTCGCACCGTCCTCCATGGAGATGCGGGCGCAGGTGATGTCACCGGTGACTTCGGAACCCTTGGCAAGCGAGACGACGCCGTCGCTGTGAATGTTGCCCACGAGCTGTCCGAGAACGATGACGGAGCTGGCGTGGATATCGGCTTGTACGCGGCCCTGCTTGCCCACGGTCAGGTGTTTCTTGTGGTGCGCGATCGTGCCTTCGACCTGGCCTTCGATGATCAGGTCCTCGTCCGCCGACAGCTCGCCTTTGAAGACCAGCGTCGGACCGATCACCGAGACGTTTCTCGGCTGTGTCGCCTGGGATGGCCCGACTTTCTGCACGGGCTTGCCGTCCGGCCCGTCGTCTAATTCCGAAATACTGAATATTCCCATGTCTGCTCCAGAAGGATGTGTGATACCGCGCTGATGGCGTGGCGGAATGCATCTGCCGGCCAGCGCAGGCCCATGTGACTCTTTAATGGACGGGCATTACAACACGCTTCCTTTGAAGATGGAGTGTCCACGATCACAGAACATTCTGTGTTGTGGTTCGCCTGACAACGGCGGATTCGAAACCGGCCATGCATTTTCCATAATTGGCAGCGGGCCGAAGCCGGATCGGCAAGCTTATCGGGAATCGGTCTCGAGCCCGAGCGTTGCCGCGACGAGCGCCTCCGCGAGCAACGCGGGCGCGGCGTCGTCGCTGTTGGCAAGGACCGCGGTACCGATAGCGGCCTCAGGATCGAGCAGCAAATGGGAACGATGGGCGGCGAACCAGCCGTCATGCCGGGCGACCGCGCGATCGTTGAGCTTCGATACTCGGAGCCCGATACCGCGGCCCGCTGCCTGCGCCGTCATCCTGCGTCCGGCTTCGAGGTCGGCGAGCCCGCTGCCGCCGGAGAGCAGAACCGAATCCCGGTGCGTCACCACGGCGCTGATGCCGGGAATGTCGCGCTCCACCAGGAACTGATCGAGCATGAGCTGGTATCCCGGCAGCGTGGCGACCAGCAAGGTGATGATCATCGACGTAACGGCCATGCCTCACCTTACGACAAGGCCAGCGACCGGATACGACGACCGGATCCGGGGGGTTGAGGACAGCCACTGATTCGGGCTGCCAATCGCGGCTGTCCTCAACCGGAAACGCGGGTTTCGTACTCGGCTTCGACCGCCATCTGTTGTTTCCAGAAGGGGCGCGGCGTCTTCTCTTCGAGTATGTCGGCCAGAATGCCGAGGTGCGT
>JBFHXJ010000120.1:0-9710 GCA_041598995.1 Woeseiaceae bacterium | reverse complement strand
GGTGCGCATTGCCGAGAATCGACTCGGCAATGATGACGACTGCCAGAATGAACAGCAACCAGTGCCAAAGTTCCAGCGGCTCAGTTTCGACGAGCGCAGACTCGGCGGGCCGCGCTTCCTGCGCCTGGGCGCTCGCTGCCTGCCACCGGTCCAGGAGCTCCTGCGAAATCCTGCCGAGTTCGGACTCGCGTGGATCGATGTTGACCGCCACGAGCATGCTGCCCTCCGGAGTGTAGACCTCATAAATACCGGGTTTATTCAATTTTATGTGCTGCGCGCGGGTCGTATCGACCAACGAGAGCACAGTATCACCATCCGGATCGACGACCTGGCCGGAGGCGCTGCCGATTAACGTGAGCGGCAGACTCGCGCCAGCCGTGTATTGCTTCGGGATGTCGTTGACGCCCGAGAGGTAGCCCGCCGCCTCGACCACGAAACTCACGAATACCGGTCGTACCGGCAAATCGCTCCAGCGATTGTCGAGCCCGCTCAGTACGAGCAGCAGCGTACCCGCGCCGATTTTCCGCTCTATGAGAAACGGTTGCTTATTCTCCAATCGAATAAGGACCTGGTCGGCCGCGAGCAGATCGACCGGAACGGTTCTCGACACGTGGACGGAATGCCAGGCCTCAGTCTGTGCAAGGACCGGATGACCGGAATCGACCTGGCCGGGTGACACGAATCCGGCGGCAGCGATGGCGGCCACACCCGGCCGGTGGCCGCTCAGCGGGAGAACCGTGGCGCCCGCGGCCCGTTCCCCCGCGAATGCAAGTACATTGCCGCCCGCTTGCAGATACTCATGCAATGCATTCCCCAGCCGTTCGTCGATCGAGCCGATATCGTCAATCATGAGCCAGCGGTGCCGTTCGAGCACACGCGCGTCGAAATCCCCGATGCGCATCGGCGCAACCCGGTAACTGTGCTTGGCATCCGCTTCGAGCGCAGCGCTCAGGTAGGTAACGGGCAATCCCCCCTGGTCGAGTGTCAGCAGCGGTACGGGCACCGGCGCTTTATTTTCCTTGACATGAAACCAGTCATTGTCGGCGGCAAAATCGTCGTCGGTATCGATACGCACCTCGAGCCGATTGTTGCCCTCCGCGTATTGGATGTCGGAAAATTCCAGGACCTTGCGGCCGGTTTCGGAGATACTCCGCGTGTCGATTACTTCGCCGTTCAGGAACAGCTCCACATTCGCAACGCGTTCGCGATCACCGAAACCGAGGAGGCCGACATTCAGTCCGGCTGACGTCTCGCGCAGGAAATCGACCGACCAGTTGAAGGGAGCACCCGTGCCGACGACATGCGGTATCAGCCTGCTGACGCGGGTTGGAACGACGTCGGCAAATCTGACCGGCATTGCGCTCTCCTGGAAATCGCTGATCACGTGCAGTGTGACCGGCGGCGGCAGCGAATCCGCGAGACGATCGACGGCGGCCATCGCCATGCCGAAGTCCATGCGCAGCGAGCCGGGCTCTAGCGCCGATATGACGGCACGGTGATCCGCTGCAATCACCGACGGCTCGCTGCCGACGTGCAGCGTATCGTCAATGTGCAGGACCTGCAGCAAAGCGTCTCTCGGTGCATCATCGATGAGCTGCTCTGCAACGACCTTCGCCTGTTCGAATGTGCCAACGCGACTCATGGACGCGGATGTATCAACGAGGATCAGATGCGTTCCCGCGGCTCCGGCTGCGAGCAGGGTCGGCGGCCGCTCGAGGAATGGTTTCGCGAACGCCGCAGCAATCAGCAGCAGCATGGCGATGCGCAGTGCGAGCAGCGCGAGGTACTTGAGCTTCCTCTGCAAGTGCACGCGCTCCTCCGTCGTCTCGAGTAACATCGCCGAGCTGAACGGCTGACGATCCGAACTCTGCGTCTGCAGGCGATGCAACCAGATCGGCAGCGCGATCGCGAGTGCGCCGAGCAGGAATAACGGTGCCAAAAGTCCCATTGCTATTTTCTTCTCTGGCGGAACAACAGGTAGTTGCGCAGCGCCATGTCGAGGGAGTCGCTCGTATTGACGAGCACATGATCGGCACCGATACCGGCTGCCGCCTCGGCGAGCGAATCGATGTGCGCGCGAATCCGCTCCGGGTAGGCCTCGCGCATGAACTGCGGCGCGACCTCCACGGCCTTGCCGGTTTCGAGATCCTCCAGCAATACGTTGTCGCGGAAATCCGGCTCGAGTTCCTGCCGGTCGAGAACCTGAAAAAGGACTACGTCCTGCCCGTGCCAGGCCAGCGGGCGAACTCCCCTGAGCAGGTGCTCGGCATCACAATAGAAATCCGATATCACGGCAACGAGCCCGCGGCGGGATACCTGTTCCCTGAACTTGTCGAACGGTTTGTCGAAGCGCGTTCCCACTGCGGCTTCGGCTGAATCGATGCAATGCAGCACGCCCTGCAGTTTGCCGGCACGCGACGACGGAGCGCGGTAGTTGCGCACTTCCTCATCGAAGATCATGCAGCCGACGGCGTCGTGCTGGCGCGCGGCGAGAAACGACAGGCTGGCGGCTAGAAACTTGCCATAGCGCAGCTTGCTGACGGGCGGGCCGCCGAAACCCATCGACGCGCTCGCATCGAGCAGGATCATCAGGTGGGAATTGGTGTCGCCCAGGAATCGCTTGATGTAGGTCTTGTCGGTTCGTGCGTACACGTTCCAGTCGATGAATCGCGGATCATCGCCCTCGGCGTATGCCCGATATTCCGCGAACTCCTGGCTGAAGCCGAAAGTCGGCGATCGGTGCAGGCCGATGAGAAAACCCTCGACCACGGAACGGGCAACGAGATCGAGATTCTTGAGGCCCGCCAGTACTTCGGGGTGCAGCAGATCCCGCGCCGTGGACTGACTGGGCTGCAGACCGGTCATCGATCGAGCACCTCTATATCTTCTCCAGCATGGCGGTCAACACGTCGTCGACCGTCATGTTGTCGGACTCGGCGAAATAGTTGCAGAGTACGCGATGACGGAGCACCGGAAGCGCCATGGCCCGTACGTCTTCCCTGGTCACGTGGTACCTGCCGTTGAGCAGCGCGCTCGCCTTGGCCGCCAGGTTCAGGAACATCGTCGCCCTGACGCTCGCGCCGAAGTTCACGTAGCGCTTGATGACGTCCGGCGCATTCGCTTCGGCCGGGCGCGTTGCACGGACCAGGTCGACCGCATATCGATTGACCGACTCGGCGACCGGGACCTGGCGGGTGAGCCACTGAAAGCGAATGATTTCTTCGGCATTGGTGACAGCGGAAACCGCGGGTATGTCGACGCGCGTCGTAAACCGGTCGACCACCGCGAGTTCCTGGTCCTCGTCGAGATAGTCCAGTAACACATTGAACAGAAAGCGATCGAGCTGCGCCTCCGGCAGCGGGTACGTGCCTTCGAGCTCGATCGGGTTCTGCGTCGCCAGCACGAAGAAAGGCGGCTCGAGAGCGTGATTCTCGCCGCGCACCGTCACCGATCGTTCCTGCATGGCCTCGAGGAGCGCGGCCTGTGTTTTTGGCGGCGTTCGGTTGATCTCGTCGGCAAGCAATACATTCGTGAAAATCGGGCCTTTGACGAAGGTCCATGACCGGTGCCCCGTTGCCGCGTCTTCCTCGATGATGTCGGTGCCGGTGACGTCCGTCGGCATCAGGTCCGGCGTAAACTGAATCCGCTTGAACGTCAGCCCGAGCGCATCGGCGAGCGTATGCACGAGCAGGGTCTTCGCGGTGCCTGGCATGCCGGTAATCAGGCAGTGACCTGACACGAGCAGTGTGATCAGCAGGTGCTCGATCACATCGGCCTGGCCGATGATGACCTTGCCGACTTCTTCGCGCAGATTCGTCATCGCCGTATGAAAAGTGCCGACGAGATCACGCACCTCATCAGACTCGAATACTTCTTCCTTTTTTGTCGCCATGCTGTCTATCCGTCAGTTTTGAGTGTCCGAACCGGCGCGCATTAACTCCAGTAACAGTTTTTGCGCCGGTCTGAAATTCGGCGCGACATCCAGCGCCAGCAACAGGTAGTCCTCTGTCCGTCGTACGTCGCCCAATTGATGGTATGCGCTCGCCATCCGGAAGTTGGCCGTCGCGCGATCATGTGGCTTCAACGCCAGCGCTACCGAATATTCCGTCAGTGCTTCCGCGGCGCGGTTTGCCTCGAGCAGCATATCGCCGAGCCTGCCGTGCAGATCCTGGTCCAGCGGGTCGACGAGATTGACGCTCTGCAAGACCTCGATCGCCGTATCGCGTCGCCCGGCCTCGAACAACCATGCGCCGAGTCGCTTCAATGCCGCAGGATCATAGCCCCCTTTTCGCCAGAATTCTTCGAGCACCGCGATCGCCTCCTGCCTGCGGCCGAGCTCCTCATACGCCTGTGCCAGCGACAGATACGGGCTGTCAACCTCGACATAGGCAGGCAGCAGCTCGATCAGGTGCTTCGCGAGCTCGATCAGGCTCGACCATTCGGCATCCGATATTTTCTGTTCGATCGAGCGTTGCGTCCTGTGCCAGTCGTCCAGGTTATCCAGGATGGCGCCGTGCTCCGAACGCACGAAACGATCGAACTCACGGTCAAACTCGCCTGCCGATCTGTCGAGTACGGCGTCGATTGCCTCGACGGTATGCAGTCCGTCCCGATACTTATATAAGAGTGCGCGGAGGCGGTCGGATCCGTATTCGTTGTCGATATACTGGCAGATCAGCCCTGCCTGCATGTAGGAGACGACGACCTGCCCCTCGTAGGTCGGGCGCAGGAATCCCTCGTCGAGATCAGCGATCGGCAGCAGGCGGCCGTCGCGGATCGCGGTGTACACCGGCATCGGCATGCGCACGCCCGGGTTGGGCCCGCTGCGCCACTCCTCGAACACCGACACGCCTTCACTGAACCATCGCGGCACCAGGTGGTGAGTCGCCTCGAGCGTGAACACGTGCGCCATTTCGTGCCACAGCGTCGTTCCCCACTGGAATTCCCGCGGCGAACGGCCCGACGGCGAGTCCATCGCAACCACGTAGCCGAACGTCGCGCCGAGAATACCGAGGCCAGGCATGCCGGCGGTGCGCACGGCAAAGTCCTCGTGATCCGGGTACATCTCGATGATGACCGGTTCCTGCAGGGTAAATCCGTAACGCGACGTGAATTCCGCGATGCTGTCGCGCACCAGATCGATGGCATATGGCGAAATCGCCTGCGCCTCCTCTTTGTGCAGTCGCAATGTGAGCGGAACCACGCCTGCCTCACCCGGTACCGGCGGATCGTTGATCAGCTCGAAATTCGCGAACGAATCAAGGAGCCGCAGCGTATTGACCGCGACGGGGCTGAACGGATCCTGCTCGTATGCGGCAACCAGGTGCTTCCTGGCACGGCTGAGCTGGTTGTCCCTCAGGAGATTGACACCGAGTTGCTCGTGGGCGGAGGCGAGACCGGGTTCGATATCGACCGCTTTCTGGTAAAGCTCGATCGCTTCGCGATAGCGCCGTGTGATCACGTAAAAGTGTGCAGGGATAGCATAGATGTCGCCGAAGCGCGGATTGTAATCGAGCGACATCCTGGTCCAGCGCCCGTCTATGACGTTCTCGAGCAGATCGAGGGACGCGCGCAAGGCGTAGATTTCGAGCGGCGGCCAGTCATTTCGCTCGACGACAGCCGCGGCATGATCGAGCGCGTCTGCCGCCTCTGCATACCTGCCATTCTCCAGCGCGACACGCGCGGACAATAACAGTGCGCCGACCTTCGGCCCATCGGCCGTTCGCGAATCTTCGAGCAACGGCGCAAGGAATGCGTTTGCGGCATCGTCGAAACTTCTTGCCAGCACCCGAGCGGCGGCGAGTCTTGCATACTCGTTGTTATCGTCCTCCTGCAGTGCCTCGCGATAGATATCCATCGCCTCGGCGTTCTGGTGGGTGTCGGCGTAAAGGTCGCCCCAGCGCACCCGCGTCGCGACGTCGCCGGGATCATCGTGAATGGCCTGCCGGAAAAACGTGTTCGCCGCTTTGAGGTCCCCGAGCGCCCAGGCCGCCTCGGCGCGCACCGGCAGCGATACACCGGTGTGTGTGAGGGCCGCATAACAGTCCCGGGACTCCTCAGTGCGGCCGCGCCAGTGCAAACGGTCGCAGGCGACGATATTCGCGTCGGCGACAGCACCGTAATGAATGTCGCGGGCAGTCGCATCCGTCGCGGCCGACATCAGACAAGCGATGACGGCGGTCAGAGCCAGCCTTTGACCTGGAGTGCTCGCGGCGGCAAACGAACGACTATTGCTCAATACCCAGCTCCCTCTGCCGCGCTTCGATCGCTTCTTCCGTCTCGGCGAGCTCGATCATGCTCTGCAGGAGTTGCGAACGGTACGTGTCGGGCGCGAGGTTTGCCTGTTCGAGGCGCAAGGCATCAATCCTCGCATTCAGCGCATCACGCTCTTCGATGAGCTCCAGGAGAACCGGATCGTCACTGGCCGGACGCGGGGCGCCGAGTCGGGCAAGGCCGAAGCGGTCCGCACGCTCACCTTCAAGGCGTGGATGTTCCGTCGCGAGCTGGCCGTTGCGCTCGAAGAAATCGTCCACCTGCCGCTCGGCGAAGCTGAATGCCTCGGCGGCGGTGATGATACGGTTCTTGTCCACGTCGGCCGTCGGATCCGCGAGTGCGGCGGCGAAATAATTGCCGAAGCGCGTCGCATGCCGCTCCATACCGCTGCGTGTCGCCAGTATCAGCAGACGCTTGTCGCTTTTCGCCAGCTCGGCGATCGCGCCGCTGGCGCTGCTCATATTCACGAGCAACTGGCTCGTACTCTCGAGCCTGTCGAGCATCCCGGCAATGTCTTCGCCAGTCAGGTCCGGCCCCGGAATATTGAACTTGTATTCGTGATCGTCGTAACTGCCGTGCCCGACCAGGTAAAGCGCCACCTGGTCCGCTTCGGATACGTCGGACACGAGTGCATCGAAATAATCCAGTATGGCCTGACGCTGCGCCTCGCCGGCACGAAAGACGCGAATCCGATGCTCTGCGGTCAGGCTTTGCGCAGCATTGACGATCGACCGGATCTGTTCACTGAACTGCTCGGTATATCGCGACTCTCCGCCGAGGCCTTCGATGACGATGACGTGCAAGTCCGGCATCGCGACGGCAGGCAGGACCAGCAGCAGGACTCCGATCGAATGACGGAGAAATTTCAAATCGTGCTCCAGCGGCGCCGTAGCAACCATTCCCCGCCTTTCAGCAGCACAAGTAACAGGAAAACGGCGGGTGCATCCCAGATGGGCCGGTAAGTCGTCTCGGTAATTCCGGAACGTGAGTAGCGCAGCAGTTCGGGCAACGCATCGATCTCGTCGACTTCGAGGTAGCGTCCGCCGGTGGATTCCGACAGTCGCATGAGCGAACCGGCATCGCGGCGGAATCCGAAATACTCCGCCTGGCCGGATTCGTAATGAATGCTGGTCCTGGCGACGTCGACGGGCTCGCCGTTTCTTTCCGCCACGGCCTCGAAAAACCAGGAACCGGATACGTTCGGCCTGATATCGGCATGGAATACGCCGGGATCATCGGCACTGGGTTCGAGTTCGGTCGTCCACGAGTCGCCGTCCTGGTGGGTAACGACGACGGTCACACCGATGTCGTCGAGCGGCTCGAACGCCGCGTCGCGAAATTCTGCCCGCAAGGAAATTCGCGTGTCCGCGGCGTCCCCGCTCGCAGCCAGCGAGACGTTTCTCGGCGCTCCGGCAACGAGCGTACGCAGCAACTGCCGCCAGAAGGTCTCGTGACTCTGATCCTCGACGGGCATGCTCATCTGCCAGCGCCAGGTGCCGCCCGACGCGAGGATCCAGGTGCGACCGCGACCGAATTGCTGCGTAATCAGGAGCGGCAACTGGCCAATATCGGTCGACGCATTCAGGAGCGTGATTGCGGCGGGCTTCAGCGTGCCGGTTACCTGGTAGTCGGCGATCTCCGGCAATGCATCCCACGTGGCGTGATTGGCCGCATCGCCGTCCGCGAGCATCAGCATCTGTTCCGCCGCGCCATGCGGTGTCAGCTGCACGCCTGCTTTCTTGCGGAAAAACGTGTTCGTCGTCGACGGCGGTAATCGCGCCGGCAACACGTCTGCCAGAGCCGACTGGCCCCAACCGCCATTGCCGAGGCCGTTCGGACCGGCGAGCATCAGCAGGCTGCCGCCGCGCTCACTGACGAAGTCGTGCACGATCTGGAGCTGGACGTCCGACAATGACGCGGCTTCGACGCTGCCGATGATCAATGCGTCATAGGCGAAAAGCTCGCGCCGATTTCGCGGGAATCCGTCTTCCAGCTGTTCCGGCGAATCGATGCCCTGGCGGTAGAACTTGTTCGGGCTTACGCGCAGCAGGGACACGATCCGCAGATTCTCGTCGCCTGACAGCGCGCGTCGCATGAACTTGTATTCCCAGCGCGGCTCGCCCTCCAAATACAGTACGCGGTAGCTCTGGTCGGCAACTTCGACCAGCGCCGAGCGGGAGTTGTTGCGCATCTCAATCTCGCCCGGAATCGCATCGACGCTGAATCTCAGGTGATGATGCCCTGGCTCCGCAAGCTCGAGGTTGACCCAGGCAGTCGTCGCGACCGCACCAGGCTGCAGTTCGACGGGCAGCGATTCCAGCAGGTCATCGCCATTGTAGACCTTGACCCGGGTGCTGGCGGCCGCATCGTGCCGGATCGAGAGGCGCGCGGTAATCGTGCTGCCAGGCAAGGCCTTTTGCGGCAGCACGACGTCGGTCAGCTCGATGTCTTCCGGAATGATGTCGCGGCCGATGCCGAGCGTGTGCACCGGCACGCCGAACGCTGCAATCTCGGCCAGTGCTTCGGGCGCCAGACCACCACCGGAGTCGGCGCCGTCGGAGGCAAGAACGATGGCCGCCAGCGGGCTGAACCGGGCCTCGCGCAGCACGTCCGTGACGGACGCCGCAAGCGACGTCTCGGTCCCCGAGGGCGTGGTTTCGAGAAACGAATCGACCGGCCTCGACCTGTCGGACATCTCGTAGTGCTGCACCGTGACGGCAACCGCCTGTGAACGAAAGCCGCCAAGCGCGCGAATGGCCGTCGTAAGGCGTGGCTCGGATTCGCCGTATGCCATACTCTCCGAATTATCGACGACGAACGCGACCGCGTTTTCGCCGGCGCGCAGCTGCTCGGTGCTCAAGGTCGGTTGCCGCAGCACCCAGATGACCACGGCCAGCATCGCGGCCTGGAGCAGCCCGATCATCCCCAGTTTGATGTAAGGAATCGCAGCTGAAGCCGCTGCCGCAGATGCCGCTCTTACCGCGCGGCGCCGCCGGTACAACATCCACGCGATGCCGCTGAGACCAAGGATGATCAGCATGGCGAGCAACCAGTTCGGCCAATCGCCGGCGTAGGTCAGGTTGCTTCGCGCATAGTCGCTCTGCGGATACTTGAAGAGTATTTCAAACAATCGCTTTATCGGGCCTCGTGCGCTAATGCGTCATCGCATAAATCAGGTAATTGATGCCGAAACGGTAGGCCAGCGCGGTCATGTTCTCCGGATACTCCGGCCAATCCGCGTGTTCCCAGGCGTCTCCTATGTCCATGTTGTGGTTGATGGCGACCATCAGGCGGCCATCGTCGTCATAAATGCCACGCCAGTGTGGCGTATACCCGCCTTTCTCCCAGGTCACGCCCGTGTAGATGATCTGCAACGACGGAATCTGTACGCGATGGTCGAGATCGTAGATCACGTGAAACGCTTCATCGTTTTCCGG
>JBFHXJ010000119.1:0-9962 GCA_041598995.1 Woeseiaceae bacterium | reverse complement strand
GGCCGGCCCCTCGTGCTTACGAGGGGCCTTTTTTTGCGGGCATCCGGGCAAGCTATTTTTGGGCACGAGGCTGCTGTGTGAAACGGGATTCGCCTCAAAAACGAATCTATCGGAGCCATTTCAAGGCGCCCTGGTGGCTCGGTAATCGTCACGCGCAGACGATGTTTCCGTCCCTGCCGATGTCGGGCGCGCCAGCCGTCCAGCTCGACAGTCAACCCATCGATCTGCCCGACGGCGACGTCACGAACGTAGACTGGATGATGGGTGGACCACCGGCCGACACCGGCGCGCCGTTGCTGATCATCCTCCATGGTCTTGAAGGTTCGGCCAAATCATCCTATGCGCGATCCTTGATGCATGCTGCGGCACAAACGGGCTGGCGCGCCGCCGTGTTGCATTTCCGGGATTGTGGCGACTATCGCAATCGGCTGCCGCGCCGCTATCACGCCGGCGAAACGAACGACATACGCTACTTCCTCGAGAGCCTGCGTACAGCGGGCCATGAGGGTCCGATGCTGGCCGCCGGTTTCTCCCTGGGCGGCAGCGTGCTGCTGAAATACCTTGGTGAGAACGGCGTATCGACCCCGTTGCACGCCGCCGTCGCGGTCAGCGTACCGCTGAGCTTGCACGATTCTGCCGAGGCATTAACCAAAGGTTTTTCAAAGATTTATCAATATCACCTCTTGCAACGCATGAAGAAGGCGCTGCGCCGGAAGTTCGATCGGCACACGGCCGCGTTCGACTGGCGGCGGACCATGAGGGCCAAGACCTTTGCCGACTTCGACGATGCAGTGACGGCGCCGCTGCACGGTTTTTCCGGGAAGGACGAGTATTACGATCGCTGCAGCTCGGCCCAGTTCCTGGCCGCCATCAGACGCCCTACTCTTATTATTAACGCGCTCGACGACCCGTTCATGACGCCTGATGCGATTCCAGACGAAGCACTGCTGTCTGAGGACGTCCAGATAGAGATCAGCGACGGCGGCGGCCATGTCGGTTTCGTCAGCGGCGGCCGGCCGTGGCGTCCGGACTATTACCTGCCCTCCCGGATCATCGGCTTCCTCAACGACTGTATCTCTGAATCCACGCGGGACGGGCGCCCATTGCCCGGTATGTGAATTATTTTAATAAGTTAAGGATCAACATGTTATTAAAACAATCTAGAATTTTTATCATCATGATGCTGATCCTCGGGATCGCTTTCGCAAGCGCCGTGGCCCAGGTCTCCGCGCTGGACCCGGTCCGCGTGGCACCCCATATATATGAGTCACTGCTCGAAAACGACCGCGTCCGGGTACTCAAGGTGACCGAAAGGACCGGAGAGACGCCACCGCTGCACTCCCACCCGGACAGGGTCGTCGTCTTCTTGAGCCCCTGCGCATGGCTGGAGACCACACCAAGCGGCCAGAAGGCCATGCAGTCGTACAAGCTCGGTGAGGTCCTCTGGGCCAGACGCACCACGCATGGCGGCGAAACTTTTAAGGGTATACAGGAGTGCAGCCTGCTCGAGATCGAACTCAAATAGGCCGGGCACCAGGTCGTCATACGAAAAATAAAAGCGGGTCATAGCTTGAATGGCGCCGGGAACCTGTTTAGGTTCCGCGCTCCGACCGACAATAAGCGAGGGAAACTCACGTGGCACAGATAAGCAGGCGCGAGCTATTGCTGGGCAGCGGCGCGCTGGTAGGCGCCGGATTCATGCCCGGCGGATACCTGATCAGCAGAGCCTTCGGCGAGGAGATCCCGCGTCCCGGCTACATGATCCGTGCCGGCACCAACGAGAACCCGTACGGGCCGTCACGCGTCGCCATCCAGGCGATAAACGCCGCGCTGGACCGATCCAGCCAGTACAGCATCGACCGGCGGAAACTGATCAATCTCCTGGCTGGCCTGAACAACGTCTCTCCGGAAAATGTCGCTGTCGGCACCGGGTCCGGCGAGATCCTGAAGACGGCGGCGCTGATTGCGACCCTCGACCGCGGCTCCGTCGTGTGCGCCGATCCGACCTACCACGACCTGGTGCTTTACGCCGGCCGCGTCGGCGCCGACATCATTCGCGTACCGGTCGATGAAGGCCTCAATATGAATCTCGACGCCATGCGCAAGGCGATCCGCAGGGACACGACCTGTGTGTACCTCGTGAACCCGAACAATCCGATTCCCTCGATCATCGAAAAGAACGCGCTCAGGGATTTCGTGCTCGAGGTGTCGAAAGACCGGATGGTGTTCATCGACGAGGCATATCACGAATTCGTCGACAACCCCGACTACGGAACGATGCTCGACCTCGTTCGCGAGGGACAGCGGAACATCGTGGTATCGAGGACCGCGTCCAAGATCCACGGCCTCGCAGGCCTGCGCATCGGCTTCGGCTTCGCACATCCCGACCTGATCACCGACATCAATAATCGCAAGACCGGTGCGATCAACGTGCTGGGCCTCGAAGCCGCTTACGCCAGCTACCAGGACAGTGAGTTCCAGGCGTTGACGCTGCGCAAGAACAAGGAATCACTCGCGATCGTCGAGGGCATGCACCAGGAACTGGGCCACCGCTACATCAAGTCGAACGCCAATTTCTCCTTTTTTTATACCGGCCGCAACGTAGAGGAAGTTCGTGACGCATTCAGGAAGGAAAACATCATGGTCGGACGACCCTTCCCGCCGATGCTCGACTGGCTGCGGGTGAGCATGGCTAGACCTGAGGAAATGCGCTACTTCGTGCAGACCTACAAGAAACTGTATGCGTGAGTGATATTGCGGCTAAAACCGCTCCCACAGCTTGAGTTGAAAATCCGGAGGAGCGACTTTCTAGGCGGCTTCGACTTCCTTCATGCTGAGACGCACCCTGCCCTGGCGGTCGACTTCGAGGACCTTGACCTTGACGACGTCGCCTTCGGAGAGTTTGTCGCTCACCTTCTCGACCCGCTCGTTGGAGATCTGCGAGATGTGCACCAGACCATCCCTGCCGGGCAGTATCGTGACGAAGGCGCCGAAGTCCATGAGCCTCGCGACCTTGCCCTCGTAGACCCGCCCGACCTCGACATCGGCGGTAATCAGGTCGATACGACGCTTCGCCTCGCGGCCTGATTCACCATCGACGGATGCGATCCTGACCGTGCCGTCGTTTTCGATGTCGACGGTGGCGCCGGTTTCCTCGGTAATCGCGCGGATCACGGAACCACCCTTGCCGATGACGTCGCGAATCTTTTCCGGATCGATCTTGAAGGAGACGATCGTCGGCGCCCACTCGGACATCTGCTCGCGTGGCTTCGCGAGGACGGCATTCATTTTATCCAGGATGTGCAGGCGTGCATCTCTTGCCTGTTCCAGCGCCGTCTGCATGATTTCCCTGGTTATACCCTGAATCTTGATGTCCATTTGCAATGCGGTGATGCCCCTGTCGGTGCCCGCGACCTTGAAATCCATGTCGCCCAGGTGATCCTCATCGCCGAGGATGTCGGTCAGGACCGCGAATTTCTCGCCTTCTTTCACCAGGCCCATCGCGACGCCAGCTACCGCGGTCTTCGTCGGCACGCCCGCATCCATCAACGACAGGCTGGAGCCACAGACCGACGCCATCGAGCTCGAGCCGTTCGACTCGGTAATTTCCGATACGACGCGAACGATATAAGGGAATTCGTCCATATTCGGCAGGACGGCCTCGATGCTGCGGCGCGCCAGCTTGCCGTGGCCGATTTCACGCCGCTTCGGCGAGCCCATAAAACCGGTTTCGCCGACACAGTACGGCGGGAAGTTGTAATGCAGCATGAACGGTTCTTTACGTTCGCCCTCGATCGCATCGATAATCTGCGCGTCGCGGCCGGTGCCGAGCGTAGTCGCAACGATTGCCTGTGTTTCGCCGCGTGTGAAGATTGCCGACCCATGTGCGCGCGGGAGGACACCGACCTTGACGTCGATCGGTCGCACCGTGGTCGTCTCGCGACCATCGATGCGCGGCTTGCCGGCGATGACTCGATCCCTGACGATGCGTTTTTCGAGCCTTGACAGCGCATCGTAGATTTCGGGTTCGCTCCAGCGAGTCTCCTCTCCGCCATCCAACGATTCCATGACGGCCATTTTTGTAGCACCAACGCTCGCCTGACGTTCCACCTTGTCGGTGATTCGATAGGCATCGGCGAGACTGCTCTCGGCCGCTTTGGCAACGGCTGCATCGAGTTCTGCGTCTGCCGGAGGTGCTTGCCAATCCCAGGCCGGTTTACCGACTTCCTGGGCGAGCTCGCGAATCGCGCTGATCGCTACCTGCATTTGCTCGTGACCGAACATGACGGCGCCGAGCATGACGTCTTCCGACAGGATCTTTGCCTGGGACTCGACCATCAGCACCGCGTCGGCGGTGCCCGCGACAACCAGCTCGAGGTCCGAGTCGGCCAGCGCCGAAACGCCAGGATTCATGATATAACTACCTGATTTATAGCCAACTTTTGCAGCACCAATCGGCCCGGCGAAGGGCATGCCCGAGATCGCGAGTGCGGCCGACGCGCCGAGGATCGCGGGAATGTCGGGATCGACATCGGGATTCAGGGACATCACCGTAGCGATGACCTGGACTTCATTGGTGAAGCCCTTCGGAAACAACGGCCGAACCGGTCGATCGATCAGCCGCGATGTCAGCGTTTCCTTTTCGCTGGGACGCCCCTCGCGCTTGAAGAAGCCGCCGGGGATTTTGCCGGCAGCGTAGGTTTTTTCCTGGTAATTAACGGTCAGCGGAAAGAAATCGCGACCCGGGTCGGGCATTTTGCTGCCGACCGCCGTGACCAACACCACCGTTTCGGCCATGTCGACCAGCACGGCGCCATCCGCCTGGCGGGCGACGGCGCCCGTTTCGATGGAGACTTCGTGCTCCCCGTATTGGAACGTCTTTCTGGTTACTTTCACTTGAATACTCGAATGTTTAGTGGATGACGCGAACCGCCGTTCCGAACCCGTTTCAGGGCCGACAGTTCAAGCAGTTCATTGTCTTTAGGCGCCGGTGGGAATTAACGGCGGAGACCGAGCCGGGAAATCAGCTCGCGATACCGGTCCTGGTCCTTAGCCCTGAGATAGTCGAGCAGCTTACGCCGCCTGTTGACCATCTGCAAAAGACCTTGCCGGGAATGATGATCCTTCTTGTGGCGACCGAAATGCTCGGTCAGATCTGCAATCTGTTTGGACAGCAGCGCCACCTGGACTTCAGGCGACCCCGTGTCGTTCTTACCGCGGGCATACTCCGCGATGATGCTGCTCTTGTTCTCACTTGACAGTGGCATTGCTAAGAAACTCCAATCGTTCTCTCTATCTTTTAACCCTTAATTTTCAGCGCGCTATTCTAGCCGTAGTCACGCCGCGTTAGAAGCCTGATATACGAAAATATCCGGCTATTTCCGGCCCGATTCCTGGCCCGGTTGCTGGCCGGTAAAACCCAGGGAGATCATCTCGCCAACCTGAATATTCGCCGCGGAGCGAGCCGCTTGTCCTCGCCCATCTGACCCACGCCGAGAAATCGTTCGCCGCCGGCATAGACGCGCACCAGCCCTTGCGGCACCTCGTCCCCGACCTTCACCGCCTGGCCGCCGCAGAATCGCTCCGCGGCTTGTTCCGGAATATGACAGTCGGGCCAGGAAGCCAGGGCCGAGTCGGCCGGCAACAGCCGCGCCCGCAGTGCCTCGGGACCCGTCTCCGCGAGTTTTTCCGCACCGGGCAGGTCGAGCATTTCCTCTGCCTGGAAATCACCGACTGCCTCACGGTGCAGCTTCGCCGTGTGCGCCACCGTTCCGGCCGCCCTGGCAATGTCCTCGACCAGCGTCCTGACATACGTGCCCTTCGAGCAGCGCACCCGAAAGACCAGCCGGTTGCCGTGCACTTCCAGCAAGTTCAATTCGACGATGCGGACCGGGCGTGGGGCGCGTTCGACGACCTGCCCTTTCCGGGCCAGCTCATAGAGCCGCTTGCCGTCCTTCCGCAACGCCGAGTACATCGGTGGTACCTGCTCGATTTCTCCGCGAAACCGGTCGAATATCTTCTCCCATGATTCGCGGCCGTATTCGGGGACGTCCGCCGTGTCCGTGATGTCGCCGTCGGCATCGCCGGTGGTCGTGGCCTCTCCGAGCCGGGCGGTTACCCGGTAGGTCTTGTCGGCCTCGAGCAAATAGGCGCACACCTTGGTCGCCTCACCGAAACACAGGGGCAACATGCCGGTTGCCGCCGGATCGAGAGCCCCCGTGTGGCCCGCCTTTTTGGCTTTAAGAAGCTTTTTCACTTTCTGCAGGGCCTGGTTCGAGGTCATTCCCGCCGGCTTGTCCAGCAGCAAGAGACCGCTCACCGGCACCGTCTCTTGCCGGCCACTGTCATGCGCATTCATCGGTGAACTACCTGCCGCCGTCCGCGTCGCCTGCATTCTCGATCAGCCGGCTGATCTCGATACCATGCGCGATGCTGTCGTCGTGCAAGAAACGTAACTCCGGCACGTGCCTGACAATCAGTTCGCGGCCGAGCCTGCGGCGCAGGAAGCCCGACGCCCGCTGCAACGCCGCGAGTGCCGGCTCCGGATCCGCATCGGGATCCAAAAGACTGAAATAGACTTTCGCGATACTCAAGTCTTTCGTTAATTCCACTGCAGTCAGGGAAATCTCGGCAAGACCGGGATCCTTGGTCTCGAAACGAATCAGCTCGCTCAGAGATCTTTGAATTTGCGCCCCCAGCCTCTGGTTGCGTGAGAATTCTCGTGGCATTTTTCTTGGCGAGGCCTCAGAGCCCGGCTCTGACCCCGGTAGTATCAATCAATGGTACGCGCCACTTCGACGCGCTCGTAGCACTCGATCTGGTCACCGACCTTGACATCGTTGTAATTCTTCACACCGATACCGCACTCGGTGCCTGATTTGACTTCCGAGACGTCGTCCTTGAAGCGCCTGAGCGATTCGAGCTCTCCTTCGTAGATCACGACGTTGTCGCGCAGGACGCGAATCGGGTTCGCACGCTTCACAAAGCCTTCGACGACAATGCAGCCGGCGATGTCGCCGAACTTAGGCGACGAGAAGACTTCCTTGACCTCGGCCAGGCCCACGATGTTTTCGCGGATCTCCGGCGCCAGCATGCCGCTGATGGCGGCTTTCACGTCGTCGATCGCCTCGTAGATGATGCTGTAGTAGCGAACATCGATGTTCGACTCTTTCATTGCCGCCCGGGCTGCACCGTCGGCGCGGACGTTGAAGCCGATGATCACCGCGTTCGATGCGGCCGCTAGCGTCGCATCCGACTCGGTAATGCCGCCGACGCCCGAACTGATCACGTTGACCTTGACCTCATCGGCGGAAAGCTTGCCGAGCGCATCCCGCAGGGCCTCGGTGCTGCCGTGCACGTCCGACTTGATCAGCAGGTTGATGACCTTGCCTTCGGCCTCGGTCATCTGGCTGAACATATCCTCGAGCTTCGAAGCCTGCTGCTGGGCGAGCTTTGCGTCGCGGGACTTGCTCTGCCGGAACGCGGAAACTTCACGCGCCTTGCGCTCGCTGCTGACGACCAGGAAATCGTCTCCCGCGTTTGGCGTATGCGACAGGCCAAGCACGACGGCAGGCGTCGAAGGCCCTGCCGAATCAATCGATTTGTGGGATTCGTCGAACATGTTTCGCACACGGCCGAACTCCTCGCCGGCAATGATCATGTCGCCCTGCTGCAGCGTCCCGGCCTGTACCAGCACGGTCGCAACCGCGCCACGGCCCTTCTCGAGGCTCGATTCGATGACGATGCCCTGGGCCGGCCCTTCCGCGACGGCCTTCAAATCCATCACCTCCGCCTGCAGCAGGATGGCGTCGAGGAGATTCTCGATGCCTTCTCCCGTTTTCGCGGAAACATTGGCAAACAGATGCTCGCCGCCCCACTCCTCGGAGATGATCTCGTGCTGCGACAATTCGTTTTTGACGCGCTCCGGATCGGCATTTTCCTTGTCGATCTTGTTGACCGCGACGACGATCGGCACTCCCGCCGCCTTCGCGTGCTCGATCGCCTCGATCGTTTGCGGCTTGACGCCATCATCGGCCGCAACGACCAGGATGACGATATCCGTCGCCTTTGCGCCACGCGCGCGCATCGCCGTGAAAGCCGCATGGCCCGGCGTATCGAGGAACGTGACCTTGCCTTTGTCGGTTTGGACGGCATAAGCGCCGATGTGCTGCGTGATACCGCCTGCCTCGTCGGCGGCAACCTTGGTACGCCGTATGTAATCGAGCAAAGTGGTCTTGCCATGGTCGACATGGCCCATGATCGTGACTACCGGCGCGCGCGGCACCTCTTCGCCGACCGCCCCTTCGTCCGCCAGCAAGGTCTCGTCGATGTCGGTACCGCTGACCGGCTTGGCGATATGTCCGAGCTCCTCGACCACCAGGATCGCGGTGTCCTGGTCGATGACCTGGTTGATCGTCACCATGGCGCCCATGTTGAAGAGCACCTTGATCACCTCGTTGCCCTTTACGGCCATCTTTTGCGCGAGCTCGGACACAGCGATCGAATCCGGAATCTCCACTTCGTGGACAACTGGCGCAGTCGGCATTTCGAATCCGTGTTGACCCTCCGTCCTGATGCTGACCGGGCGTCGGCGGGTCGGCGCCTTGCGCTTGCGGCGCCCGCTCTTGTCGCCCGCGACGTGCAGTTCCTTCCGGCCGTAGCGGGTTTCCGACACCTTGCCCTTCTTCTTTTCCTTTTCCTTGGCGCGACGTTCGCGTGCATCCTGTTCCGCTTTCTCGATGCGCTCGCGCTCTTCGGCCGCGGCCTGCGCCGCCTTTTGTGCGGCTTCGCGCGCTTCCGTCTCGGCCAGCTGATTCGCCTCGGCTTCCTTGCGCTTGTGTTCCTCGGCCTGTTTCGCGGCCGCTTCTTTTTCGGCCTTGCGGCGCTCGATGTCGCGCTGTTCGGCGTCCAGCCGTTCCTGTTCCTCGCGGCGCCGCGCGTCGAGCGCTTCCTGTTCCTTCTGCGCCTGTTTTTCCAGAATGTCGCGCTTGATGTAGGTGCGCTTGCGGCGCACTTCGACGTTGACCGTCCTGGAACGGCCCTGCGCGCCCGCGAGCTTCAGTTCGGACTGCGATTTGCGTCTCAGCGTAATGCGCCGCGGGGCGGCAGCCATGGCACTGGTATCGTCCTGGCCGTGGCTTCGTCTCAGGTGCGTGAGGAGCTCGAGTTTCGCATCCTCGCTAATCGTGTCCTGCGACCCACTGACCTTGATACCAGCCTCGTCGAGCTGCGCGATGAGCTTCTCGACCGGTACCTTCAGTACGTCGGCAAATTGTGCAACTGTGACATCAGCCATCATAAAACTCCGTTAATACGGTGGTTACGCCTGTTGTTCGGCCTGCTGTTCCTCGGCCTCGGCCTCGAACCAATGCTCGCGCGCCTTCATGATTAGCGCCGCCGCCTCTTCCTGATCCATGTCGTTGATTTCGAGCAAATCGTCGGTCGCGAGTTCGGCCAGGTCTTCGCGCGTGACGATTCCTTCGCTCGCCAGCTTGAATGCGAGGCCCTTGTCCATGCCTTCGAGGTTCAGGAGATCCTCGGCCGGTTCCGACTCGTCGATCTTTTCTTCCTGCACGATCGCTTGCGTGAGCAGCACGTCGCGCGCCCTGTTTCTGAGCTCCGTGACGATGTCCTCGTCGAATTCCTCGATCTCGATCAGTTCGGAAGTAGGCACATAGGCCACTTCCTCAATGGTCGAGAAGCCTTCCTGCACCAGGATCAGGGCAACCTCTTCGTCTACGTCGAGCTGCGAGGTGAACAGCTCCAACAGATCGCGCATTTCCGCCTCGCTCTTTTGCTCCGCGTCCGATTCCGTCATGACGTTGAGCTCCCAGCCGGTCAGCTCGCTTGCGAGGCGTATGTTCTGGCCGCCACGGCCGATGGCCTGCGACAGCTTGTCCTCGTCGACCGCGATATCCATGCTCGTCGCATCTTCATCGACGACGATCGACAAGACCTCGGCC
>JBFHXJ010000118.1:0-9994 GCA_041598995.1 Woeseiaceae bacterium | reverse complement strand
TCCAGCGCAATACCGGACCGCCCAGCTCCATGAAGTCGCGTATCGCCTCGATACTGTCAATCAGCCACAGCATTAGCCATGTTTCTCCGAGTGAGCGGCGACGATGCCGGCGCTTTGCGACTGCAGGATGTTGATGATCTTGCGGCTCTGGCCGCTAACCAGGGTGTGGATGAGTACCATCGGTATAGCGACGACGAGACCCAGCACCGTGGTCATCAACGCCTGCGAAATACCACCGGCCATCATCTTCGGATCGCCCGCGCCGAACAGCGTGATCACCTGGAAGGTCTTGATCATGCCGGTGACCGTACCGAGGAGGCCCATCAGCGGTGCGACCACGGAAATGACCTTGATGAACAGCAGGCCTTTCGTCAGGTCGGGCATTTCCTTCAATGCCGCTTCGCTCAGCTTGAGTTCTATGGTTTCGGTGTCGGCGCCGCGGTTCGCCTCGTAGGCAGCCAGCACGCGGCCGAGCGGATTGTCGGTGCTCGCGGTATCGCGCTGCAGTTGCGCCGACACCTTGCGCCCGGCGGTCGACAGTGCGATCGCCCTGACACCGGCAATCAGCAGCCCGATGATGCCGAGACCGATGATGCAGTAACCGACGATGCCACCCTGCTGAATGCGATCGCCGATGGTCGGCGATTCGACCAGCAACGCCAGGATGCTGCCGCGCGTACCGTCGAGGCCGAAGGTCACCGGACCCTCGGTCGCGTTGACGATATCCTCGGCCGTATTGGTGTAGCGCGCCTGCTCCGGCTGGCGTGTCAATTCGGCTACGGAGCCTGTGCTCGAGTTGTACTGCAGGTAACCGTCTTCGTAGACGACATTGAAGGCACCGACACGCACGATGTCTGCCTCGATGACGTCGCCGGCGCCGGTTGTGATCTGGTGCCGGAACTTGACGATCTTGCCGGACTCTGTCACTTCGCGCTGCAGCTCGAACCACAGCCTCTCGATTTCCTCGATGGAGGCCAGGGCGGTGGCGCTGGCCATCTTGCTGCCCAGTTCGACCAGGAATCTTTCGCGGTCCGGATACTGGATACTCGTCAGCGATTCGCTGAAACGGCCCTGCGCATCGCCTGCCACCGTCTGCAGTACGCCGAACAGTTCCTTCAATGCGCCGAGACGCTCATCCAGCGCCTGCCGTGCCGCGATGATCTGGTTTTGCTGGTCTTCGAACAGCTGCTCCAGTCGCTCACTGTTTCGCTCCTGTCGCGCACGCTCTTCGCGGGCCTGGTTCAGAAGATTCTGTTGTTCGTTCCGGGCACGGGCGAATCGTTGTTCACGTTCCCTCGCCTCGGCGGAATCGCGCGACTGGCCGCGCTCTATTTGCCGCAGGAGCTCGTCCATCGTGGCAGCGCTCTCCTGCGCCTGCACCATTCCCGCACAAAGGAGAAGACTCGCAGTCATTATAATTATACGTTTCATGAATCAAGCTCCCTCGACGGTTTCGGGTGCCTGCACCGGCAGCAATACCAGTTCAGGCGCGATGAGTTGCCTGGCAATCCGGATGCCCTTGCGGACCTCGTTGCGGTGTTCGTTGCCGAGCGCTTCAAACTGCCCGGATTTTGCGTTCCACCAGCCGGTAATGCTTGTGTCGTCCGACTGGAAATAGAGGCCGATGCGGCCGATCCTGAGCATGTTGTATTCCCTGACGCGGCCGTCGATCTCGAGCTCCTGCACGTAGTATTCGTTCGAAGAGCCGTAATCGTTTTCGATCTGGTAGGCCTCCATCACCTTGCGGAACTTCTCGGCGACGCTGACATCGGACCTTTCCATGATGTCCTTGAGGTCGCCCAGGCGTTTCTGTCGCTCATCCATCAGAAACGGAATATCCAGCGCGATCGACTGTTCTAGCCCGTCGATCATGCGCTCCATCAACGGAAAGATCTGCCGGTTGATGACGTCGACCTGATCCACGGACAATGAAATATCCTCGAGCGTCGCCTTCTGGCCGCTTGTCTGTGCTGTCATCAGACGGTTGTATACCTTGAGGCCGTCGATCTCCTTGTTGATCGCCCGATACTGATCTTCCAGCGACCGCGTTCGTTCGACGACCTGGTTGATCCTTTCCTGCGATTCCTGGGCGAGCTGCAGGCGCCGCAGATCGGCTTGAAGAACCTGGTCAACCGTTGCAGACTGGGCGAAAACACCGCCGGCCACTGCCACGACACCGGTCGCAAGAATAGCGAGTGTCGTTCGCCGGCTGCTGAATTTGCACCGTTTCATGGAGACTCCTTAACTAGTTATTCTGTTTCTAACGGATATCGGATTTCGGGAGAGGGGTGCACAGAAATCAAAAGAAAACTTGCACAACAAACGGGTGAACCGCACCTTGTCGTGTGCAATCCCCCTTGCGCTCGCGACCCTCTCCACTATCGCCGCGGCGATTAATTCTAATTTTGACCCTATATACGTAATGTCTCGGACCACCTGACCGGCGTGCCCCCTGCACGCAGGCCTGAACTACCGGGTCCCGCCTTGCTGGACGCCAAGAATACCACATGCTTCATTTATCGCCAGCATAGGAACGACATAACATAAAGGCTTGCAGCCGGCTCTAATCGGCGGCGTGGCGCGCCAATTCGAGTTTCGCGATGGCAGCCCGATGCACCTCGTCGGGGCCATCGGCCAGGCGCAGAGTCCGTGCTCCGGCCCATGCACCGGCCAGCGAGAAATCGTCGCAGACGCCGGCACCGCCGTGCACCTGAACAGCGCGGTCGATGACACGCAATGCCATCGACGGTGCGACCACTTTGATCATCGCGATTTCACTGCGCGCGGCTTTGTTGCCGACCTTGTCCATCATGTCCGCCGCTTTCAATGTCAGGAGCCGTGCCTGGTCGATTTCGATTCGCGAATTCGCAATTGCTTCCCGCACGACACCCTGCGCCGACAACGGCTTGCCGAACGCAACCCGCTCGTCGGCCCGTTTGCAGAGCAGTTCGAGCGCACGTTCGGCAAGGCCAATGAGGCGCATGCAATGATGAATGCGACCGGGTCCCAGGCGACCCTGCGCTATCTCGAAGCCGCGACCTTCGCCGAGCAACAGGTTGGCGACAGGCACGCGGACGTCCTCAAATGTCATCTCGGCATGCCCGTGTGGCGCATCGTCGTAACCGTATACCGTCAGCGGCCGCACGACCGTGACGCCCGGCGTATCCATCGGCACCAGGATCATCGACTGCTGCCGGTGGCGTTCGGCCTGCACATCAGTCTTGCCCATGAAGATCAGAATCCTGCAGCGCGGATCCATCGCCCCGGAGATCCACCATTTGCGGCCGTTAATGACGTATTCATCGCCGTCCCTCACGATCGTCGACGAAATATTGGTCGCGTCCGAAGAGGCGACATCGGGTTCGGTCATGGCGAAGGCGGAACGGAAGTCTCCGTTCAACAGCGGTACTAGCCACGCTTCTTTTTGCGCATCGTTACCATAGCGCGCGAGAACTTCCATGTTTCCGCTATCGGGTGCAGCGCAATTGAATACCTCGGAAGCGATTCGCGAACGCCCCATGAGTTCCGCCAGTGGCGCATACTCGAGATTCGTGAGTCCGACACCATATTCGGATTCGGGCAGGAACAGGTTCCACAGGCCGGCCTCGCGCGCCTTCTGCTTGAGTTCCTCCATGACTGGCGGAACTACCCAGCGCGATTCCCCCTGGTTCAGGTATTCGAAGTACGCCGCTTCGTTCGGGTGGACGTTCGACTTCATGAACGCATCGATGCGCGACGCGAGTTCGGTAACCTTGGGAGAGAAATCGAAATCCATAAGCCGCGGCAGCATACCTTTATATAATGGGTGCCACAATGAAAGCGCTGTTATGCAAGGAGCACGGCACGGCGGACACGTTGGTCGTCGACGACGTGCCACCGCCGCCACTCGGCGACGGCGAAGTGCGAATCGCAGTGCGTGCCTGCGGTGTCAACTATCCCGACAACCTGATCATTGCCGGCAAGTACCAGGTCCAGCCGCCCTTGCCGTTTTCGCCGGGCTTCGAGCTCGCCGGCGAAATCCTCGAGGTCGGCCCGGGAGTCACGCGGCTACAAACCGGACAACGGGTTGCGGCGACATCGATGGGCGGTGGCATGGCGGAGCAGATTTGCGTGCCCGCAAGCAATGTCGTGCCGATTCCCCCCGCGATGGATTTCGCGACCGCGGCCGGATTCATCATTACCTACGGCACCTCGTATCACGCCTTGAAGCAGCGAGCGCGCCTCGAAGCCGGCGAAAGCCTGCTCGTCCTCGGCGCCGGCGGCGGCGTCGGCCTGACGGCGGTGGAGCTCGGCAGCCTGATGGGTGCCGTGGTTATCGCGGCGGCGAGTTCCGAGGACAAGCTGGCACTCGCGAAAAGCCGCGGCGCGACCCACCTCGTCAATTACTCACAGACCCGCCTGAAGGATGCCGTCATGCAACTCACGAGCGGTGCCGGCCTCGATGTCGTCTACGACCCCGTCGGCGGTGAGCTTTTCGACGACTGCCTGCGTTCGGTGGACTGGGGCGGCAGGATCCTCGTTATCGGCTTTGCCAGCGGCATCATCCCGAGTATCCCGGCCAACCTGCCGCTCCTCAAAGGCCTGTCGATCGTGGGCGTGTTCTGGGGATCGTTTGCCCAACGAGACCCGGTGACGAACCGCGAGAACATGCAGACCTTGTTGAATTGGTATGAAGACGGAAAGCTCAATCCGTGCATTGCGGAGACCTATACCCTCGACGAGGCGCCCATCGCCATGACCGCTCTTCTCGAGCGGCGTGCCAAGGGCAAGCTCGTGGTCACCTTGTAGGAGCGGCTTGGTGACCATGGACGGACTTATGTCGCGGAGCACATCGATGTGCGAGAGCGACGAGCCGCGATTCTTTTTTGATCTGGTTACACAAGCAACTGAATTCTCAAGATTTGACATCGATTGATGCATCCAACATGATCCGCGGCTATGGGACGTAACTTGCACACATTGCTGACACTTGACGGAGCCGCCGACCTGCTTCTTCTGAAGCTCGTGCTGGTGGGCCTGATCGGGAGACAAAGCGGGTAGCGACCGAAAGACAACAAGAAGACGCAAACCCCGCATCCCGACAGGATCGCGGGGTTTTTTGTTAACGCCAGACTCTCAAGGATACGAAATGCGGATGTACTCGGAATCAGATGTCGACGCGACTTGTCTCGAAGGCAAGCGGATCGCCATCCTGGGCTATGGCAGCCAGGGTCGGGCGCACGCCCTGAATCTGAAGGACAGCGGCCACGACGTCGTCATGGGATTGCGTCGTAGTGGCGGCAGCTGGACCAGGGCCGAGGCGGACGGGCTCGAGGTTCAGGAACCCGCCGACGCGGTCAGAGGCGCGGCCATCGTCGCTTTCCTGACTCCGGATCTGACCCAGGCAGACCTCTACGCCTCCGTCGAGAAGAACCTGGGCGCGGGCGCGGCCATCCTGTTCGCGCACGGATTCAACGTTCATTACAAGCAGATCGAGCCGCGTGACGACCTCGACGTCATCCTGATCGCTCCGAAGGGGCCGGGCAGCCTCGTTCGCCGCCAGTACGAAGAAGGACATGGAGTGCCCTGCCTGGTCGCGATCGAAAAGGACCAGAGCGGCAGCGCGCTGCAATTGGCCCTCGCCTACGCCCAGGGAATCGGTGGCGCACGTGCCGGCGTCATTGAGACGACCTTTGCCGAGGAGACGGAGACCGACCTGTTCGGCGAGCAGGCCGTGCTCTGTGGCGGCGCTACCGAACTCGTCGTTGCCGGTTTCGAAACGCTGGTCAAAGCCGGCTACCAGCCGGAGGTTGCCTATTACGAGTGCATGCACGAGCTGAAGCTGATCGTCGACCTGCTGCACGAAGGCGGCTTGAAAAAAATGCACGAGTTCATCAGTGAAACGGCCGCTTACGGCGATCTCGTCAGCGGGCCACGGGTCGTCGACGAACACGCCAGGCAAAAGATGCAGGACATACTCGACGACATTCGTGACGGCACGTTTGCGCGCAAATGGATTGCGGAAAACAAGGCGGGTCAGCCCGAATTCAAACGCCTGATGAACGAAGACCTCAAACACCCCATAGAGGCTGTCGGTGCGAATCTGCGCAGCCGCATGGACTGGCTGGAGAACTGATCAAAATGACGCCCGCCAGAAAAAGCTATCGCGACGCCATCGATTGGGGCTCCGACTCCGGGTCGCCGCCATCGCCCATCACGATGGCCGATGTGAAACGCGCAAGGAAGGTGATCAAGCCGTTTCTCCCGCCGACGCCCCTCGTCAGCAATCCGGTCCTCGATGAGCGAGTCGGCGCCAGGGTGTTCGTCAAGCTCGAAAACATCCAGGAGATCGGCGCATTCAAGATTCGCGGTGCGATCAATCTGCTGGCCACCATGGATCAAAAGGAGCGAAAGAAAGGCATCGTCACCGCGACTCGCGGCAATTACGGCGCGGCCCTTGCACAGGCCTGCGCCATGTATGACACGAAGTGCACCGTCTTCGTTCCGGAACGCAACAACCCGGACAAGAATGCCGCGGTCGTCGCGCTGGGAGGCGAACTGGTGGTCAAAGGACACGATTTCGACGCCGCCTGGGATGCGTCGGTGCGGCATGCCTGGAATTCGGGCGCCGTCTCGGTGCACCCGGGCAAACGACCGGAACTCGTTGCGGGCCAGGCAACCGTGGCACTGGAAATGCTCGAGCAGGCGGACGAAGGCCTCGACGTCATCATCGTTCCCGTGGGCGGCGGCAGTCTCGCCGCGGGCACGACCACCGTCGTCAAGTCCATCTCACCGCAGACGGAGGTCATCGCCGTGCAGGCAGAAAACGCGCCGGCGTTTCATCATGCCTGGCACACCAAGGATTATCTGCCGATGGTCGCGAACCAGACCATCGCCGACGGGCTCGCGACCCGTGTGCCGGTGCGCTACACCCTGAGCATGATGCAGGATCTCGATGATTTCGTACTCGTCAGCGAGGACGAGATCTGCGCGGCGATTCGCTGCTATGCAGAGACGATCCATCAGTTGGCCGAAGGCGGTGGCGCAGCGCCACTGGCTGCCGCATTCAAGCTGAAGGAACGGCTCGCCGGCAAACGGGTCGGGCTGGTGCTGACCGGCAGCAACATCGACAGCAAGACCCTGGTGTGGGCTTTACGCACCGACTCGGTGCGCCAGACACCACACGCGGTTCCGAACTTTCCGATGGCAAGCCTCGACTACGGCGATTAGCGGAGACAAGCCATGGCAAGCGAGCGCATCAAGATCTTCGATACGACCCTCCGGGACGGCGAACAGGCGCCCGGCTGCAGCATGACCCTCAGGGAAAAGCTGCGCGTCGCGAGGGCGCTTGCCGAGCTCAAGGTCGACATCATCGAAGCCGGTTTCCCGGCGGCCTCGCCCGGCGATTTCGAAGCGGTCAAGGCGATCGCCGACGAGAATCGCGGCCCGATCATCTGCGGACTTGCGCGCTGTAATCCAGAGGACATCGACAAGGTACACGCCGCGGTAAAGGGCGCGGACCATCACCGGATCCATGTCTTTGTCGCGACGAGCGCGATCCATCGCGAGTACAAGCTCAAGATGGCGAAAGAAGAAATCATCAAGAGCGCGGTGGGTGCGATCCGCCAGGCGCGCGAGCTGTGTGACGACGTCGAGTTTTCCCCGGAGGATGCATCGCGAACGGAGCTCGCCTATCTCGCCGAGGTGGTGACGGCCGCCATCGAAGCCGGGGCAACAACAGTGAACATACCGGACACGGTCGGCTATACCGTGCCGACCGAATTCGACCGGCTGTTCCGTTACCTGAAGGAACACGTGCCCGCTATCGACGACATTACGCTGAGCGTGCATTGCCACGACGATCTCGGTATGGCCGTTGCCAACAGCCTCGCCGCGGTCGCGGCCGGCGCACGACAGATCGAATGCACGATCAACGGCATCGGCGAAAGGGCCGGCAACTGCTCGCTCGAAGAAATCGTCATGGCATTGAAGACGCGCAGCGAGTTCTTCGGGCTCGATACCGGTATCGACACGACGCGGATTTATCCGACGGCGCGACTCGTCTCCGGCATCACCGGTATGGCAATTCCGCGCAACAAGGCAATCGTCGGCGAAAATGCATTCGCGCACGAAGCAGGTATACACCAGCACGGCATGCTGCAGCACCACTCGACCTACGAGATCATGCGCCCGGCGGACGTCGGCATCAGCAAATCGAATCTGGTTCTTGGCAAACATAGCGGACGGCATGCGTTTCGCGATCGGGTGAAAGAGCTAGGTTTTGCACTCGATGAATTCGAAACGAATCGGGCCTTCCAGGAATTCAAGAAACTCGCCGATCGCAAGAAAGACATTTACGACGGCGACATCGAAGCCATCATCATGAACGTCGACAGCGCCTCGTCCGGACCCTGGATCCTCAAATCGCTGCAGGTCTCGACAGCAACCGGCGACCGGGCACTGGCAAGCCTCAGACTCATTGACGAGAAGGGCAACGAGAGGAACGAATCGGCGAAAGCGGAGGGACCGGTCGAAGCTGCTTTCCGGGTACTCGAGGATACGACCGGTATAGATCTGGATCTGAAGAAATTCGAACTGCACAGTGCGTCGGTCGGTGAGGATGCGCAGGGAGAGGCGACCGTCACGGTGGAATATGACGGGCACAGTTACCGCGGTCACGGCACGAGTACCGATATCGTAGAAGCAGCATGTCGCGCATATCTGGAAGTCATCAATCGCATCTTGCGGCGGCGCCAACTGGGTAAGGAACCCGAACCGGCTGCTGCTGACATCAATCGCGCCTCGATTTAATGTAAGCTACCCGCATGAGTTTTGAAGGCGGAAAACTGATCTGGCTGAATCGCCGGATGGTGCCGTGGGAGCAAGCCACGGTTCACGTATTGTCACATGCGCTGCACTACGGCTCGTCCGTATTCGAAGGCATCCGCATGTACAAGACACCGGACGGACCGAAGATCTTCCGGCTGACGGATCACATGCAGCGCCTTTATGATTCGGCAAAAATCTATCGCCTGCCGATACCCTATGAACGCGATGAGCTGATCGCGGCCTGCAAGGAAGTCGTGCTCGCCAATGAACTGCGCGATGGCGCCTATATACGGCCGATCGCATTACGCGGCTACGGCGATATCGGGCTCGCACCTAAGCCGGATCATCCGGTCGACGTCGCGGTCGCCGCCTGGGAATGGGGCGCGTATCTGGGCACCGAGGGCCTGGAACGGGGTGTCGACGTTTGTGTATCGAGCTGGCAGCGGGTTGCCCCGAACACCGTCCCTGCCCTCGCCAAGGCAGGCGGCAATTACCTGTCGAGCCAGTTGATCAGCACGGAGGCGAAACGCCTGGGCTTCGCCGAGGGCATCGCCTTGTCGACCGACGGCACCGTCAGCGAAGGTGCCGGCGAAAACCTGTTTATCATACGCGACGGCAAGATCATCACGCCGTCGGCAGCCTCGTCGATCCTCACCGGTATTACACGCGACACCGTCATCAAGCTCGCGGCCAGGATCGGATTGACCGTGGAAGAGAGTTCGATTCCACGCGAAAGCCTGTATCTCGCCGACGAGATGTTTTTCACCGGTACCGCGGCGGAAATCACACCGATCCGCTCCGTCGACCGCATTCAGGTCGGTGCCGGACGGCGCGGGCCGCTGACGAAGAAATTACAGGACGCATTTTTCGGCCTGTTTTCCGGGGATACCGAGGACACGGAAGGCTGGCTGGAGAGTCTCGACGCGCCACCCGTTGCCGCGGCCGGCGGCACCTGACGCGGCAATGGCTGCACATCAGGCAAGGACGCTGTTCGAGAAAATCTGGTCCGAACATCTCGTCAGGCACGAGACCCCGGACACCCCGGCGATTTTCTACATCGACCTGCACCTCATCCACGAGGTGACGACCCCGCAGGCGTTTTCCATGCTGCGCGAAAAGCGCCTGCGAGTGCGCCGGCCCGACCTCACGCTCGGCACGATGGATCATTCCACACCGACCGTGTCGT
>JBFHXJ010000117.1:0-10069 GCA_041598995.1 Woeseiaceae bacterium | reverse complement strand
TGCCATCAAACCCGCAAGGTAATCCCGTGCGGGTTTTTTTTTGGAGAATCAATTCAGACAAGGTCAGTAGCGATGAGCCAGCGAACAGTTGAAGCACCGTTCGTCGACGGTGCGGTGCTCGGGGCGCCGCAGCAGATAGCGAACTCCGATCTGGTGGTCATGAAATTCGGCGGTACCTCGGTCGCCACCGCGGAAAACTGGCAAAAAATACGCGCCCTCGTGAAAAACCGGCTCGATGGCGGGCTCCGCCCCATCGTGGTGCACTCCGCGCTCAGCAAGGTGACTAACCTGCTGCAGCAGATCCTGACGACAGCCGTATCCGAAGACCCGGCTGAGCTGCTCGGGGAGCTGCGGCAGAAGCATTACGCGCTGGCCGCTGCCCTGAAGGTGGATGGCCCGGCGCTCATCGACGGCTACCTGGACGAGATCGAGCGTCTCGTGGCGGGCATTCGCCTGGTTCGGGAAGTCAGTCCGCGCATTCACGCGCATGTCGTCGCCATGGGCGAATTGATGTCGACCCGGCTCGGAGCGGCGTATCTTAAAAGTACAGGTCTCGATGTTTATCGGCAGGACGCGCGTGACATTCTGCGCTCCGAAAACCGCGCAGATCGCTCGCCGAAGCAGAACTACATTTCGGCTACCTGCCGCTATGACGCGGATCCTCAATTGGAGCAGCAACTTCGCGCGAAGGGCGATGTCATACTGACGCAGGGGTTCATCGCCAGAAACGCACACGACGAAACGGTGCTGCTGGGACGCGAGGGGTCCGATACTTCCGCCGCGTATCTTGCCGCAATGCTGCAGGCACGACGTCTCGAGATCTGGACCGACGTACCGGGCATTTTTTCGACGGATCCCAAGCTCGTACCGTCCGCACGCCTGCTGATCGAGTTGCACTACGACGAAGCGCAGGAACTCGCGTCAAGTGGCAGCAAGGTACTACATCCGCGCTGCCTGTCTCCCGTGCGCCGCAACGGCATTCCTTTGTTCGTTCGCAGTACCGAGGCACCGCATATCCAGGGCACGACGGTATCGGCCCTGACGCACGAGTCGGAGCCTCAGGTCAAGGGTATATCGACCAGGAGCGGCGTCACGCTGATATCGATGGAAAGCAGCGCGATGTGGCACGAAGTCGGTTTCCTCGCCAAGGCGTTTGCCTGTTTCGCGAGACACGGTGTCTCGATCGATCTCGTCTCCACGTCGGAAACGAATGTCACGGTATCGCTGGACATACGCGAGGGGCGTATCGCGGCCGAGGTGCAGGAAGCGCTGGTCAGGGACCTGGCTGCAATTTGCAGGGTCAAAGTCATCGAAAACTGTGCAACGATCGGCCTGGTCGGGCGCAAGATCCGTACCTTTTTACCGAAGCTGTCACCGGCACTGTCGGTATTCGAAGAGGAGCGCATTCATCTCGTTTCGCAAGCGGCGAACGACCTCAATTTCAGCTTCGTCATCGAACAGGAGCAGGCGGCGCGCCTGATCACGAAATTCCATGCGTCGGTCATCCGCAAGTCCGGCAGCGAGGCGACCTTCGGTCCGAGCTGGGAAGCACTGTTCCGTGACGAAGCGGCGGTCGTCGCGGCGGCGGATCCGTGGTGGCTGAAGAAACGGAACAAACTCCTGAAGCTCGGCGGCGAGCATCCGAACAGCTTCGTTTACGATCTGGATAGCGTGAGAAGTGCCGCCGCGGGTCTGCAAAAACTGTCGTCGGTCGATCGCATCCTCTACGCCGTAAAGGCAAATGCGAATGCCGACGTGATTCGCAGCCTGGCGGAGCTCGGCATCGATTTCGACTGTGTCTCCCCAGGTGAGGTCAAGCGCCTGCAAGAAGTTTTGCCGGATCTGGACAAAACGCGCGTCCTGTACACACCCAATTTTGCGCCGCGGGACGAATACGAATGGGCGATCAGTGAAGGCCTGCAGGTTACGCTGGACAATCTCTATCCACTGGAGGCCTGGCCGAAGGTATTCGAGGGCCAGAAACTGTTTATCCGGCTCGACCCGGGAATCGGCCGCGGTCACCACGAACATGTAAAGACGGCCGGAATCCATTCCAAGTTTGGCATACCGCGATTCGAGATCGATGAGCTCGAATCTTTGCTGAAAAAAGCGCATGCGGACGTCATCGGCATTCACGCGCACAGCGGCAGCGGCATACTCGATCCGGACAACTGGCGCGCGGTGGCTGCAGAACTCATCAAGGTTGCCGAACGTTTTCCGAATGTGGGGGTCATCGATCTCGGTGGCGGGCTTGGTGTGCCGGAGAAGACCGGCGATGCGCAATTTGATCTTGCGGCGCTCGACGAAACGCTCGGCGCCATCAAAAAGGCTTATCCGAAATACAAGTTGTGGCTCGAACCGGGACGCTACCTGGTGGCACAGGCTGGTGTGCTGCTGAGTCGCGTCACGCAGACCAAGGGTAAGGGCGATATGCGCTATGTCGGCATCAATGCGGGCATGAATGCACTGATCCGGCCCGCGCTGTATGGTGCTTACCACGAAATCGTCAATCTTTCCCGCGTGCATGATGCGTCGACGGAGACGGTGACGGTCGTCGGTCCGATCTGCGAGTCGGGCGACAAGCTCGGCAGCGACCGCCTGCTGCCGCCGTGTGCGGAAAACGACGTAATCCTGATCGCGAACGCCGGCGCATACGGCCGCGTCATGAGTTCAAGCTACAATTTGCGCGAAATCCCGCCGGAAATTTCGATCTAGAAGGAGAAGATGAATGAGCCGCACGGTCAGCGCAATTTTGCTTGCGTTTGTCTGCAACCTGGCTGTCGGAGGCGACAGAGAAGGCGCAGGCGCAAAGCTCTACGAGTATTTTGATGCATTCAACGAGCAAGATACTTACAAGATCGCCAACGAGATCTATGCGACGCCCGTGCATGTCGGCGGCGGCGACAGTCATCGCGTTCTGGCGACGCCAGCGGCCGTGATCGAGAATCTCGAGAACCTTTACGAAGTCATCATCGGGCGCGGCTGGAAGGAATCGAGGATTACAGACTTGAGCATCTGTGTTGCATCTGACACGCTGGCGCTCGTCGACACGCAGTATTCGCGACTGAACCAGGACGGCGAAGCGATCCCGCCGGTCTCGCGCACCAATCTCTACGTGCTGCAGAAGCTCGACGGCGAATGGCGGATCGTCGCGTTCTACGGTCACGACAACGACAAACGTCCGATTTGCGACTGAGCGCGGTAATGAACACACGACATTGCGGGTCTATTGCAGAAACCCTGTAAGGAGTATGTCGATGTTTGATTGGTTAAACAGCATGAGACCGCATGCGCACTGGCTGCTGCGCGCCGCGTTCGCCGCCGTGTTCCTGTTTCACGGCGCCGGCAAGGTGGCGACGTTCAGCACTTTCCCGGAGATGATGGGCTTGAGCGTCCCGGTCGCCGCGCTGGTGACGTTCGCCGAGCTCGCGGCCGGTCTCGGCATCATTATCGGCGGATTCAGCAGCGAGTTGATCACGCGGCTCGCCGCGGTCGCGGGCATCCCCGTGCTGATCGGCGCTATCGTGCTGTTCCACGGGCCGCGCTGGAGTTTTACACCGGCGGAAGGGTTTCCGATGGGCGGCATGGAGTTCCAGGTCGTGTTGTTATTAATAGGTGTCTATTTCCTGGTGACCGGGAACCGGCAAGTAACGACTGCCTGACATCCACATTTTCATTTCCGTTAGAATGGTCTGGCCGCATTCGGGGGAATGAAGATGCCAATGAATCGCCGCGAGGCCATCCGCAACCTTGCGTATTCGGCAGCGCTTTTCGGCCTGCCGGCAAGCGCAGTCGGCACTGAAAAGAAGGCGTTGCCGAGTGCTACGTTGCTCGACGGCGATGCCGACGCATACTGGAACCGTATCCGCGAGGAACAGTTCCTGATGCCAGGCAAGCGCGCCTTTCTGAATACCGGCAGCGTCGGTGTGGCGGCAAGACCGGTGGTCACGACCGTGTGCGATTACCTCGAGCAATCCGCGGGGCTGCACATGGACGGGTTGCACCCGGGCGACGATTATCCGCGCTGGGGCTACGAGACACTGGAATCACATCGCGCCGAGCTGGCGACATTCGTCGGCTGCAGCAAGGAAGAGCTGGCCATCACGCATAACGCTACTGAGGCGATGTCGATCATTGCTGGCGGCATGCCGCTGGACCAAGGCGCCGAAGTATTGCTCACCGACCAGGAGCACCCGAGCGGTCGCGAGCCCTGGCGGGTCAGGGAGGCGAAGGGCGAGATCACCGTGCGCGAGGTCGCGCTCCCACTGCCACCGGAGGGCGCCGGGCAACTCGCGGACATCGTCGTCTCGGCCATCGGGCCGAAGACGCGGGTGTTGAGTTTCAGCGGCATCACGAGCCCGACGGGCCTCTTGATGCCGATTCGCGAGATCTGCGATGCGGCGAGGGCGAAGGGCGTGATTACGGTCGTCGACGGCGCCCACATGACCGGGCAGGTGCCTTACCGGATCGACGACATGCACTGCGATTATTTTGCCGGCAGCCCGCACAAATGGTTGTTCGCACCGGTCGGCTCGGGACTGCTCTACATTCGCGAAGAAAGGCTGGATGAGCACTACCCGGTGATCGCCACGGCGCGCTGGGACGACAAGTCCTTGAAGGCGGCCCGATTCATGCGTTTCGGCACCAATAACCGCGCCATCATCGAGGGATTCATCGCCGGCCTGCGTTTCGCCCAGGCGATCGGTCCGGAACGCATTTTCGCGCGCATTCACGAGCTGGCGAAGAATGCCTATCAAACGGCTCGTTCATTGCCGTATACCAGCATGCTGAGTCCGGAGGATGACCGCATGTACGGCGCGCTGGTGACCTTCCGGCTCGACCTGCCGGACAAGAAGCTGGCGCGGCTCTGGCAACTTTGCGACGAGCGCCTCATCTGGACCACGAAAATCCCGCGCCTCAGGCTCTCGACGCACATCCACACGCGGCCGCAGGATCTCGCGCTCTTTTTCGAGACCCTCGCCGAGGCCGCCGCGTAAGTGAAAATCTACATTAAATAGATCGTTTAACTAGCTGTTTTGAAACACTTAGGTGATTGTGCCCATCGGGCGTTGTCGGACGCTCGTCGCGGCGCGCGAGACGCGCGAAATGATTTTCATGGAATTAACAAATTCTAATATGAAGAAACGTCTTGACGCTTCGCGCGGGCTGCCCCTACACTCAGCCGTACTCATCGAGACCGGCTGAGGGAAAGGCCCTTAGACGCCGGGGCAACCTTCAGGGCTAACCATCCTGAAAAGGTGCCAACTCCTGCGGTGCAGACGGGCTGCACCGAAAGATGAGTGACCGTGCGACACGCTAGTGGAGGGCACGGCACCCACCTTCGCGGTTTTCGCAGGATTCCGATGAGCAGCTGGCGACACGGTCGCCTTGTGGGAATCAGCAAGCGGAGACTGAAGCATGAGTTCATTCGATCGACCGGCGACGACGGCGGTTCGCGCATCGCTCGAATCCGACAGCCAGCACGGTGCCGTGGTGCCGCCGTTGCACCTGTCATCCAACTACACCTTTGCCGGCTTCGGCGAAAAACGGCAATACGACTACTGCCGCAGCGGCAATCCGACCCGTGATGCGCTCGCCGGCGCGTTAACGTCGCTCGAAGGCGGCGCCGGCGCCGTCATCACCTCGTCAGGCATGGCGGCACTCACTCTGATCACGCATCTGCTGAAGCCGGGCGACCTGTTGATTGCGCCACATGACTGCTACGGCGGCACCTACCGCCTGTTCGATAGCCTGGCTACCAAGGGACAATTTTCGGTCGGTTTCGTCGATCAGACCGATGCGCGCGCTGTCGATGAGGCGTTTGCCCGAAAGCCGAAGCTGGTGCTCGTCGAGACCCCGTCCAATCCCTTGTTGCGAATCGTGGATATCGCATCGATAGCCGAGGCGACGCGTGCCTGCGGGGCACTGCTCGCGGTCGACAACACCTTTTTGTCTCCCGCGTTGCAGCAGCCGATCAGTCTCGGCGCGGACGTCGTCATTCACTCGACCACGAAATACCTGAACGGCCATAGCGACGTCATCGGCGGCGCCGTGATCGCCGCGAGCGACGAACTCGCCGAGACGCTCGACTGGTGGGCGAACTGCCTGGGCCTGACCGGCGCGCCTTTCGACAGCTACCTGACCCTGCGCGGCGTACGCACGCTTTTCGCGCGACTGAAGCAGCACGAGAAAAATGCCGCCTTACTCGCGAGCGTGCTCCATGAGCACGAGCTCGTGAATCGCGTCTACTATCCCGGACTGCCCGATCACCCTGGACACGACATAGCGCGACGGCAGCAGCAGGGATTCGGTGGCATGGTAAGTTTCGAGATCCACGGCGGCGAATTCTCCGTGCGCGAGTTTCTGGAAAACCTGCGCCACTTCTCGCTGGCGGAATCCCTGGGCGGGATCGAAAGCCTGGTCTGCCACCCGGCGTCGATGACACACGCGCCCGTCAGCGAACGGGCGCTGACGGCGGCGGGGATCGGCCAGAACCTGATCCGCCTTTCGGTCGGCATCGAAGACGGGGCAGACCTCGTCGACGATGTTGTATCGGCGCTCGAGCGCTCACGCAGGGCCGGCCTGCGCAAGGTGAATATCGCCTGATCGAGTCTCAGGATATTTCGGGTTCCTTGCGCTCGCCCTCGGTCATATCTTCGGGATCGGCCGGCGGCAATGGTTTGGCCTCCGGGTCTTTCTGCAATCCCTCGATGAGCGCCTCCGCATCTTCTTTGGTCACCTCGCGGAAATAGCCGAGTCCGCATGACGCGCCCGGATCGAGACCCGTCGCGCCGCTGTAGAGCACCGTAATCGTATCGAGGTGGCACAGGTTGCCAGTCGACGTGCGATAGGAGAATCGCCCTTCGCGCCTCAGCCCGGGGCATCGGCGCGACAGCGTGACGTGATAGACGGTTGAGCCGCGCATGTAAAACAAGATGTTCCGGTCGTCAATGACCTTGGTGTTGCGAATCTGGGGCGTGCGGATGCAGCTACGTACCTCACCGTCGCTTACGTCCTCCTGACCCCCGGCCAGTGCGGCCCCGGGGAACGCCAGGGCCGTGAGGCTGGCCAGGCAGGCAAATGTCAGTATCTTGTTCATAAAGAATTTGTCCTCCAAAACCAATCAGCCGAATCTGTCGATGATCGCGTCGGTCATTTCGGCACTACTCAATGCGCGTTTGCCACCGTCTGCGATGTCAGCCGTTCTTGCGCCATCCGTTATGGCGGCGCGCAAAGCGTTTTCAACCAGCGTCGCTTCCTCGTCGAGCCCGAGGCTCAACCGAAGCAGCATGGCGACGCTCGCGATCATGCCGCAGGGGTTGGCTATTCCCCTGCCGGCAATGTCCGGCGCCGAGCCGTGGATCGGTTCGTACAGTCCCCGCCGGGTTTCCCCAAGCGAGGCAGACGGCAACATGCCCAGTGAACCCGCGAGCATCGATGCCTCGTCCGTCAAAATATCGCCGAACATGTTTTCAGTCACCAGCACGTCGAAATCGGCGGGCCGGTTAATGAGGTGCATCGCCGCGGCATCGACGAGCAGGTGCTCGACGGTGACGTCGGGAAATTCGCTGGTCATCGTCGAGGTACAGACGTCACGCCACAAACGCGAGGTCTCCAGCACGTTGGCCTTGTCAATGGAACAAAGCCGTTTCTTCCTCGTCTGCGCAAGCCGCGCCGCGACGCGTACGATGCGTTCGATCTCGTAGCGATGATAAGTACACAAATCGCTCGCGGTGTCCGCGTTCCGGCTCTTGTCGCCGAAGTAGATGCCGCCGGTCAGTTCCCGTACGACCATCAGGTCCACGTTCTCGAGCCGATCTCTTTTGATCGGCGAAGCGTCCGCAAGTTCACTGTATACGATGACCGGCCGCAGATTGGCGAACACCGCGAGTTCCGCGCGCAGCGCGAGCAGGCCCTGTTCGGGCCGGATGTTCGCATTGGGTTCGGACCACTTCGGACCGCCGACGGCGCCCAGCAGGATCGCGTCGCTTTCTACGCAACTGGCCCTGGTGTCGTCCGGGAAGGGAACGCCGGCGGCGTCGATGGCGGCGCCGCCGATCAGTTGCTCGGAAAAACTGAAACGGTGGCCGAAAGACTCGCCGACGCGCTTAATGACCCGGATACCCGCCTGTGCAACCTCGGGGCCGATACCGTCACCTGGGAGCACCGTGATCAGGGCGTCCAGGATCGTGCCTCCTCGAAGCGACGAATGTCGTCTTCGTGCTGTTGAAGGAAACCGAGCTCGTCGATGCCCTCGAGCAGGCAGTAGCGCGAAAAAGCGTCGATCGGATAGGCGATGGACCGCCCGTTCGGCAGCGTCAGCGTGGATGCGGCAACATCGATGGAGACGCTGGCGCCGGGATTCTCCAGCAACCAGGCATGCGTGTTCCTGTCGACGACGACCGGCAACAGTCCGTTCTTCAGGGAGTTCGCCCGAAAAATGTCGGCGATCGAGGTGCTGACGACGGCGCGAACCCCGTAATCGAGCAATGCCCAGGGCGCATGCTCGCGCGAGGAGCCGCAACCGAAATTGTTTCCCGCTACCAGTACCGCGCAGCCTTTTGCCTCCGGTTTGTTCAACACAAAATCGGGATTGGCCGAGCCGTCGTCCCGATACCGCCAGTATGAGAACAGGTGTTGCCCGAGGCCGTCCTTCGACGTCGTCGTCAGGAAGCGGGCGGGGATAATCTGGTCGGTGTCGACGTCCACCCGCGGCAAGACGACGGTGCGCGACGAGATTTCTCTTAACGCGTCCATGGCTTACCGCGTCCCGAGGTACGGACGTGGATCGCTGACGCGCCCGGCGATCGCGGACGCGGCTGCGGTCAGTGGGCTCGCGAGCACCGTGCGTGCACCGATCCCCTGGCGGCCTTCGAAATTCCTGTTGCTCGTGCTGACGCTGAGTTTGCCGCTCGGCACGGTGTCGCCGTTCATGCCGATGCACATGGAACAACCGGACTCCCGCCATTCCGCGCCGGCCTCGAGAAATACGTGATGAAGACCCTTGTCCTCTGCCTGCCGTTTGACCTGTTGCGATCCGGGCACGACCAGCATTTTCACGCCGGCTGCGATCTTGCGACCGCGCAGGATCTGCGCCGCCTGCTCGAGGTCAGACAGGCGGGAATTCGTGCAACTGCCGATGAACACGACGTCGACGGCCGCGTCGCCGATCGGCTGGCCGGGCTGCAGCCGCATGTAGTCGAGCGCTTTGCGCAATCCCGTGTCGGCGCTCGCTTGCGGCACGGTTTTGCCTACCGGAATGACCATCCCCGGATTGGTGCCGAACGTGACCATCGGCTCGAGCGCGCTGCCGTCTACCTGCACCGAGCGATCGAAATGCGCGCCGGCGTCACTGGGCAGGGCGCGCCAGCGCCGAACGGCTTCGTCCCACGCCGCTCCCTGCGGCGCGCGGGGCCGACCACTCAGATACTCGAGCGTCGTGTCGTCGGGGGCGACCATGCCGGCGCGGGCACCGGCCTCGATAGACATGTTGCACACCGTCATGCGCGCTTCCATGTCCATCGCCTCGATCGCACTGCCGCGATACTCGATGACATGCCCGGTCCCGCCATCGACGCCGATCTGTCCGATCGTGGCGAGAATCACATCTTTGGCCGTCACGCCGGGCTGTAACCGACCGCTCACCTCGATCGACAGGGTGCGCGGCTTCCTTTGCAGGACGCACTGGGTCGCCAGCACATGCCCGACTTCGGTGGTGCCGATACCGAACGCCAGCGCGCCGAACGCGCCGTGTGTGCTCGTATGGCTGTCGCCACAGACGATCGTTTTGCCCGGCTGCGTCGCGCCGAGTTCGGGCCCGATGACGTGCACGATGCCGCGATAATCGCTGTCGAAGCCGTGCAGCTCCAGTCCGAAATCCTCACAGTTCTCCTTGAGCGCGCGCACTTGTTTCGCTGCGCCTTCGCTGACGATGGCGAGATCCTTGAAGCTCTTGAACGACACGGTCGGTGTGGAATGATCCATCGTGCCGAGCGTGAGGTCGGGCCGGCGCACTCGCAGGCGCTTTTCGCGCAGCATGGAAAACGCCTGCGGGGTCGTCACCTCGTGG
>JBFHXJ010000116.1:0-10299 GCA_041598995.1 Woeseiaceae bacterium | reverse complement strand
GCTATCGCGGTTCTCCAGACCGGTGACTTGTTAGCACTCGGCGTCAGGGAGTGCCAATGATAGGGATCGCCGGACAAAATTCAAGCGCTGACGTCGAGCGGCCCGCAAACTGCGGCCTGGATCCATGACAGGGATTTGCGGCGCCGCTATGCTGCCTCCGCGATCCCCACTTTTTTGTTGACATAATGGGTAACAATAGCGGCCTTAATCCGGTCACATGGATACCCGGACGATTTAGCCCGACGATGCGAAGAGCCCTATACCGTACAGTCACTGCCCTGCTCGTGGCCACGCTGGCGCCGCCGCCGGCGAGCCTCGCCCAGGACGAGGAAATCCTGCGCCCGCAGGAAGCCTATCGCTACGCTGTCGCGGATACCGGAGAGACCATCGAGATCGACTGGCTGGTCGAGGAGGGGTACTACCTGTACCGCAGCAAGATGTCCTATGCGAGTGGCTCCGAATCGATTGTCTTCGGCGAAGTCGTGCTTCCCGAGGGCCTGCACCACGAGGACGAATTCTTCGGCGTGCAGCAGATCTACCGGGACCGCTTTTTCGTCAGCATCCCTTACCAGATCATCGGCGAGCCGCCTCAAGCCTTCGATCTCGTGATCAAGTCGCAGGGCTGCGCCGACATCGGTCTCTGCTATCCACCCCAGACCTGGACTGAGACCGTCGAACTGGTGGCGGCGAAGCGTGACGCCGGCAGGATCGAGCTCGGCAGCGCGGCCTCATTCGGCAGGCTCGTAGGCGCCAGCGCAGATTTCCTGCACGTCGACCAGGCATTCCAGCCGCTCCTGACCGTGCTGGACGGCAACACCGTCGAAGTAGCCTTCCGCGTGGCCGACGGTTACTACCTGTACAAGGACAAAATCTCGGCGGCGACGGCCTCCGACAAGGTCATGCTGCGCGGGCTCGAACTGCCGCCCGGCGAGATGAAGACCGATCCCTATTTCGGTGAACAAGAGGTCTACTTCGGCGACGTGTTCGCGCGGCTGCCGCTGGTGCGTGCGACACCCGAGGCTTTGCCGCTCGATCTCGAGCTGAAATACCAGGGTTGCGCGGACGGCGGCATCTGTTACCCGCCGGTGACCCGGATGCTGACCGTACAGTTGCCGGTCGCCACGTCATCCTCCGCGAAAGCCGCGGTGACGGCCTCGAGTGGGGCGCCGGTATCCGAGCAAGCGCGGCTCGCACGGGTCATCACCGACTCCGGACTGGGCCTGGTCGTCGCCACTTTCTTCGGGCTCGGCCTTTTGCTCACGTTTACGCCTTGCGTGCTGCCGATGGTGCCGATCGTTTCCGGCATCATCGCCGGCGAAGGCCACGCGGTGAGTCCGGCGCGCGGCTTTACGCTGGCATTGAGTTACGTCATGGGTATGGCGCTCGTCTACACGGCCGCCGGCGTTGCCGCCGCCGCCGCTGGACTGCAGCTCCAGGCTATCTTCAACCAACCGTGGGTGCTGATTCTCTTTGCCAGCCTGTTCGTCGTGCTCGCGCTCGCGATGTTCGGCATGTTCGAGCTGCAGATGCCGGCCGCCATCCAGTCCCGTATTGCGGCGATGAGTGGCGGGCAGAGGACCGGCACCACGGTGGGTGCATTCGTCATGGGTGCTTTGTCTTCCCTGATCGTCACCGCCTGCGTCGCGCCGGCGCTCGTCGCCACGCTGACCGTCATGGCGCAATCGGGCGACATGCTACGCGGCGGTACCGCGCTGTTTGCCATGAGCCTCGGGATGGGCGCGCCGCTACTGCTGGTCGGCGCCGCGCAAGGCAAGCTGCTGCCGAAGGCAGGTCCCTGGATGGTCGCGGTGAAGAATGCCTTCGGCTTCATGCTGCTGGGGCTCGCGATCTGGATGCTGTCCCGCATCCTGCCCGGCGAAGTCACGCTGGCGCTCTCGGGCATTCTCGTTTTCATGGCCGGCGTGTATCTCGGTGGTCTCACCACGCTGACGCCGGACTCGCTAGGCGTGCACAAGCTCGGCAAGGGCTTCGGCTTGCTGGCCATCATCTACGGTGCGGTGCTCGTCCTGGGCTCGCTGACCGGCTCGGCGAGCCTATTGCGCCCGCTGGAAGGCATCGGCTTAACCGGACAGGGCAATGGCGCCGTGACGAAGCACCTCCAGTTCCGGCGCATCAAGACGGTCGACGATCTCGACGCGCAAGTCGCCATGGCTGCCAGTCAGGGCAAATCGGCCATGCTGGATTTTTACGCCGACTGGTGTGTGTCCTGCATCGAGATGGAGCAATACACGTTTACCGATGCGGAAGTTCAGGATGCGTTGTCGAATACGGTATTGTTACAGGCCGACGTTACCGCGAACGACGCTGAGGACCAGGCATTGCTTGAGCGCTTCGGCGTATTCGGTCCGCCGACGATCATTTTCTTCGGCCCTGACGGCGCACAACGCCACGGCTTCGAGGTCGTCGGATACATGAAGGCCAAGGAATTCGCGGAACATGTCAGGCAAGCGACGGCAAATAACGCAACGATTAGCGCGAAAAACTAGACAATGAGCATGAGACTGGTCGCCATATTCCTGGCAGTCATTATTTTTACCATCGGCGTCGCGATCTACCTGGTGCAAAACCGGCCGCAACCGATACCGTTGCAGTCGCTTCGGCTCGAGCCGGCTGACCGGGCGCCGGCGACGGCGGCCGACCAGCTCGAGTTCTCACTGCCCGACCTGGACGGCGTCGTTCGCAATCTGTCCGACTGGCACGGCAAGGCGCGGCTGGTCAATTTCTGGGCCACCTGGTGCGCACCGTGCCGCCGCGAAATCCCGCTCCTGAAACGCACCCAGGAAGCGCACGCACAAGACAACTTGCAGGTCATCGGCGTTGCCGTCGACTTCCTCGAGCCGGTGCAGCTCTACGCCGAGGAAGTGCAGTTCAATTACCCGGTCCTGGTCGGCCAGGAAGACGCCATGGCCGCTGCGGAAGCCTCCGGCATCGAGTTCATCGGCATGCCGTTCACGATGGTCGTCGCCCCCGGCGGCGAGCTCCTGAAGACACACATCGGGGAGATCGTCGAATCGCATATCGAGACGATCATGGGCGTCTTCGAACGGCTCGCGGCCGGCGAAATCGACCTGGCCGGGGCTCGGCAAGCCCTGCAAGATCTCTAGGCGCCGCGGAAACGATTTCCGGGGAGCGGCGGCAGCCGCGATCCGGGCCCGTCCCGTGACCGGGGCGAAGCCGGACCACCCGAAAACTTGCGCTATCTACCTCGAAGAGGGTTAGAATTGCCGCCATCTCCGGCAAACTAGCAAGAATAAGCTGAATGGCGAGCTTGCTCCTTCTAAACGGCCCCAATCTCAATCTCCTCGGTTCACGCGAACCCGGCGTGTACGGCGCCATGAGCCTTGCCGATGTCGAGGCCCGGCTCAATGAGCTCGCGACCGAGCTGGGCCACGAGCTCGCCGCGTTGCAGTCGAATGCCGAGCACGAGATCGTCGATCGCATCCAGCAGGCGAAAACTGACGGGGTCGATTACATCCTTCTGAATCCCGGCGCCTTTACGCACACCAGCATCGCGATACGGGATGCCCTGCTGGCCGTGGAGATTCCTTTCGTCGAGATTCACCTGAGCAACGTCTTCGCCCGCGAGGATTTCCGCCACAAGAGTTTTTTCAGCGATATCGCCGCGGGCTGTATTTTCGGCCTGGGCGCATACGGTTACGAGCTGGCAATGCTTGCCGCTTCACGACAATTGTCTGAGGGCAAATGATGGACATCCGAAAAGTAAAAAAACTCATCGAGCTGCTGGATGAATCCGGCATTGCCGAGATCGAAATCACCGAGGGAGAAGAGGCTGTCAGGATCAGTCGCTACCCCGCCGGCTTCGCAACACCCATGGCGCCGCCGATGCCGGCTCCACATCCGGCGGCTGCGCCGGTTCAGGCAGCATCTACCGCAGCGACACCCGCGCCGCCCGTGGCGATGGCCGAGGTCGAGGAAGACGGCCACGTCGTGATCGCGCCCATGGTCGGTACGTTCTATTCGGCATCCTCGCCGGACGCGGCGCCGTTCGTCCAGGTCGGAGACCGGGTCGAGATCGGAGATACCCTCTGCATCATCGAAGCCATGAAAATGATGAATCAGATCGAGGCGGAGGTCGCAGGCACCGTCAAATCGATTCGCGTACAGAACGGCGACCCGGTCGAATACGGGCAGATCCTGTTCGTCATCGATCAACGCGCCGGCGATTGATCGGGCCATCAAGCGGTGCTCGATAAAGTCGTCATTGCCAACCGCGGCGAAATCGCCTTGCGAATCCTGCGCGCCTGCCGCGAAATGGGCATCAAGACCGTCGCCGTTCACTCCACGGTCGACAACAACCTGAAGCACGTACTGCTCGCCGACGAGACCGTTTGCATAGGCGGCGCTGCGTCCTCCGCGTCCTACCTCAACATGCCGGCCATCATCAGCGCCGCAGAAGTCACCGATGCGGTTGCGATCCATCCGGGATACGGCTTTCTCTCGGAGAATGCCGATTTTGCGGAACGCGTCGTATCGAGCGGATTCATTTTCATCGGGCCGCCGGCGAACGCGATCCGTCTGATGGGCGACAAGGTCGAGGCGATCCGTTCCATGAAGTCCGCCGGCGTGCCGACGGTTCCGGGATCGGACGGCCCACTGGGCGACAACCCGGATGAGAACCTGAAGATTGCGCGCGACATCGGTTACCCGATCATCATCAAGGCCGCGGGCGGCGGCGGCGGCCGCGGTATGCGGGTCGTACATTCGGAAGCCTCGCTCATCAACGCAATCACAGTGACCCAGGCCGAAGCCCGTGCCGCGTTCGGCAATGAAACCGTTTACATGGAGAAATTCCTGGAAAAGCCACGGCATATCGAAATCCAGGTCCTCGCCGATAACCACGGCAATGCGGTGCATCTCGGTGAGCGCGACTGCTCAATGCAGCGCCGGCACCAGAAAGTGATCGAGGAAGCGCCGGCCCCGGGAATCACACAGGAGCAAAGGAATTTCATCGGCGCCCGCTGCGTACAGGCATGCAAGGACATGGGATATCGGAGTGCCGGCACGTTCGAGTTTCTGTATCAGGACGGCGAGTTTTACTTCATCGAAATGAACACGCGCCTGCAGGTCGAGCACCCCGTCACCGAAATGATCACCGGCGTCGACATCGTGAGGGAGCAGCTGCGAATTGCCGGCGGTGAGGCCTTGAGCATCAAGCAGGAAGACGTCCGGCTCCACGGCCATGCGATCGAGTGCCGGATCAATGCAGAAGATCCCAAGACTTTCATGCCCTCGCCGGGTCTGATTCAACTTTGGCACGCGCCGGGTGGGCCCGGCATACGTGTCGAAAGCCACGTTTACAGCGGCTACAAGGTGCCGCCTTTTTACGATTCGATGATCGGCAAGCTCGTCGCACATGGCAGTGACCGGCCAACCGCAATTGCCCGCATGCGAACCGCGCTTTCCGAAATCGTGATCGAGGGGATCAAGACCAACGTGCCCCTGCATCAGGAAATATTTCAGCATTCGGCCTTCCAGGCCGGCCAAACTGATATCCATTACCTGGAAAAACGGCTCGGTCTGTAGCTCAATTAACCATGGAATGGCGTCAATTTGTCATAAGTCTCGGGGCGCTTGAACCGGATCGAGTCGAGGAAGTCCTCTTAAGGCACGGCGCGCAATCGATTACGCTGAGTAGCGGCGGCGGCGAGCCGATACTCGAGCCTTTGCCCGGGACTACGCCACTTTGGAGCGATACGCGGATGTCGGCACTTTTTTCACCTGACGCAGACTTCTCGATCCTGCGGGCCGATCTCAGGCAGGCGCTCGCGACGGATACGCTGCCGGCGAACAGGGTCGTGCCGCTAGCCGATCGCCCCTGGGAGCGCGAGTGGCTCACGGACTTCAGGCCGATGCGTTTCGGTCGCCGGCTGTGGGTATCGCCGCAGGGATTCGAGATCGACGCCGAAGGCGCCGTGGTCGTGCGCCTCGATCCCGGGCTCGCCTTCGGCACCGGCACGCACGCGACGACCGCTCTGTGCCTCGAATGGCTGGACAGTCGCGCTTTGAGCGGAAAATCGCTGCTCGACTTCGGCTGTGGATCGGGGATACTGGCCATCGCCGGTCTCAAGCTGGGTGCGAATGCCGCCGCCGCCGTGGATAGCGATTTGCAGGCGATTACGGCCACCCGGCAGAATGCCCTGGTGAATGAGGTCGGCGACCGCCTCGTAACGACGACGCAGTTACCAGAGCTCGACAGGCAGTTCGATTTCGTCGTTGCCAATATTCTGGCCGATACGCTGACCGGTCAGGCCGACGAGGTGTGCGGCCGTCTGAAGAGCGGCGGCGAGCTGGCGCTGTCGGGAATCCTCGCCGACCAGGTCGCTGAGGTCATCGCGGCTTATCGCGATCGTGTCGATTTCACGGCCACTGCCTACCGTGACGACTGGGCCTGCCTGTCAGGGACTAAAATGCAAGGCTGACGCATGTACACCGAATGTCCCGAATGTAGCACCGCGTTTCGCGTCACAGCGAAGGTATTGCAGCAGGCGGCCGGTCGCGTCCGCTGTGGCGGCTGCGGACATGCGTTCAGCGCGCTCGAGCACCTGACCGAGGAAATGCCGGCAGCCAGAGGCGAGCAGCAGGATATCGCGGCCGAAGCCGCTCCCACTGCCGCGGCGGCGGACGACCTGACCTCGGAAGAAAGATTCAAGGAGACGAGCAAGCAGCTGCTGCAGACACTAAGCGAACTCACCGGCACCGATGAGGTCCGGATCGAGGATACCGGCATCGAGTGGCACGTTGTCGATGACGAGGAGGATGACGGGGAAGAGGAAGATGTCGCAGCCGATACCGCTGATGCCTCTGCGATGCTCGAGGAATTGGCAGATGAGGATGATGATTCCGGGGACTTTCTCGAGCTCGCAGAGGAAGAGGATGAGGCGAATGAGGTTGGGATCGCGGCTGAAGTCGCTCCCACAAGAACCGTCTCCGGAGAAGCCGTTACCCCGGCGGAGCTGGCCCTGGCCGATGACCAGGCGACGGATCTTGCTGTCAGCGAAAGCGGCGAATGGCAGGAACTCAGCAACGACGATGACGCGGCCGCGGGTGATGACATTCCGATCGAGGTGGAAGAGGAACTCGCGGCGATTCACAGTGAGCTCTCGACGATAGACGACAGGGATACGGCTGCACCGGACGATCTCGATTCTCAGTTCGAGATGCAGGCTGAGGCCATGGGCATCGATCTCTCAGGCGCACACGAGGTCGACGCCGACGCAGCGGGTGTCGCGGCCGACGCTGGCGCGACAGAAGACATCGTTTCGCGGCCATTGCAGGTTGACGAGGAAGACGCAGCAGCCGAAGAAATAACGATCGCAGGGGATGATGGAATCGCGGCTGAAGTCGCTCCCATGAAATCCGCTGGCGAGGAAGCGACATCCACGGATCCCGAGGAGGACCAAGAACTCATCGCGGCCGCATTTACGCCGGATGCGGAGGTCATCGAACTATCGCTTGCGAGTGACCCGTCCGAGTCGGTGACTGATCCCGTGCCACACAATGAACCGGAATACAGAGCTTCGGATTCGCTGCCCCGGCCGTCCGAAGAAGAAATGACGATCAACCAGGAGATCGATCAGGAATTGCTGGCCATTGCGTCTCAGGACGAGGACCTGGGTGCAACCATTGTCGGGCTGAATTCCCTTGAAAAAAATAATGAGGAGGAAGACGAGCCGGGGCCTGAAGTCGAGACGATCATCATGGAGGGTGATCAGATTCGTGGCGCATTCGAGAAGGAACGCGAGCGTCAAAAGAGGGAGGCAGCGCTCAAGCGGTTCGACCAGGCTGGAAATCTCATCGATTCGTATGTCGCGCGCAGAATTGTTCGTGGCGGCCGCCGCAGCACCGATCCGCTTGGATACGGCATGATTGCCGGCGTACTGTTGCTCGTCATCTGCTTGTTCGGCCAGATCGTACATGCCAAGCGCCAGACACTGTCCACCTCCGCATTGTTCAACCAGACGGTCGGCCACGTTTATCGCATGCTGGGTAACCCAATCAACCCCGAGTGGAGCATTACAGGCTGGCAATTCGAAGCGACCAACGGCAGTATCGCCGACGACGAGGATGTGCTGACTATTTACTCACGTATCGGTAACCGCTCATCCGAGCCCCTGCCCTATCCCCTCGTGCACGTGTCCCTTACGGACCGCTGGGAAGAAATCATCGGCAGCGCGATTCTGGAGCCGAGCGCGTACCTTGCCGCCGATCAAAATCCGAACCAACCTGTCGGACCGGGCAACAATTTCACCGCCGTCATCACCATCGACGAACCATCAGTCGACGCAACCGGGTTTAAACTCAACGTCTGTTACCGGGTGACCGCGGGACGCGTACGTTGCGCCACCGAGGACTTCAAGGATTAGTCTCCCCTTGCGTATCGGGCCTTACGAGCTGACGGGCCCGTTCCTGCTCGCGCCTATGGCCGGCATCACCGATGCCCCGTTTCGCAGCTTGTGTCGTCGATTCGGCGCCAGCCTGGCGACGTCGGAAATGACCACCGCCGATATTGGTCTGTGGCGCACGGCCAAGTCACGCCGCAGACTGGACCTGGACATGGATATCGAGCCCCGCGTCGTACAGATTGTTGGCTCCGAACCGCAGGAGCTCGCTACTGCAGCCGCATTGTGTGTGCAGCGAGGGGCCCAAATCATCGACATCAACATGGGATGCCCGGCCAGAAAGGTGTGCAACAAACTGGCTGGATCGGCGCTCTTGAGAGATACGACACTCGTCACCCGGATACTCGAAGCCGTCATCAAGGCGGTCGACGTTCCCGTAACGCTGAAGATGAGGACCGGGTGGGACGGGCAGCACCGCAACGGTGTAGAAATCGCGCGCATAGCAGAGGCTACGGGAGTCGAGGCGATCGTGGTGCACGGTCGTACGCGCGCGTGTCGATTCAAAGGTCAAGCGGAGTACGAAACGATTGCGCAAATCAGTCAAGCGGTTTCGATACCGGTTATCGCAAATGGCGACATAACCACTCCGGAGAAGTCGCTTGAAGTATTGCGTCTAAGCTCTGCTGATGGCTTGATGATTGGCCGTGCCGCGCGAGGTCGGCCGTGGATCTTTCGCGAACTCGGGTTTTTCTTCGAGACCGGCCGGCATGCGCCGCCGCTGGATAATCGCGAAGTCCGTGATACTATGCTCCATCACCTTAGCGACCTGTACCAGTTTTATGGGGAATTGACTGGCGTTCGGGTGGCTCGCAAGCACCTCACCTGGTATTGCGCTGGTTTGGACAATTCACAAGCATTCCGGTCACGGGTGGTGCGTGTCGACAGTGCTTCGGAGCAAGTTCGTCTAACGCGGGAATTCTTTGGCCGCCTGGCCGGGGATGATTCTATAGCCGCGTAGCAAACGCAGTCCCGAGGGTATGTGTAATCTTCCGTGTCGAGTCAGGAAAGTGGCACAAAAAAAAGCGTTTAAAAAGAATGAATTAAATACCCTGAGTCACAGGAAACCACTCAGAACACATACCGAGGAAGCACTCAAAGCCTATATCAAAAGCCTCAACGGAGACCGTCCCGGCGATCTGTACGAGCTCGTCCTGGGCGAAGTCGAAGAGCCTTTACTCAAGGTCGTCATGGACTATACGCAGGGAAACCAGAGCCAGGCGGCAGGGATTCTTGGCATCAACAGGGGCACGCTTCGCAAAAAACTCAAGTCCTATTCGCTGATTCAGTAAAGACAATCAATGTTCAAGGTGCGACGGGCGCTTGTCAGTGTTTCTGACAAGCGCAATTTGATTCCCTTTGCCAAAGGCCTGCTCGAGCTCGGTGCAGAAATTGTTTCGACCGGTGGAACCTGCCGACTGCTCCGCGACGCCGGAATCGCGGCGATCGAGGTATCGTCGAAGACAGGCTTTCCGGAAATCATGGACGGCCGTGTCAAGACATTGCATCCCATCATTCATGGTGGGCTGCTCGGCCGGCGAGGAATCGACGACGACGTGATGGGTCAGCATGGCATCGAGCCAATCGATCTGCTGGCTGTGAACCTGTATCCATTTGAAGACACCGTGAGCCGGCCCAATGCTGCGCTTCAAGACGCCATTGACAACATCGATATCGGCGGTCCGGCCATGATCAGGGCAGCATCCAAGAATCACGACGGCGTCGCCGTCGTCGTCGATCCGGACGATTACGAATCGATCCTCGAAGCGCTCGAGGCACAACAACTGACAGTCGAGTACCGGCGTCGCCTCGCGGCGAAGGCATTTGCGCATACTGCGGCATACGATACGGCGATTTGCCG
>JBFHXJ010000115.1:0-10319 GCA_041598995.1 Woeseiaceae bacterium | reverse complement strand
AGGGGCCGGCCATGGAGTAAACACTCCTTCAGGCATTGACAGCAGGGGGCGGGGGAGCGTGTCCCTGCTGCGACGCACAAAGTAGGATAATTGCTACCCACCTGTCAAGTGTCGGCAAATAGCGATCGCAAGACGCGCTCGCCAGGCCTGTCGAGCGAGTTCGGCTAACCCGCCTTTTTCTGGTCGCCAGTGAGCTGGAGGCTCGCCTCGTCGTCGCGAGCGATGCTGGAGAACCGGCGGAAGACCTCGTCCTGCAGCGTTTTCCAGCGGTTGAAGTTCTTCTGCGCGGCATCGGCGACCGCGACGACCGGGTCGACACCGACGACCCGTTTTACCTGGCCGCGCAGGTTCTGTTGCTGCGTCAGGATGAGCTTCATGCTCTGTTCCAGGTACCTCGCCAGAAATCCGGGAACGGACTTGCCATAGGACCGGATCACCTGGGACAGGAAGTCGCGGCTCATGATGGCTTCGCCCTGTTGTTCCTGCTCGCTGATGACCTGCAGAAGAATAGGTCGCGTTATATCGTCGCCGCTCTTTTTGTCGATCACCACGAAGTCGATTTTACGAAGCACGAGATTCTTGACGTCGGCCAAGGTGATATAGCAACTCTCGTGGGTGTCATACAGGCGGCGATTTGGGTATTTCTTGATGACGCGCGCGGAGTTCATTGACACTTTGAATTTTCCTGTCCGCTGCCGGAAAGGCGCCTAAGATAGCGGATTTTTGCCCCCAGCCAAAGCGAATTTGACGGCTGGAATACTTCTTTGCCCGGCCATCACCGAGGGCCGCCAGTGATTCGCAGCCCACGCCCAGATGGCGCCGAGACTCGATGCCGCAAGATCTACAGGCGGCTCTTGCCCCAGTGCCGCGAGTGCCTGGACGAGCACCGGCCGTACGTTTTTGAGGTCGATCTCGGTGGCCCCGGTCTGTTTGCTGAGTTTCTGGCCGCCGGGGTTTTCGGCAACCGGGATATGCAGATAGGCCGGCGTCGCGAAGCCTAAATGGCGCTGCAGGTATATCTGGCGCGGCGTCGAGTCGATCAGGTCGATGCCGCGAACGATCTCGGTGATGCCCTGCTCGTGGTCGTCGGCGACCACGGCGAGCTGGTAGGCGATCAGGCCATCGCGACGCCTGATGACGAAATCCCCGGACTCCGATTCGAGACGATGGAGCTGCTCGCCCTGTAATGCGTCCATGTAGCGAACCACCTCGTCATCCGTTCGCACACGAACCGCCGAATCGCCGTCGCGGCTGCCGCCGCGACAGGTTCCCGGGTAGATGACCCCGAGTGGGCCGCGTCTGGCATCGGCGAGATCGCTCCTTGAGCAGGAGCAGGGGTAGGCCAGGCCGTCGTCCAGGAGCCGCTCAACGAGCTCGTCATGCCGTTGTCGAAAGTGGCTCTGGTAGGTGACCGGCCCGTCCCACTCGAATCCGTAGGCCTCGAGTGCCGCGATAATGCGTTTGTCGGCCCCGTGCTGTTCCCGTGGCGGGTCGATGTCCTCGACCCGCAACAGCCACCTGCCCTGATTCACGCGCGCCTGCAGGAAGCTCGCGACGGCCGCCAGGAGCGACCCAAAGTGCAGGGGTCCGGTAGGTGAGGGCGCGAACCGGCCAACGTATGCTGCAGGTTCTGCCATATTGTCGGGACGCCCGGTCAGGAGCGAATTTGACGTTTAGCGGTACCGGTCTTCCCGGTCGCGAAACTGGCGCTCGGACAGCTCGCGGCGTTCCTGCGCTTCGACACACAGGGTGGCGACGGGCCGGGCCTCGAGCCGTTTCAGGCCGATCTCTTCACCTGTCTCGTCGCAGTAGCCGTAGCTGCCTTCCTCGATCCGCGCCAGGGCCGCATTGATCTTCCTCAACAGCTTGCGCTCACGATCCCGGGTTCGCAGTTCGAGGCCGAACTCCGATTCCTGGGTGGCACGATCATTGGGATCCGGGAAGTTGGCCGCCTCGTCCTGCATGTGATGTACGGTCCGGTCGACCTCCTGCATCAATTCCCTCTTCCAGCTCGAGAGAATGGTCTCGAAATGCTTGAGCTGTCCCGCGCTCATGTATTCTTCGCCGCGCTTTACGACGTAAGGCTCGACGCCATGCGGTCCGATCAGAATGTCGCGCCGCTTGGCGATCGACCTCGGTCGCTCCGCCGTCGCGGGTTTCTTCTTGCCGCTGGGCGTCATCCTTGCAGCCTTCTTCTTCGAAACGCGTTTCTTCTTCGCGGCTTTCTTCTTGCTTGCCGGCTTCTTCTTCGCCGATTTCTTCTTCGTGGAAGCTTTTCTCGCCGACGCTTTTTTCGCCGATCGTTTCTTGCTTACGCGTTTTTTCGAGGCCTTCTTTCTGGCCGATGGTTTCTTACGCGAGGCCGCTTTCTTGCGCGACGATTTTTTCGCCGCCGCCTTTTTCCTGGTCGCGGTTCGTTTCTTCGACGCGGTCTTTTTTCTGGCAGTAGACCTGCTCTTGGCAGCCTTCTTCCGGGAGGCTTTTGTGGCCTTACGCTTTCTGCTCGCGGACTTCTTTGCGGGCATTTCGACCTCCTGCCGGTCCGAGAAAAACGCGGAATTATACATTGCCTGAATCGACATGGAAGCCCGATTTTCAAGATTTTTCGAGGGAATTCGGGGGCCGCATGGATACCGGAGCGGCACCGCCCGCGGGGCCTTCCGACAGGGCCGGAGGCCGCATTCTGAGCGGCTCTCAGCGCTTTGCGATTTACCGGCAGCAATCGTTTTATGGGGAGAATTACTTTACACTACGCCGAACTCATGGGCATGGGCGATACATCACCAGATGCGACTTAGCAAGATCAAGCTTGCCGGCTTCAAATCCTTCGTAGACCCCACCACCATTCCCTTTCCCAGCAACCTAGTCGGCGTTGTCGGGCCGAACGGCTGCGGAAAATCCAACGTCATTGACGCCGTTCGCTGGGTGATGGGGGAGAGCTCGGCGAGCCGTCTGCGTGGCGATTCCATCACCGACGTCATCTTCAACGGCTCGGGTTCCAGGCAGCCGATCGGCGCCGCGTCCGTCGAACTCATATTCGATAATTCCGAGACGACGTTGGAAGGCCAGTATGCCAAGTATGCCGAGATTTCGATTCGTCGCGAGGTATCGAGAGACGGCATTTCAAATTACTACCTGAACGGTACGCGATGTCGCCGCAAGGACATCACTGGCGTCTTTCTGGGCACCGGCCTCGGGCCGCGCAGCTACTCGATCATCGAACAGGGCATGATTTCCAGGATGATCGAGGCAAAGCCTGAGGAGATGCGTACCTTTCTCGAGGAAGCCGCCGGCATTTCGAAATACAAGGAACGGCGCCGCGAGACGTCGAACCGCATTCGCCACACCAAAGAGAACCTCAATCGTCTGACCGATATCCTGGAGGAGGTCGAGAACCAGATAAAGCACCTCGATCGTCAGGCAAAAGCCGCCGGGCGATACGAAAGGGCGAAAGAGAAGGAGCGCAAGACAGCGGCGGAGCTGTTGGCGCTACGCCTGCGAGACCTCGATGACAGGGCGAACCGGGCAGGAAGTACGTTGCGCGAGAAGGAGACGGCCCTCGAGGCGCTGATTGCGGAACAACGCAAGATTGAAGCGCATATCGAGGAAGTCCGGGTCAAACAAAGCGAGCGCGCCGACGAGTTCAACGAAGTGCAGGGCCGTTTCTACAAGTCCGGTTCCGAAATAGCCCGTATCGAACAATCGATCGAACACGCGCACGAGCTGCGGGAGCGACAGCAGCAGGATCTCGAACAGGCTATCCAGGCAGCTGCCGAGATTGCCGAACACATCAACACGGATCAGAGTCAGATCGCCCAGCTCGAAATGCGTCTGAGCGAACTGATTCCGGGGCTTGAACAAGCAAAGGCGAACGAGAAACGCTCACTCGAATCATTGCAAAGGGCGGAGCAGGCGCTTGCGGATTGGCAACAGAAGTGGGACGAGTCGACTCACGCATTGAACGAGGCGTCGCAGACGCTCGGCGTCGAGGAGGCGCGTACGGAGCAACTCGAGGCGCAAATACAAGGCCTCAAGGAACGCCAGCAAAGGCTCGACCAGACACAAAAAGTAGCCGTACAGGCAGATCTCCAGAAGAAGTACGACGTCGCGTCAGTGAAAGAGGCGCGGGCGAGAGAGTCGCGAGACGAGTTTGACCGGGCGATTGCCGAAATCAGCGAGCAGATTCGCAAACTTCGCGAAGAGGATTCAAAGCTGGCCAAGTTGATCGAGGAACGACAGGCCGCGTTACAAAAGTCACAGTCCAAATATGCGTCGCTCAAGGCTATCCAGCAGGCCGCACTCCGCGAGTCCGACGAAGCGATACAAAGCTGGCTCGAGTCGAGCGGATTACGGGACAGCAAGCGCGTCGCCCAGTCACTCGATGTCGAGAAAGGCTGGGAAACGGCTGTCGAGACGGTGCTTGGAGACTATTTGCAGGCAATCTGTGTCAGCGACGTCGACAGTGCTGCGGCGAGCCTCGCCAAACTGCGTGATGGCACGATGACCGTGCTCGTCGACAGAGGGAGCGACGGGCAGCAAACAAAAAGTGCATCGACATTGGCATCGCGGGTCAACCACGCACCACCGGCGGTGTTCGAACTTCTGAGAAGCGTTCGCATTGCGGACACTCTGGACAAAGCGCTGACAATTCGTGAACAACTGGATGGATCGGACACCAATGCCTCTGTCATCACGAAGGACGGCGTGTGGCTGAGCAAGCATTGGCTGCGCGTCTGCCGTGACCAGAACGAGAATGCCGGGGTGCTCGGGCGTGAACACGATTTGCGGCGACTCAAGGACCAGGTGCGTGAGCTGACTACCAGGTACGACAGCGCGAAAAAACTGCTCACAGACGGGCGGCGGCGCCTCATTCAACTTGAAATGCAGCGAGACAAGCTGCAGGGCAGCGCGTCGGCCCTATTCGGTGAGTATTCCGAGCTCAAGGCGGAACTCGACGCTGTTCGATTCCAATTGGATGAAGCCAGTTCCCGGCAAGCCGCCATTACTGAGGAATCCGGTGATGTCGGAAACCAGCTGGCGGCGGCAGAGGCGCAGCTCGCCAAGTCACGCGCCGAAATAGAACGCACGAAAAATTTGATCACCGAACTCGGCGAGCAACGGGCAATGCTCGAATCGCAGCGAGACGACCACAAAGCTGAATTGCAGCGGGTGAGGGCGCAGGCAGATGAGGATCGCACGCAGGCGCACGAACTAACGGTTCAGTTCGAAACGCGCCGTTCGAGCAAGGAATCGGCTGCACAAAGCCTCGCTCGCATGCAATCCCAGCTGAAGCACTTCGGCAACCGGGAACAAGAGATTCGTGCGCAGCTCGAGCAGGGCGAAGCGCCGCTGAAATCGAACAAGCAGGAACTCGAAAAACTGCTTGAAGCCCGGGTGGCCATCGAAGCGGAGCTGACCGAAGCGAGGAGCCGCGTAGAGGAGGTCGAGAACCTGCTGCGCGAACTCGGTCAAAGCCGGGTTGCCGCAGCGCAGTCCGTCGAAGAGTTCCAGTCCGTCGTCAACGAGGCTCGACTGGCAGTTCAGGAAATCCGTGTTCGCCAGGAAGGCATTCAGGAACAGTTCAACAAGACGAATTTCGAGCTGGATGAGTTACTCCCAGGCCTGGACGAGACTGCAGAGGCGAATGCGTGGGAAGAGCGACTTGAGAAGATCCGTCGGCGCATCGAACGGATGGGGCCGATCAATCTGGCAGCAATCGACGAATTCAAGGAGCAGTCCGAGCGTAAAGAATACCTGGATTCGCAAATGACCGATCTCAACAACGCGCTCGCGACGCTCGAGGGCGCGATTCGCAAGATCGATCGCGAAACAAGGAGCCGTTTCCGCGACACCTTCGCGAATGTCGACGCCGGGCTCAAGCGGCTGTTCCCGAAACTGTTCGGCGGCGGTCATGCATATCTCGAACTGACCGGAGACGATCTGCTCACGGCGGGTGTCACCGTGATGGCACGACCGCCAGGCAAGCGAATCAGCACCATTCACCTGTTGTCAGGCGGCGAAAAGGCGCTGGCGGCGGTGGCACTCGTTTTCGCCATATTCGAGTTAAACCCCGCGCCTTTCTGCCTGCTCGACGAGGTCGATGCCCCGCTGGACGACGCCAACATCGCGCGCTATTGCGAAATCGTCAAGGACATGGCTAGCAAGGTTCAGTTCGTATTTATCACGCACAACAAAGTGACCATGGAAATGGCACGGCAGCTGACCGGCGTCACGATGCAGGAACCGGGCGTTTCGCGACTGGTGGCCGTGGATCTTGACGAAGCCGTAAAGATGGCGGCAAGCTGATTTGAATTCGTCAGAGACAAATTATGGATGGTCTGCGCTGGTTGCTTTTGTTGTTTGGAGTGCTGGTCGTCGTGGGCGTCTATTTCTACAGTCGGTACCAGCGCACTCAGACTGACGAATCTCAATCGCCGCAATTCAGACCCGACCTGGACGCGCCCACGGTCGATGACGATGTGTCGGCCGACCGGCCGGCTCCCGATTCTGATGACGCGAGTGACGATGCCCAGCAGAAAATCGTCACGCTGCGGCTGGTCGCTAGAAACCATGGCGCGATCAACGGTGAAGAGTTGGCGCTGAACCTGCGCGGCATCGGCATGCGCCACGGTAAATTCGGTATCTACCATCGATTCGAGGCCACGGACGAAGACAAGGTCATATTCAGTGCCGCAAGCCTGGTCGAACCCGGCACCTTCGATCTGAAAAAACTGAAGCACCAGGAGATCCCTGGAATCAGCCTGTTCATGGTGCTTCCCGGACCGATCGAGGGCGCTCAGGCCTTCGATTTGATGATGACCGCGGCACGCGCCCTGAGCCAATCGCTCAATGCCGAGCTGCTCGACGAGTCCGGCAGCACGCTCTCCATTCAGCGCGAGCGTTACTTGCGGGAAGAAATCATCGAATTCGAGCACAGCAACCTCATCGCCTGATCCGCGTGTGACTCGTCAATGACCGCTTCAGCCGCGACCAAGAACAGAGTCGAATCGCTTCGCGACCAGATCAGGCACCATAACCATCAATATCATGTACTCGACGAACCGGAGATACCTGACGCCGAGTACGATCGACTGGTTCGCGAGCTGCAGAAACTCGAACGGCAATATCCCGAACTCGTCACTTCGGATTCGCCTACGCAGCGTGTCGGTGCCGCGCCTATCAGGGCATTTGGTACCGTCAGGCACGCTGTCCCGATGTTGTCGCTCGACAACGCATTCTCCGAGGATGAGCTGAAGGTCTTTCATCGCCGCGTGACGGAGCGACTGAAACTCGACTTTGATGCGGATATCAAGTACGCAGCCGAACCAAAACTGGATGGTGTTGCGGTAAGCCTGCTTTACGAGGATGGCCATCTGGCGCGCGGTGCGACGCGCGGCGACGGCACGACGGGCGAGGACATTACCCACAACGTCAGGACCATCGATGCCGTTCCGCTGAAAATCCTCGGCAAGCGATATCCGGCGACACTCGAAGTGCGCGGAGAAGTCTTCATGCCGCGAGAAGGATTCAAGGCCTATAACGAACAGGCCGAGAAGAGAGGTGAAAAGACGTTCGTCAATCCGCGCAATGCGGCCGCCGGCAGCCTGCGCCAGCTGGACCCGCGCCTGACCGCCGAGCGGCCGCTGGACATCTACGTTTATTCGGTCGGATTGAGCGAAGGCGGCACGCTGCCGGATCGGCACAGCGAGATCCTCGACCGGCTTCAGGAATTCGGCTTCAAGGTCTGTCCGGAACGGAAGGTTGTTAAGGGAATCGACGGCTGTCTCTCGTTTTACGCGAACATCGGCAAGCGACGAAATTCACTGAGCTACGACATCGACGGCGTCGTGTACAAGGTCGATCGTCTCGATTATCAGCAGACGCTCGGCTTTGTCTCCCGCGCCCCGCGCTGGGCGATTGCACACAAGTTTCCGGCCGAAGAAGAGCTTACCGTCGTCCGTGACATCGAGTTTCAGGTCGGCAGGACGGGCGCGTTGACCCCCGTCGCCAGACTCGAACCCGTATTTGTCGGGGGCGTGACCGTGAGCAATGCGACGCTCCACAACATGGACGAGCTGCATCGCAAGGACGTGCGTATCGGCGATACCGTCTTCGTGCGACGCGCCGGCGACGTCATCCCGGAAGTGGTCAAAATCGTGGAGGAGCGGCGCCCCAAAGGCACAAAGATCGTCAAGGCGCCGAGTAAGTGCCCGGTCTGCAAGTCGACCGTCATGCGCGAGGAAGGTGAGGCTGTCCTCCGATGCAGCGGTGGCCTTTTTTGCGCCGCACAGCGGGCTGAGTCGCTCAAACACTTCGTATCCCGCCGCGCGCTCGACATCGACGGTCTGGGTAGCAAGCTCATCGAGCAACTCGTCGCGATCGACCGGATCAAAACGCCGGCCGACCTCTACAGCCTTACCAAGGAGGAACTCGCCGGAATGGAGCGCATGGGCGAGAAATCTGCCGAGAATCTGCTTGCGGCGATCCAGAAAAGCAAGGACACCACGCTTGCGAGATTCCTCTATGGCCTCGGCATACGCGAGGTGGGGGAGGCCACCGCCAGTTCCCTTGCGGGCCACTTCGGCAATCTCGCACGCATCATGGATGCAGGCGAGGAGGACCTGCAGACCGTGCCAGATGTTGGCCCGGTGGTGGCCTCCCGAATTCATGCGTTTTTCGCCGAACGGCACAACCAGGAGGTGATCAAGCGCCTGATCGACGCTGGCCTGACCTGGAAAGAGATGGATTCCGGAACTCAAAAGGCAGACGGCCCCCTGGCCGGCAAGACGGTTGTCCTCACCGGGACCCTGAGCGACATGACCCGGGACGAGGCAAAGGAGAAGATTCAGGCTGCAGGCGGCAACGTCACTGGCTCCGTATCCAAGAAAACAGACTTTGTCGTGTACGGTGACAAAGCTGGTTCAAAACTCACAAAAGCGCAAAAACTCGGAATCGAGACCATTGATGAGGCCGCATTTCACAAAATACTGGCTGATCAATAATTGATCACTATGTGGGAATTTCAGTTCAAAAAATCCCAATGAAATCAACTTATAAAAGTCGACAAAGCGTGCAGAAAGAAAGTTAGTTTTCAGCAATTCGCTGAAGCAAGACTTGGTCAATTTTTCCCAATTTCTTAATTTCGTTGGCCGTTAAACAGTGCGTTTCCTATATTTCCCGACCATGCAAGATACGGCAAAAAACAACGTACTTTCTGCCCTTCTTAAAGCACTTCGACCCATCGCCAGATTCCTCATGAAATCCGGTATCGGCTACCGCGAATTTGCCGAAATCTCCAAAAGTGCATTCGTCGATGTAGCAACGTCAGACTACGGACTCCGGGGTCGACCGACAAATATTTCCCGTGTTGCCGTGATGACTGGATTGACACGAAAAGAGGTAAAAAGATTAAGAGAAAAGATTTCCTCCGGTACTCAAATCAATATGAATCGCGTAATTCCGCCAGCAGAAATCCTAAGTAGATGGCATAGCGATCTAGATTATGTTGACTCGACAGGCAGACCACTAACATTAGAATTTGACGGTCCAGCACCTTCTTTTACTGCGCTAGTCAAGAAATATGGAGGTGATATACCAGCAGGTGCCATGAGAACTGAGTTGAAACGGGTCGGAGCTGTTGTGGAGGACGGGCAGGGTCGACTTACGGTAAAGGTCAAGTCGTTTCGACCCATAGAAAAGGAAGATCAAATACCACGTGCGCTAGGAATGGCCTTTTTCGGACTTGCGAGCGCCGTCGATCATAATTTGGCAACGGAGCCCGAAGACAATTGGGTAGAAAGACTCGCTTTTTCAACGCGAATCCGACGTAGTGACATCACTCGAGTAAGAAGAATATCCCAAGACCGCGCGATAGAGTTTGTTGAGTCTGTTAATGACCTATTTTCGGCATATGAGACGATTTACGGCGACGATGAACCCGAAATAGAAACAACCACTGTTGGGGTGGGAGTTTATTACTTTGAGTCGGGTGAAAAAGACAATGACTTCATAGATAGCCAAAAGCATTAAGCGGTTCATCGCCAGTGCACCTGATTTCAAGTACGATGCTTAGCATCGATCATCAACGACAAAATTACGCCATTCTCAGCGCCTAATTCACTACCCGGAAACTCAGCGCAAATTTGGGCAATCGGGCTTTTTTTTCCACTTTGTGAAGAATTTTTTTGCCGTGCGTCTGTAAGCCCGCTTATCGCCCGACCGAGGTTCAATTCTTTCAGACGATCATTCTCGTTGATCTAATAATATACTTGAAAAAAGTTATATAAATAATTGTTTTTAAAAGATTTTATTAGAATTCT
>JBFHXJ010000114.1:0-10661 GCA_041598995.1 Woeseiaceae bacterium | reverse complement strand
GGTAGCCACGGTCGACAAGGACTATTGCCTCCTGATTTATCCGTACCCGGACTGGGAAGAGATCGAGCGCAAGCTCGTTTGCCTGCCGAGCCTGAACAAAAAGGCACGCCGCCTGCAGCGGCTGATGGTGGGACACGCAACAGAAGTCGATCTCGATGGCCACGGTCGAATACTGCTCTCGAAGGAATTGCGTGAATTCGCGAGCCTCGGGCGCCAGGCCATCCTGATCGGGCAGGGCAACAAGTTTGAACTTTGGGACGAGGACAGGTGGAACCAGAAGCGCGACGAGTGGCTCGGCGACGAGGACGAAACCGATCTGCCGGCGGAGCTCGAGTCGCTCTCCCTCTGATCCTGCCTGGGTCACAAGCTGTGAGGTGAAAAAGAAGGAGCACGTACCGGTCCTTAAGGACGAGGTCCTCGAAGGACTCAAGGTGCGTGCGGACGGCTGGTACGTGGATGCGACCTTCGGTCGCGGGGGGCATAGCAGAGCGATATTGAAGCACCTGGGAGGCGAAGGGCGGTTACTGGCCATCGATCGGGACCCGGATGCCGTCAGCACGGTGGATGCGGCGTTACGAGAAGACCCGCGATTTGAATTGATACAGGGTGAGTTTTCGGAGCTCAAAAATTATGCGATCGAAAGACAATTACTCGGAAAAGTGGATGGCCTGTTACTCGATCTGGGGGTCTCGTCACCGCAACTGGATGAAGCCGCGCGCGGATTCAGCTTTCAAGCGGAAGGACCGCTCGATATGCGAATGGACCCGCATAACGGGCAAAGCGCCGCAGAGTGGCTCAACAGTGTCGGCGAAAAAGACTTGAAAAAAGTTCTGGCACAACTCGGCGAGGAACGATTCGCCGGACGCATCGCCCGGGCGATCGTCGCCGCGCGCGAAAAGAAACGCCTTGCGACCACGACCGAGCTGGCCAATATCGTCGCCTCGGCCGTGCCCGCCCGCGAACGGCAAAGACATCCAGCGACGAAAACCTTCCAGGCCATTCGCATCTTTATCAACCGGGAAATCGAGCAATTGAAAAATGCCCTCGACGCATCGCTCGAACTGCTGAAGCCGGGCGGACGGCTGTGCGTAATCAGCTTTCATTCACTCGAGGACAGGTGTGTAAAGCGATTCATGCGGGATGCATCGCAAGTCCGCGGACCCTTCCGCGGACTGCCGAACGTGCCGCCTGAATATCGTCCGCAGTTGAAACTCATCGGCAAAGCGGTCACGCCTGGCGAGGCGGAGATCACGGCCAATGTCCGGGCGCGCAGCGCGCGCCTCAGAATCGCGGAGCGTTTGTGATGGCACGCATCCGGAAATCGCAACCGACCCTGCTGCTGATGGTCCTTGCGGTCGTCTGTGTGGTTTCGGCCATCGCACTCGTCTACACGAAACACAAATCAAGAGACCTGTTTGTGGAACTCGAGCTACTGACGCGGGAAAGGGACGAACTGAATATCGAGTGGGGTCAATTGCAGATCGAACAAAGTACATGGGCAACGCACGGTCGGATCGAACGCGTCGCGCTGGAAGAGCTGGCGCTCATTCATCCGAAATCAACGGAAATCTATCTAGTTGAACAGCAATGAGCCGCGGAGCAGAAACGAAACAAAAAACTGCGCGACGATTCATGGGCAGGGTGTCGCTGGTTATCGCGTTTTTCGTGATCGTGGCAATGTCGCTCGTCGCGCGTGCGGTGCACCTGCAGGTATTTAATAAGGAATTCCTGAACCGGCAGGCGGATAACCGCCACCTGCGAAACGAAAAGATCTCGGCGCACCGTGGCTCGATCACGGATCGCAATGGCGAGCCGCTGGCGATCAGTACGCCGGTCGACAGCATCTGGGCGAATCCAAAGGAACTCGCAGCTGCGGTCGACCGCTTGCCGGAACTCGGGGCGGCGCTGGATCTGGATTCCGAAATGCTCATGCGGCGCGTAACGAGCAGCCTGGACAAAGAATTCCTGTATGTGAAACGGCATCTGTCGCCGGACAGGGCCCATGCGGTCATGGCGCTGAAGCTGCCGGGCATAAACATCATCAGGGAATACCGACGCTACTATCCGGCCGGCGAGGTCGCCGGACATCTGATCGGGTTCACGAACGTCGACGATGAAGGCCAGGAAGGACTGGAGCTGGCTTTCAATCACTGGCTGGGCGGCGAACCGGGATTAAAGCGCGTCCTGAAAGATCGCCTAGGCCGATCAGTCGAGAATGTCGAGAGCATCAAGCCGCCACGTCACGGCAAGGACTTGAGAACGAGCATCGACTTGCGGCTCCAGTACCTGGCATACCGCACACTGAAGGCAGCGATACAACGGCACCGGGCGGCTTCCGGCTCGATCGTCATCCTCGACATCACGACGGGCGAGGTTCTGGCAATGGTCAACCAGCCGACCTATAACCCGAATGACCGCGCACAGTATGTAGCCGAACGCTACCGCAATCGCGCGATTACCGATATTTTCGAACCGGGCTCGAGTCTCAAGCCGCTGATCATCGCGGCCGCGCTCGAATCAGGTCGTTATCGGCCGGCCAGCATGGTCGACACCGCGCCGGGTTTCGTTGTCGTCGGTCCGAAGCGGATCGAGGATCCACGCAACCTGGGCAGAGTCAGCCTGACGACCGTGTTGTCGCGTTCGAGCAATGTAGGGGCGACGAAGATCGCGATGTCTCTCGAGTCGAACCAGCTATGGCAGACGATGATGCGGTTCGGGCTCGGCGAGCTGACGACGAGTGGTTTCCCGGGAGAATCCGCCGGGCTGCTTACACATTTCAACGATTGGCGACAGATCAGCCAGGCGACGCTGGGTTACGGCTACGGTGTCTCCGTGACGCCATTGCAGCTGGCGCAGGCCTACGCGGTGATCGGCAGCGGCGGCGTCATGCACCCGGTCTCACTGACCAGTCTCGATGGGCCGAATCACGGTGAGCGCATGATTTCGCGCGACACCGCCGATGCCATTCGCAGCATGCTGGAAGAGGTCGTCCGCCCCGGTGGTACCGGGAACAATGCGAGCATCCCCGGATACCGGGTCGCCGGCAAGACCGGGACGGCGTGGAAGTTCGCTACGGGCGGTTATTCGGAAGACAAGTATTTTTCCATCTTTGCCGGCCTGGTTCCCGCGAGCGCGCCACGGCTCGCGGCCGTCGTCGTTATCGACGAACCGCGCGGTCACCTGTATTACGGCAGTGATGTCGCTGCCCCGGTTTTCGCCGAGGTCATGTCGGAGTCGTTGCGCCTGCTCGCCATTCCACCCGACGCGCTGCACGGCAACGGCATCGCGGGAACGATACAGGCAATGAGTCAATGAACATGCCGGCCCGGATTCTCAGTCCGCATGTCAGCCTCGATCGTTTGCTCGAGGGGCTTGCGGATGCGCCTCCGATACCGCTCGTCGGCATCTCTGCGGACAGCAGGGCAGTCGGCGAGGGCGATCTGTTCGTCGCCTTGCAGGGGCAAAGCTCGCACGGGCTGCAATATCTTGATCAGGCAGTCAAAGCCGGCGCCGCCGCTGTCATGTGGGACCCGCAGACTGCCGATGCGCCGCCTGCAAGCATTCCCTTGATCGCGGTAAAAGATCTCGCGTCGCATCTGGGATTAATCGCGAATCGCTTCTTCGATACGCCGTCCAAACGCATTCGGGTCACGGGAGTGACCGGAACCAACGGCAAGACCACCGTCTCCTACCTGATCATGCAATGCGTGCGAAAGACCGGACAAAAGTGCGGATACGTCGGCACACTGGGCAGCGGCGTCGACGAGATTACGGATGCGAATAACATGACGACGCCCGCGTGTATCGACCTGCATCGCCGCCTCGCCGATTTTGCGGCCGCCGGCGCCAGTCACGCGGCCATCGAAGTATCGTCACATGCGCTCGAGCAGCGGCGTGTCGACGGTGTGTACTTCGACACCGCGATTTTCACCAATCTCAGCCGCGATCACATCGATTATCACGGCAGCATGGCCGCCTACGGCGAGACCAAGGCGCGACTTTTTCTCGATTACGACGTCAAGCATCGCATCGTCTGCCTGGATAGCGAATTCGGCCAGGAGATCGCCGAACGCTGCGGGCCCGACGTCGTCACCGTCTCGACACGATTCGATCGCATCGCCAACGGCCGGCCGTTCGTTTTTGTCAATTCAGTGGTCGCCAAAAACGGTGGTTCGAAAGTCTGCGTCGAAAGTTCGTGGGGTGCCGGCGAGTTCCTGCTGCCGCTGCCTGGCGAGTTCAATGTGGCGAATGCGGTCGTCGTGTTGGCGACGCTGCTCAAGTGGGAGGTACCGATAAGCGAGGCCTTGAAGCTCATCGCCGGGGTCACGGCGCCGCCGGGCAGGATGCAGGGCGTGCGTCTCGATGACGAGACCGGTATGCCCGCCGTGTTCGTCGATTACGCGCATACGCCGGCGAGTCTCGAGGCGGCGCTGCGCGCGCTCCGCAAGCATTGCGGGGGCGATCTGTGGTGCGTATTCGGTTGCGGCGGCGATCGCGACCGGGGCAAGCGTTCGCTCATGGGCAAGATCGCGGCCCGGCATGCCGATCACCCGATCGTGACGAACGACAATCCGCGGTTCGAGGAGCCACGGGACATCATTGCCGCCATTCTCGAAGGCATGCCTGCGGACACCCTCGTTATCGAGGATCGCGCTGCGGCGATCGCGCACGCGATTGCACGAGCCGCAGATGACGACGTCGTACTGATCGCCGGCAAAGGCCACGAGAATGTCCAGATTATCGGAGCACAACGGCTCGAGTTTTCCGACTACCTGATCGCCCGGGCGAACATGCAGGCCCGTCGTGACAAGGGTGTCTCTGGAACATGATGGAGGGCACCTTGGCGCAGGCAGCGATTTCGATGAACGGTAATCTCAAGGGAACAGACGGGAAGTTCCGCGGGGTCACTACGGATACGCGCACGCTCGAGGCAGGCGAGCTCTTTTTCGCGCTGCAGGGGCCGAATTTCGATGGCGCGGCTTTCGTCGAGGCCGCGGCGCGAAAAGGGGCATCCGGAGCGGTCGTGCCGGCAGCAGTCGATGCAGATCTACCCGTGATCATCGTCGCAAACACGTTGCGCGCGCTCGGGATACTGGCAGCGGCGTGGCGCCGGCAAATGCCGGCGACCGTGATCGGTATCACCGGCAGCAACGGCAAGACGACGCTCAAGGAGATGCTTGCAAGTTGCCTGTCGTTATCCGCGTCGACACTGGCGACACAGGGCAACCTGAATAATGAAATCGGCGTGCCACTGATGCTGGCAAAACTCGGCACTGAACACCGCTACGCCGTGATCGAGATGGGCGCAAACCATGCGGGTGAAATTGCGCGGCTGACGGCACTGGTTCAGCCGCAGATTGTGGCAATTACCAACGCCGCGCCCGCGCATCTCGAAGGATTCGGATCGCTCGAGGGCGTGGCTCGGGCAAAGGGCGAAATCCTGACGGGCGACGTTCCGCCGCAGGTCGTCATCCTGAACGCCGACGACGATTACTACCCGTACTGGTGTTCGCTGGTTCCCGCGTCACGCGTCAGGAATTTCGGTCTTGCCCCTCAGGCAGACTTTCGAGCCAGCGATGTCTATGCAACCGAGTCCGGTTCGGTGTTTACCTTGCACACGCCGAATGGCGATATGCAGATCGCATTACCGCTTTTCGGGGTACACAACGTATTGCACGCCTGTGCTGCCGCCGCGATAGCGTCGTCCCTCGACATAGAGGCAGACCTTGTCAAGCGGGGACTCGAGAACGTAAAGCCGGTCACGGGAAGGCTGCAGCCGGTGCAATGCGTGTCGGGCGACACGCTCTACGACGACAGCTACAACGCGAATCCTGTCAGCGTGGTCGCCGCCGCGAAGTTTCTCGCGGCACAGCCGGGCACGAGTTGGCTGGTACTCGGCGATATGGCGGAACTCGGCGACAACGCTGCCGAGCTGCACGCGTCCGTCGGCCGCGATCTCAAGCTGGTCGGCATCGATAATCTCGCTGCCACCGGCGAACTGTCTCGTCACACCGTTGAGGCATTCGGTGAGAGCGGACACTGGCTTGCGACTCAGGACGAATTAATAGAGCTGTTGCGGAAATCGCTGGATGGCAGCAACAACGTGCTCGTCAAAGGGTCGCGCTCGACGAGCATGGAGCGCATCGTCGCGGCGCTGCAAAACGGTTCGGACGGCAGAGGAGAGGCGTAGCGATGCTGCTTTATCTGACCAAGTACCTCGCCCAGTTCGAATCCGGATTCAACGTATTCAATTACCTGACCATGCGGGCCATCCTTGGCGCACTGACGGCTCTGGTTCTGTCTTTCGTGATCGGCCCGAGAATGATCAGCCGGCTGACCTCGAACCAGGTGGGTCAGCCGGTACGTGACGACGGGCCGTCGAGCCACCTGCCAAAAGCGGGGACGCCGACGATGGGCGGTGCGCTGATCCTCACCGCGATCGTCGTCAGCACCATTCTCTGGGCCGATCTCGAAAACCAGTTTATCTGGGTCGTGCTTTTCGTGACGCTCGCTTACGGCGTCATCGGCTTCGTCGACGATTATCGCAAGCTCGTGCTGCAAGACCCGAAAGGCCTGAGCATGCGCCAGAAACTCTTATGGCAATCTGCTTCGGCGATCGTTGCCGCGGTGGCCCTGTACATGATGGCGACCGACGATGTCAGCACATCGCTTTTGATTCCGTACTTCAAGGATCTGGCATTGCCGCTCGGCATGTTCCAGATCGTGGTCACATTCATTTTCATTGTCGGCTTCAGCAATGCCGTCAACCTGACGGATGGTCTCGATGGACTGGCGATCATGCCGACCGTTCTCGTCGGCGGTGCGCTCGGCGTATTTGCCTATGTGACCGGCAATGTCAATTTTTCGGGATACCTGGGAATTCCTTACGTGAGTGGCACCGGTGAAATCCTGGTGTTCTGTGCCGCACTTTCCGGCGCCGGACTCGGCTTCCTCTGGTTCAACACGTATCCGGCCCAGGTCTTCATGGGAGATATAGGTGCACTTTCGCTTGGTGCAGCTCTGGGTGTTGTAGCGGTCGTCGTCCGGCAGGAAATTGTGCTCGCCATCATGGGCGGAGTTTTTGTCGTCGAAACCGTGTCGGTAATGATCCAGGTCGCGTCCTACAAGCTGACCGGCCGACGCGTATTCCGGATGGCGCCGCTACATCACCATTTCGAGCTCAAAGGCTGGGCCGAGCCGAAAGTGATCGTCCGGTTCTGGATCATCACGGTCATTCTGGTACTGATCGGACTCGCGAGCCTGAAGATTCGATGAACGCGGCAGCTAAGAAAAAGCGCACGCGAGCGAGCCAGGCGCCGGCCGACCGGCCGAACCTGGTCTTCGGGCTCGGCGCGACCGGCGTTTCGGTAGCTCGGTATCTGAAACGCAAGGGACTACCCGTGCGATTCGTGGACACGCGTAAAGCGCCTCCGGGCCTGGACGAGGTCCGCGAGATCGACCCGCGGGCTGAAATCATGCTGGGAAGCGCGCCGGTGCAACTCATAGACAACGTCGCGAGAATCGTGGTGTCTCCCGGTGTGCCCGATGCAGAGCCGCTGCTCAAGGCTGCACGCATGGCCGGCATCGATATCGTCAGCGATATACAGCTGTTTGTCGACGAGGCTGTAGCGCCGCTCGTCGGTATCACCGGTTCCAACGGCAAGAGCACGGTTACCACGTTGCTCAAGCTCATGTGCGATGCGTCCGGTATCAACGGTCTTGCCGGCGCGAACCTGGGCGAGCCCGCGCTCGATCTGCTGGAATACGAAAAGCCGGACTATTACATTCTCGAACTGTCGAGTTTCCAGTTGCAGCGCACCAATACGCTGCCGTTGAAAGTCGCGGTGCTCCTCAATATCTCGCCAGACCATCTGGACTGGCACACGAGTCAGGCCGAGTACCGAAGCGCCAAGTACCGGATCTTCAAAGAAACGGAATCGGCGGTCATCAATCGCGCCGACGACGAAGCGCCGCGGCATCTCGCGAATGACGTCAGGCGGATTTCATTCGGTCTCGACGAACCGGGCGAGGGCCAGTACGGATTGCGACGCGACAACGGCGAAGATTTTCTCGCCCGGGGCGATACGCTGTTGTTGTCGATTGCGGACGTCGCCATGGTTGGTGCGCATAACCAGGCAAACGCGCTCGCGGCGCTCGCCGCCGGCGAACTCATGGGACTGAAAGTGTCGGCAATGTTGCAGGTGTTGAACGAATTCCCGGGATTGCCACACCGCATGCAATTCATCGCGAACGTCAACGGCGCCGATTTCATCAACGATTCGAAAGCAACCAACGTCGGCGCGGCCATCGCGTCCGTCGAGTCGGTGCCCGGACTCGTCGTGCTGATCGCCGGCGGACAGGGTAAAGGCGGTGACTTTGGCATGCTGGCAAAGACCGTCTGCGGCAAGCTGCGCGGCGCTGTCTTGTACGGGGAAGATGCCGCGGCCATCGAGGATGCGTTCCGCGGGCTTGTGCCGATCACACGGGTCGAAAATCTTCACGAAGCAGTGATAAGCGCCTCGGAAATCGCGAGGGCCGGCGATACGGTCCTGCTCGCGCCCGCGTGCGCGAGTTTCGATCAGTACCGGAATTTCGAGGCACGCGGCGAGGATTTCAGCAATGCGGTTATGGAGCTGAGGCATTGAGTTACGCCAGTATGACATTGACATTGCCATTGCCTGCCCGCCTGCAAAGAACGCTGCAGGTCGATCCGATATTGTTGTCCATCGCCATCACGCTCTTGTTAGGCGGCATGGTGATACTCGCGTCCGCGTCCATATCGATTTCAGACAGCACGCAAAACGATCCTTTTTATTACGTTGGACGGCAGGCCCTCGCTGCGCTCATGGGTGCGACTGCCGGTTTTGCCTGTCTCTTCATACCGATGCGATTCATGATGCGTTTCGGCCCCTTGCTGCTGATCTTCGGTCTGGCGCTACTGCTCGTGATTCTCGTTCCCGGCATCGGGCACACGGTGAACGGCAGCACGCGCTGGTTGCGACTGGGCGCCGTCAACCTGCAAGTATCGGAACCGGTTCGCCTGTGCCTGATGATCTATCTGGCGGGCTACCTGGTGCGCCGGAACAAATCCCTGCGCGAGCAGTTCACCGGTTTCCTGTGGCCGATGGCCGTCCTGAGCCTCGCCTGCATCCTGCTGCTCGCGGAACCGGATTTCGGGGCAGCGATTGTCCTGCTGACGACGGCTCTCGCCATGTTGTTCGTGGCTGGCGCACGCATTCGCGACTTCCTGATTTTCTTCGGTGTCGCGGTGCTCGCCATGGCTGCACTGGCGATCACCTCACCCTATCGCCTGGAGCGAATGACAGGCTTCCTGGATCCGTGGGCCGATCCGTATGATTCCGGCTTCCAACTGACGCAGTCGCTGATCGCGATCGGCCGCGGCGAATGGTTCGGAGTCGGCCTGGGCGACGGCGTACAGAAGCTCTTTTATTTGCCAGAGGCGCACACGGATTTCGTGTTCGCCGTCTTCGCCGAGGAGTTCGGCTTGTTCGGTTCGCTGATCCTGATCGGGCTGTTTCTCGGATTGCTCGTGCGCATATCAATGCTTGCCGTTCGCGCGGCAAACTGCGGCAGATTCTTCGAAGCCTATCTGGCAGTCGGAATCGGCACCTGGCTGGGGTTGCAGACTTTTATCAATATCGGCGTGAACATGGGACTCCTGCCGACGAAGGGGCTGACCTTGCCGCTCATCAGTTACGGCCGCTCGAGCCTGATCGTCGCCATGGTCAGCATCGGCCTCCTCATGCGCGTGCATCACGAACTCGCAACGGAGATCAAGCCGGGTAATGCCAGCAAGAAACGAACGCGGGAGCGCGGGCGATGAGCGGCGGGCCGATACTCGTTATGGCAGGCGGCACCGGGGGCCACGTTTACCCGGCACTCGCGGTTGCCAAGGCATTGCAGGCCAAGTCGCGCGAAGTCGTATGGCTCGGTACGCATGCCGGACTCGAATCCCGGGTGGTCCCGGCTGCGGGCATCACCCTGGAGTGCATCAGCGTGAAGGGATTGCGGCAGAAGGGAATCACCGCCCTTGCTGTCGCGCCATTTCGCCTGTTGCTCGCCCTGTCGCAGTCGCTTCGCATCATTCAGCGGCACAAGCCGGCAGCCGTTCTCGGCATGGGCGGATTCGTGAGCGGGCCCGGCGGGCTCGCCGCCTGGCTGACGCGGCGGCCGCTCATCATCCACGAACAGAATGCAATTGCGGGTTTGACCAATCGTCTTCTGGCGCGTCTTGCCCGGGTCGTGCTGCAGGCCTTCCCGGGCAGTTTTTCTCCTGGCGTGCGTGTTGAAACGGTCGGCAATCCGGTGCGAACCGACATCGCGGCACTCGATGATCCGGCAATCCGCTACGCCGGGCACCAAGGTCCGCTGCGCCTCCTGGTGCTCGGTGGCAGCCAGGGCGCCCTGGCCCTGAACAGGACCGTGCCGGCGGCGCTCGAACTGTTGCCTGACGCACTGAAGCCGGTCGTGCGCCACCAGACCGGCGAGCAGACGATCGGCGAGGCGCAAGCGGCCTACGAGACTGCGAACATCGATGTCGAGCTGACGCCGTTCATCGAGGACATGGCGGAAGCCTATGCCTGGGCGGACCTCGTCGTTTGTCGTGCCGGTGCGTTGACGGTCGCGGAAATTGCCGCCGC
>JBFHXJ010000113.1:0-10704 GCA_041598995.1 Woeseiaceae bacterium | reverse complement strand
TTCGATCCTGCCCATTCGGTCCTCCGGCTGAATGTGCCAATGACATCCGAGCCTATCTCGCCGATGCTGCGCGTGCCTGCGAACTCCATCGCAATTCTCAGCTCGTCGCGCAGGATCTGTAATGCGCGCTCGACCCCCGCCTGGCCGAACGATGCGAGTCCCCACAAGTAAGGGCGACCGACCATGATCGCGTCGGCACCCAGCGCCAGCGCTTTCAGAATATCGGTGCCGCGGCGAATGCCGCTGTCCATCAACAGGGTCGCCCTGCCGTTCACGACCGGTGCGACCTCCGCCAGGCTGTCGATTGCGCCGCGCCCGCTGTCGTCGGCCCTGCCCCCATGGTTGGAAACGATGATGCCGTCGACGCCCATGTCGACGCAGCGCTCCGCGTCCTCGGCCGTGACGATGCCCTTGACGAACACTTTCATCGCCGTTTCCTGCTGCAATTGAGCCAGGAATTCCCAGGTCAGGGCCATGCCGCGGCGATCTGTCTCGACGGCCTGAATGCCATCGAACATCGGCTTGCCGCGTGCCGCGATGCCGGATCCTTCGTGACAAGCGGCACAGTCCCTCGTGTCACGCTTTATTGCACGCTGCAGGGTATGGCGGGACGGCGTCGCAGTGACCGGCAGGTCGACGGTCAATACGACAACGGGACTGCCGGCGGCTTCCGCGCGGCGCAGCATCTTGCGCACGCCGGGCCACCCACCGTAGGTGTATAACTGGAACCAGACCGGCGCGCCGCGCGCCTCCACGACTTCCTCGATCCCGGTCGAGCTCACTGTCGACAGAATCTGCAGGTGCTGCAGTTTCGCCGCCGCGCGGGCCGTCGCCGGCTCACCGTCATTGTGAAATGCCCGCTGCGAACCGCAGGGCGCAACGATGATCGGCGTCGGCCATTTTGCGCCGAGTAACTCGACGCTCGTATCAATCTCCCTGACGTTGATCAGTCTTTTTGAACGCAGGTAGAAATGGTCGAAGGCCTCGCGATTGGCACGCAGCGTCCTATCGCCGTTCGTACCCGTTGCCAGGTAACCGTAATGAGCCGGCGGCAGTATCTCCTTTGCCGTCGCCTCGAGGTCGAAAATGTCGATCGCATCAGCGGCGCTCGAGATGTGTTCGCCCGTTTCCCCGGCAGCACGGGCGAAGTCGAGGCCGGCCAGCGCATTGCACAGCGGGCTGGCCGCCAGGAATTTCAAAAACTGCCTGCGTGCGTTTGCCCGTTTCATCTTAGCCATTGCTTCCCAATATTAGTTACGCTTGCGGCGCATCTCCCTGACGGAGCAGACGATGAGTTCATTCAGCACTTTCCGGTCGACGTCGTCGAGCTTCCTGATGTAAAGACAGGATTTGCCGGTCTTGTATTTGCCGAGCTTTTTCATCATTGCCGCGAACTTCGAGAAACCGGGCATGATGTAGATCGTGATATTTTGCGCCCGCGGGGAAAAGCCACAAATCGGCCAATTTCCCTGGTGACCACTTGCGTACTGGTAATGGTAGCTGTCATAGCCGACGATACTGCTGCCCCACATCGCAGGACGATTACCCGTTGCTTCGCGCATCATTTTGGCGATCGCCTTGCAGTCCGCCCGTTTCTGCTTGTCGGCAATCGCGTTAAGGAATGCTGTGACACTGGCACCGGTCTTTTTAGTCTTGAGTTCCGCCATCGGGATTCAACTCGTGCCGTATAGCCGGTCACCGGCATCGCCGAGACCCGGTACGATGTACTTCCGCTCGTCGAGGCCCTCGTCGATACTCGCGGCGAAAACCTGAACGTCGGGATGCGCCTTTTCGACGCGCTGCAATCCTTCCGGACAGGTTACGATGCACACGACGACGATCTTCTGCGCGCCATACTCCTTCAGGATGTCGACCGTCGCAACGGTGGATCCGCCGGTCGCCAGCATCGGATCGACCACGATGCACAGGCCGCGCTTCACCTGCTCCGGCATGCGCTTGTAATAGGTCACCGGTTCCTTGGTCTTCTCGTCCCGGTACACGCCGACGAAGCCGACCCGCGCCGACGGTACCAGCGACAGGATGCCCTCGAGCATGCCGACGCCCGCACGCAGGATCGGCACGACCACGATATCCTCGTCAATCACATGACAAGTCGCTGTTTTTAAGGGTGTTTCTACCTGAACTTCCTTGACCGAGATCGTTTTCAATGCCTCGTAACAGACGAACATCGTGATTTCGGTGGCGAGCTCGCGAAACGCCTTGTGCCCGGTGCCCTTTTCCCGGATCAATGCCAGTTTGTGCTGCACACAAGGGTGTCGAATCTCTTCGTGCATCCTCAAAGCCTCCCACTGTTGTTTTTAGTCACGCTGGTTCAGGCGAGGCGACCGATCAGGCGCAAAATCGGGCGTTCGGCGTTAATCCCCACCGAGCCGAACTCGCCGACTATCTCATAAAAACCATCCCCGTTGCGTCGCAGCCCGGAGATGCGGCCTGTTTTCAACGCCTTTATCGCCTCCGCGACTTCGCTGGTGCCTTCACTTTCCGGTCCCGTGACCTTCGTGCAGTAAGCAAATTCGATGACCGCCTGGCGATAACAGGCACCCTCGGCCGGACGCGGCTCCTCGTAGAATGCGTGCTCCGGCCTGAGAAAAAGGTCGAGATCGATCAGCAATGACTCACCTTCCGTTTCCCAGTCAACGACGAACGATTGTTCGAGGTCGACCCCCGAAAATTCGCGTAACTCGGTCCAGTTTGTGACGTCGGTGGTCATCCGCGAATCACCGAACCACTAGGCCAAGATCTCCGTGACGACGTCGGTCTTGACGGAATTGGCGATGAAACACAATTCATGCGCCTGATGATGCAATGCCTCGATCTTCGCCCGATCGGGCAGCTTGTCGCCGGAGAAGCTGACCTTGGGCCGCAGCACGACTTTCGAGATCCAGGACTTGCCGGCGGCGTTCTTTTCCAACAGGCCGATCGCGTCATCCGTGTACTCGTCGATGATGTAGCCGTCCCGTGCGGCGAGATCCAGGAAGAACAACAGGTGGCAACTCGACAGGGACGCGACGAATGCCTCTTCGGGATCGACGTTTTCCGCAACCGACAACGGTAATGGCACGATTTCCGGCGAGGCCGACGCGGGTACGGTCAGGCCACCGTCAAAGCGCCATTCGTGCGCGCGGCTGTATTGCCTGTCGGTGAATTTCTGCGCTCCGCGTTCCCAGCGGGTCGTCGCCAGGTATTCACTCATGCCGATGACCTTACGCGTCTCCGGGCGTCTCGCTGTTTTGCGTACCCTGACCGGGTGTCACGAACAACATCGTCGTTGGTGCATGCACGTTCGCCGTATGCCGGGTTTTGCGCGGCACCACGACGAATGAGCCGGGCGTAGCCAGCCTCACTTTCTTTTCGCCTTCTTTCAGTGCCAGGATCATCTCCGCATCGCCCGACATTAAACACACGACCTCGTCTCCATGCGGATGAATCTCCCAGGTCGGCCAATCCTCCTCGAAACTGAACGACGCGACCAGGGTATGCCCGGCAAAATCCCCGTAACGCTCGTCGAGCTCTCTCCAGATCGTATCGGTAACGGCAATCGTGTCCGCGAGAAGATCCCTGTTGAACACGACAAAGCTGGTTCGAAGGTCCAGTGACCCTGTAGAACTGTTCATTCGAAATCCTTGTTTTTTTCTATGCGAGACGCAAACCGTTGGCAACTGGCTTATCCGGAATCGCGAGCACGACGCTGCCGTCTTGCTGCACGAATCCCGTTATGAGGCATTCTGACATGAACGGCCCGATCTGTTTGGGCGGAAAATTGACCACGCCAAGTACTTGTTTTCCAACGAGTTCTTCTTTCGAATACAGGTCCGTGATCTGCGCCGAGGCGCGTCTTGCGCCGGTCTCCTCACCGAAATCGACCGTCAGTTTCCAGGCCGGTTTTTGCGCTTCCGGAAACGCTTCGGCCTCGATTATCGTTCCGATTCGGAGCTCAACTTTCTGAAAGTCGTTCCAGTCTATTTGCGCCATGATTCTGTTTCATGCGTTCGAGTTTTACTGAGTGTTACGTCCTGCGGCGGAGGAATCTCTTGCAGTAGTCGAATCGGTGGATCAGGCGAATGCGGTCTTTACCCAGATACCGATGAGGTACGACACCGTCACGACGACAATGGCAATGGTGAGGTGCTCGGTTATCACCGACAGCGCGCCGACTTGCTGCACGTGGGCGAGGTAAGCGCTCAACAAGGTAATGACGAGCAAGCCCCAGCTCACGCTGACAATGACCGCTGTCTGCAGTGGCAGCCACAACAGGGGTAGCACAAAGGTCAGGGCAACCACGAGTTTCGTCACGAAGGTCCAGATCGTCGCGGCCCAGACGTGGTCGTGAGTCGAATCCGGGTCCGCCTCCTGCGCCAGGTGAATGCCCATGGCATCGGACAGGGCGTCCGCGATTGCCACGACGAGTATGCCGCCCAGCACCGCGACCAGCGATTGCGTTCCGGCATGCAGGCCGACAATGAGGCCAATGGTCGTGATGACACCGCTCGTCGCGCCGAAGAAGATGCCGGTACGTGCGCCCTTGTTGCTGATGATCTTTTTCATTGAGTCGGACGGTTCCCTATTGCAGTTCTGTTCGCGGCTGAAGCCGCTCCCACAGGTGCTCTATTTTTTGCGGCTGAAGCCGCTCCCAATTTTGTTTTTTCGGCGAAACAAGATCATTGCATAGATAAAGGCATTGATGGCGATGACCACGCCGGCAAGTATCAGTTGAATATCGCGTGTCAGGCCGGTCGGGTAAATTACGGGAAGAACGTATTTTTCGATGAAGCTCACGGTATAACCCTCTTGACCCGCGCGCAGCCGGAACCAGTTTTCCAGCGTCGTCAGCGGACAGATCCTGCCCGCGAGTTCGACGAATGTGCCCCAACACGCGGCGGGAATATGGATCCAGGCGAACCACGGATAACGCAGGACGATGAGCCCGCCGGCAACCACCAGGACGATGAATGCGAAATGCGCCAGGAGTGTAAGATCTGCTGCCAGCCGGTAAATCATGTTTCACAGCCTACGCGTCAGGTCGCCAGCGCGTACAGGTTGATCTCATCTTCGTCGCCGGGCATGCGTACCATGCGCTCGTAGCTGAATCCCAGTTTTTCGAGCAATCTCACAGAAGGTTCGTTGTCGGGGTCCGCCATGGCAACGATGCGCTGGAGATGCAGATCCTCGATGCCGTGCCGCAACACGGCCCTGGCGGATTCGATCGCGTAGCCACTGCGCCTGAATCGCCTGAGAAACGCAAACCCGAGGTCCGGATCGTCGAAGCCGTCGCGCTTCAAGAGCCCGCAGATGCCGGCCGGGGTTTCGGTGTCCTTGACAGTGACGAGAAACATGCCGTAACCGAAGCGCTCGTAAAGGCCAATCGGTCCTTCGGCCAGGTAGCGGCGCGCGTCCTGGAGCGTACGGACGTCCTTGTCGCCGATGAAGCGCTTGAAGGACGGCTCGTTGACGAGTTCCATGACGAAGTCGCAATGATCGTATGTAAGACGCGTCAGCAGCAGCCGATCGGTCTCCAGGACGGTCATCGTGCGTCGGAGAGTTTTTGCCAGAACAGCCGGTAGGACCCGATGATCTCGGCCTTCGAAGCCACCGGCGGTTCCTCGCAGCGATCCTCTATGTCTCCCAGGAATTTGCTGAATGCCGCAGACTGCTGTAGCGGGTGCTCGCCGTCGTCGGGATCAACGACCGAGATGTGCACGAAACTGACACCGTCGGCGAGACAGAACGAAACATACCTCAGGTCTTCCGGCTCGTTGTGCTTTAGCTCGTCGAAAACGGCGCGAATGAATGCCTTGTTTTCTGCGGCCCGATTCGCCTTGACTTTGTAACGAATGATTGTGGTATCCATTGCCTCCTCCGATACGGGAAAATCAGACATCGGCGAATGCTGCGTGAAATCTGATCGTCCCCTTACAGTCTTTGAGATAGCCGGGCGAGAGCTCCAGCAGCATGAACACGTCGTCGGGTACGTCGTATTCACACTCGATGCCCCACTCCGACGCCGGCCTGAAGCCAAAGCGAGGGTAGTATTCCGCGTGCCCCAGCACGGTGATCGCGCCGATCCCACGTTCCCTGCATTGCTCGAGCCCGGCATTCACGAGCATCGTGCCGATACCGCTGCGTTGCAATGCGGGGGAGACCGCCATCGGTGCGAGCCCCATCAGCTTCAGTTCGCTGAAAGCGTCGAGTGTAACCGGGGTAAACATGATATGTCCGACGATATCCGGTCCATTCGTTGCCACCAGCGATATGTACGGCTCTGCCGATCGTCGCAGGGAATCCACGAGCTTCGCTTCGGCCGGACTCGGAAATGCAGCAACATTCAGGTCGAACACCGCCGATCTTTCTGCTTCCGTTTCCGGGCGGACTTCGATGTTCATCGCAGGAACTCGGCTAATTCAGACGCGAATTGACGGTAGTTCTGGATCGTATTGTGCCTCGCGTCGTTGATCACGGTTACGGTTGTCATCCCGGGTTGGAGTGCGGCCGCCAGCTTGCGCGAGCTTCTCATCGGGATGAATTCATCCCGCTCGGCAATCAGAATGAGTGCCGGGCTGGAGATGTCTTTCGCACGACTCAGCGAGTCATACCGGTCCTTCAAAAGCAAAGACACCGGGAATATCGGATAGGCCGACCGCGCCACGCTGACCATGCTGTCATATGGCGTAATCAAGACCAGCCGATCCACCTCCCTGGAGGCAGCGAGCTGCGCGGCGATGCCACTGCCCAGACTGCGCCCCATGACCGAAATCTTGGCGTGAGACCGAATTAGGTGGTCGTAGAGCGCCAGCGCATCCGATACGAGCGCCGTCTCCGTCGGCCTCCCCGTACTCGCGCCATAGCCACGATAGTTGACGAGGTAGATGGCCTTGCCCGGAAACAGGCTGGAGAACTGTCCAATATTGAGAGAAACGTCCTCGGCATTACCACCGAAATAGATGATGGCGTCCTCGGCAGCCGCGTTCAGTCGCCACACCTGCACGATCTCGCCATCCAGCTCGTACCGCAGGTCATCGGCCGTCACATTCCTGGCTTCGGGGGTCGGAAAATAGATAAACGACCGCTGTGCCACGTAGAGGTACGCGCAAAACGCGGCGTATACCAGGATCACTGTGGTCACGAGCGACATACCGTTGCGCTTCCCGGTCATGATGGAGTCAGGATTCGCCTGGCCGGCCCGCCGCCGGCCAGCGCTTGTAGGGCTGATATTGATAGTACTTCGGCACTGAATCCAGACGCACATGCAGCCACGCCACGCCGAGCCCCGAGGTGCTGAGCCATAATGGTTTGTCCGCAAGGGAATCGGCGACTGAGCGCGCAACCACTTGCCACAGCGCCTGCACCTGGCTTTCCGGCGCCGTGCGCAGAAAGGTGGCCAGGTGCGCATAGTCCGCCGACCCGTCGACAGGAGACGGCGCGACCAACATTGCGTCGCCACCGATGTTGCGAAAACTCACGACGGGATTGTCCGCGAAATACGAACGGAACGGGGCGGTATTCTGGTGGAACGATTCGAGCAACGGCGCATTGACCAGGACGAATTCGGCATGCGAATCGATATTGGAAGTGACCAGCGGCGGATGCTCCCAGAAGTATGCGGAGAATGGCGAGCCCTTCAGCTCCTCGGTGTACCAGCGCGCGAAACCCTTCTCGTTCTGCAGCAAGTCGAAATACCGGCCGAACGGCAGTGCCTGGCCATCCTGGAACAGGCTGCAGCGCTCGATATCGCCGCTGGCAGATCTGCTCATCGTCCACTCGCCTGTTCCGCCCATTACTGTGACTTGCGCTGTTCGAGCCCAAGGTAGTCTCGCGTCTCCTCCTCGAGGACCTCGTTCGAGCGCAGCTCGACGGCGCAGCGGTTCGCCCGGCAGACGGCCTGTCGCTGCATGTGCCCGGTCGGGCAATCATAGAAAACACGGTATTTGCAGCTCTGCTCGTAATCGTTGTAAGCGGCGCGGAGCCCGCTGATCTCGTTTTTTGCCACAGACGTCATGCACTGGATCGGATATCCGTAATCAAACAGCGTGCAATCGTCATCGGAGCTGCAATGACGCGCGTCGTCTAACCTGGCTCGGAGCGCCGTTTCCACTTCCTCGCAATTTGCCGCCTCGGCGCCGAGCTGAACGGCCGTATCCGGCCGCACCAAGACCTGGGTGACCCCCGGTTCGGTTATCGGCGCGGGGATCGACCAGCGTGATCCGTCTTCGAGCCACGTCGCGACCGCCCACAAGACGACCGCGATGACGACAGACACGATGGCGATGGTGACGGGAGACTGCTTCATCGGTCTGATCGGCCCGTTCCGAACCTGTCGATTACCGTTACGCCCGCGACGTGCAGGCCTGCCGGATTGCCCAATGCCCGGGCCGCGGTTTCGAGGTCGACCGTCTGTCTCACGAGTTTCCCGGGTTTGAGTTTCTTATCTGCGATCATCCTGAGCATGCGATCATACTCGTGGGCCTGCATGCCGTGGCTGCCGACTAATTCGAGTTCATTGGCGATCACGAGTTCCATCGGCAGCCGCGGGCGATAATCATCGCCCGCCATCAATCCAACCTGCACGTGCCGCCCGCGTTTGCGCAGGCACGCGATGGAATTGTGGCAGGTTTTGCGGCTGCCGAATGCATCGATCGAAAGATGAGCGCCGCCGCCGGTCAAGTCCTTGATCATGTCGACGACCGGGAAGTCCGAGGCGGCATTGATGAGCTCGGTGGCGCCGACGGATCTTGCGAGCTCCACTGCATCGTCGTCGATGTCGACCGCGATGACGTTCGCATCGAAAGCACTGGCGATCATGACTGCGGCGAGGCCGACGCCACCGCAGCCGTGCACGGCGACCCATTGACCTGCCGCGACCTCGCCCTGTGCCACGACCGCCCGGAACGAGGTTGCGAAACGGCACCCGAGGCTCGCGGCGGTGACGGAGTCGATATCGTCCGGCAATGCCACCAGGTTGATCTCCGCATATTTGATCGCGACGTATTCTGCATACGATCCCCAGTGCGTGAACCCCGGCTGGAACTGATAGTCGCAAACCTGGTGATTTCCAGACTTGCACTGCTCACACCGTCCGCAACCGCCGACGAACGGCAAGGTTACCCGGTCACCCGCGCGAAAGTTGCGAACATTCCTGCCCACTATCTCGATGACGCCCGCGATTTCATGTCCGGGTACGTGCGGCACCCTGATATCCGGGTCGTGACCCATCCAGCCATGCCAGTCGCTGCGACAGACCCCGGTTGCCGCGACTCGCAGCACGACACCGTCGTCATCGGGCAGCGGGTCGTCCACCGTGCAAATCTCGACCGCGCCTTGAAAGTTTTCGTAGACCGCAGCTTTCATCGCGCCCCGACCAATTCCTTGTACATGATATAGGCATCCACGTAACCGTACTCGGCATGCCGAAATGCGCCGGGCAACACGCCGACGTTCTGGAAGCCCATCTTTTTCCACAGGTGAACGCTGGCTTCGTTCGTCTTCACCACGAGGTTAAACTGCATGGCGCGATAGCCGAGTCGCAACGCTTCTTCCTGCGAGTGCTTGCACAATTGTGCGCCTATTCCGGCACCGCGAGCGTGTTCGGCAACCATATAGCCGGCATTCGCGACGTGAGCCCCGAGCGTCGGCTGGTTCGGCTTCAGGTAATAAGTGCCGACGATGTCGCCGCTCTCATCCTCGGCGACGTAAGTCGCTTCCGGTATGTCGATCCACATCTGCCGCGCACCGGCGATGGTCATGTCCGTCGCGTAGGGATAAGTATCGCCGGCCCGGATAACCGGTTCCATGATGGCCCACACGGCCAGCCAGTCGGCCTCGGCGAATGCGCGGATGTCGACGCTTGCCAGCATGGTTGCGAGTCAGTCCTGCAGCGCCTTGATATAGCGAAGCAGCTCGCCGTCGTAACCGGATTTCTCATAGAAACGTCGGGCACGGCCGTTGACAGCGAAGACATGCAGGGTCATCGTCTTCGCACCTTTTGTTCTGGCCTCATTCTCCGCGGCCGTCAGTAATGCCTGTCCTATGCCTGAGCCCTCGGCGTCCTCGCTCACGGCTATCGCCTCGAGATGCGCGCTCGGCTCATGACTCAGCAACTCCGGACGTAAACTGACCAGCGTGAAGCCGAGCAGCTGATTCGCGTCGCCTACCGCGACATGCACGAAGCATTCCTCGGCCTCACCGTCGAGCCAGCGTCTGAACATCGCGGCATCGCTGCGCCACAGATCGACCGGATTGCGTGATTGCGGCACGTCGAACGATGCAAGGCGCGGCATCAGGGCCAGGATGGCATCGCCGTCCTCACCGACGGCCTGTCGTACCTCGAAACTCATGGCGCACTTGTCATTTTTTGCCTGACGGGATGCGGATCAATTATAGGGGTCAGGCATCGCGTTTCATATTCGCATCGATCAGGTCGAACAGGTTGCCAAAGGGATTGCCAACCGTGCAACAGCGGCTGCCCCAGGGATGGACGACGGTATCGAAGGTCTTGCCGCCGCGCTCACGGATCCGCTCGACGACTTCGTCCAGCCTGTCAGTCTCGATAAAGAGATCCGAGTGTTCCGTGCCACACCAAGCTTCGGTCCACTCGAAGATCTTCAGCACCAGGCCACCGAGATCGTGATTTGTCGCGCGGCGAGGCCCGCCCTCGAATTCGCGCAGAACCGTCAGTCCGAGGGAGTTTTC
>JBFHXJ010000112.1:0-11090 GCA_041598995.1 Woeseiaceae bacterium | reverse complement strand
GGCCCGTTGCTCGCGCCACTCATCTTCATCGTGTCCGCATTCATCGCGTTTTCCGTCGGCTCGAGCTGGGGCACCTTTGCCATCATGATCCCGATCGCGATCCCGATCGCGATGACACTCGGTCTGCCCGTACATCTGTTCCTGGCCGCGGCGATTTCCGGCGCGATCTTCGGCGATCATGCATCGCCGATCAGCGACACGACCGTCGTCGCCTCGATGGCCTCGGCCTGCGACCACATCGATCACGTCAGGACGCAACTGCCGTACGCCCTGCTCGCCGCCGCCATCGCCGCCATGCTCTTTTTCATCGCCGGCCTCGTCTGAGCGGCCCATTTCGCCTAGAGATAGCCGCTGAAGCTGTAAGCGACCGGACCGGTCATGATGGCCGTGCCGTCGGCGGTGATGTCGACGGTGACGGCGCCGGCCGGCATTTCCACCGTGATCGTCCTCGCATCGGTCAGGCCGCGCGCCAGCGCGGCATATACCGCGACGCACGCGCCGCTGCCACAGGCGCTGGTCAGGCCGGCGCCGCGTTCGTACACGGCCAGGCGCAGGCGGTCGCTGTCGACCAATTGTGCGACACCGACATTGACCTGGTTCGGGAACAGGGAATGCCGCTGGACCTGCGGCGCGATCGATCCGAGATCGACATCGTCGAGGTCGTCGACGAAGAAGACGACGTGTGGATTGCCGATAGCCAGCGCCACGGCATCGCGGAGCGGGCCGAACTCGAGGTCCAGGTGACAGGTGTCGCGTTCCTCGGAAAGCGGTATCGCGCGCCAGTCCATCGTGACCCGTCCCATCGCCGTACTGACGAGCAACTGGCCGGCCCGCTTGCATTCCAGAACACCCGCCAGTGTCTCGACGTTTACCGCGTCGCTCCCTCGTTCTTCCATCAGGAGCCAGGCGACGCAGCTGGTCGCATTGCCGCAGGCTTCGACCTCGCGCCCATCGACATTGAGGATGCGCATGAAGACATCTGCGGAACCGTCGCGTGGCTGTTCGATGACGATCAGCTGCTCCGCACCGACGCCTACCTGCGGGTCGCAGATACGAACGACATCGGCGGCGGCGGGACGAAAAGGTTCTTCGCGGGCATCGGTGATCACGAAATGATTCCTGAGCCCGTGCATCTTGACGAAGAAGCGGCCCGCAGGCGGCTTGCCGAAGGCTGGTGATTCATTCATGTCGTGCCTGTGCCAATGAGATCGGAAAGTTGACGGGAATTATACAAACCCGCTTTTGCGTAAGCGCAATCAAGGCGTTACATTGGGCGGCTCGTAATGGAGCTCCACGAATGACCGAAGAACTGTTTCGCAATGACTCCTACCTCCGTGAATGCCAGGCAACGGTCGTCGACAGCGGCCCCGCGGGCGTTGTCCTCGATCGGACGGTCTTCTATCCGATGGGCGGCGGTCAGCCGGGCGACACCGGCTCGATAAGCTGGGACGGCGGCAGCCTCGGTGTGACCGACACGCAGTACGGAGAGGGAGGATCAATACGACATCTGACGGGACCGGACGCCGCGCTGCCCGACCCAGGCACCGAAGTGACCGCGACACTCGACTGGGATCGGCGCTACCTGCACATGCGCATGCATACCGCCCTGCACCTCCTGGGCTCCTTGCTCAAGTACGGCGTCACGGGCGGCAACATTTCGACGACCAAATCGAGGCTCGATTTCGACATGGAGGACACCATCGACAAGGAGCAGGTCACCGCGGACTTGCAGGCCCTGGTCGCTGCCGATCACCCAGTCACAGTGCGCTGGATCACCGACGAGGAACTGGAGGCGCAGCCCGAACTCGTGCGCACGATGTCGGTGCAACCGCCGAAAGGCGCGGGCAAGGTCCGCCTGCTAGAGATCGAAGGCATCGATTTGCAGCCCTGCGGCGGCACGCACCTGAAATCGACGGGTGAAGTCGGGCAGGTGCGCTTGGGCAAGGTCGAGAAGAAGGGCCGGCACAACCGGCGCGTCAACATCGTCCTCGATCAGTAGATAAATGAAACGGGGCTAAAGCCCCTCCCACAAGCCGCTCCCACCACTTTTCTTTTGTGCCAGTGGGAGCAGCTTCAGCCGCGTTAGAAAAGCCCGGCTATGCCGGGCTTTATTTGTCAACCTTCCATTTGCCTAATCGGCATCGTCTCCGGTCGAGGCGAGATACCGGTTGGCCTCCTCCAATACCGGGAAATCCCTGTCTTTCCAGATATCGGCCAGCTTCTGGTACTGCTGGCGCGCGCCGTCCTCGTCACCGAGCGCGGCATACGAGCGGGCAAGACCAAGCAACGACAGTGGCCTGTTCGGCGTGCGATTCAGCGATGCGGCGAACAGCTCGGCTGCCTTCTCCGGCCGGTTCGCCTCGAGCAACGCTTCGCCGTAGAGCTCGTGGATCGGCTTCAGCGGATCCGGCGCCCCGTTCGGCGGCCGCATCGATTCCGCGATCTGGACGCCTTCGGCCAGCATCGCCAGGCCCTTGTTGGTCTTGCCCTCGGTGATTGCCAGCAAGCCGGCAACCGAACGCTGCATGATCTCGACAGGCTGCGCCGTCTCCGCATAATAGGAACGGTCATCATTGTCGAGTTCGGCCGCCATTGTCTTGAGCCTTTTCGCCACCTTGCGGGCTACGTCGAGCTCACCGAGATGCACGGCGCTCAGGCCGGTCGCGAACAATTCCGTATCCTGCGACGACTCGGTAATCGGTGTGATCTTCCATTGCTGCGTCTCGATGATCATGCGTGCTTTCACGCGTGGCAGCGCTTCGACGACTCGCCGCTGACCCGGGTTTTTCTCGACGATTTGTTCCATGCGTTTGATCCACATCGCCGCGCGATCGTAGTCACCGAGTTGCAGGTCGCCGTACTGACCCCAGTCGAGCGCATGCGTCATGTCGCCCGCCATGTCGCCGGGCTCCCACAGTGCCACCGCGTTGTCATAGGCGGACTGGTTGGAATCGGAAACCTGCTGCCACATGCCGTGCTGGATGAAAATATGCGTCGGCATGTGCCGTGCGTGAGAAACGGCCGGCGCGATGTCATCGAAAACCCAGGCGGCCGGCAACGCGAGCGGCGCGTGTACCGGATCGTCGAACGCGTGGATCGTGTAGTGCACGGCGCCGGGATGGCCCGGATTGCGCCTCGTCAGGTCCATCGCGATTGCGCCTGCCAACACGTTCTGGCGGTGCCCTTCGCCCGCGGGTCCCGCAGACATCAGTAGTGACAACGCGTAGTAAGCGGCGACTTCCTGGTCGTCAGGATAGCGATCGTACAGGCTGCGCATCTTCTGCATGTATGCCGTGCGCCGCGCCATCGTGTCGTCCTTACCGAAAAACAGGGCGTCGACCGCCGCGATGAAGCCTTTTTCACGATCCGTCGGCGCGCTGGCGATGCGTTCCGCGCTGGTCGCGCCGAGCTTCGACAGGACCTGCCGCGGTGTGTCGAGATCCCATTCTGCGATCAGCGGGTGATTGTAAGTCAGCGACTCGCCCCAGTAGGCCATCGCGAAATCAGGATCGAGCTTTTGCGCCGCCTGGAATTCGGTGCGGGCCTGTTTCCAGCCGAAGCTGTGCAGGATCGCCACGCCGCGAATGAAATGCTCTTGGGCTTCGGGCGATCCGGAGGTTGGAAAAGTGATCGTGCCAACGTCGTCCATCTCGGCCGAGTTCGCAGCTAATGAAAAAGAAACGAGACTGATACAGAGGAAAAGGCGCTTCATGACGGTCTCCCGGGCTTGATTCTTGTAATCTGGTCAGCCGACAAGCGGCAAGGATACTCCGAATCGAGGTGCGTCGCACCCGCGGCCCGGGCTATCGCGGGGACTTCGGCTTGTACTGTTGCGCCTCGGCGCGCGTCAGCTCGATGACCTTCAGGTGCCAGTTGACGAACGAGCCATTGATCCGAAACCGGTAGCTGCCGGATTCGTTAAAAAGACGCACGCCATTGCCGACGTACTTGGTCCGCAGGACGCTGCCTTTGAGCACGCCCGTGCGGCCGTCGACGATGTCGAGGTCGAACGAGATCTGGTGCGAGTAATCACTGTTGATGCGCCAGTCGAGAATCCACGGTGCTTGAGCCTTGAATTCTGCGGTGGTCTGGTTTCCCCTGCCCGTGAACTCGACGATCAGATCTCCGGCACGGGCAGGACCACCGCCGATCAGCAGCATCGTAGCCGTAAACAATATTGTCAGGGTCCTGATCATTGTCGCCTTCACAGGTGTATTGATATTTTGGACCGACGAAACAGTCAAGTGGTTCACGGTGTTTTCACAAAGCGTGGCGAGACGGTCCTTTCGTAAATGGGCAATGATTCCGGTCCACGGCATTTGTCCAGCAGATGCTCTTTTCGTTCCTGCGGATCGTTGATGATTTCGTAAAATCGCTCGACATAATTCCCAACGCGGCGCGCCCTGCTGCGGGAAAGTTCGGGCGACAGCAACGCCGCTTCGATATCGCCGCGTTTTCGGTTGAATAGCTCGATGGCGTCGGCGAGTTCCGCGTTATGCCAGCAGAACCCGCGATAAAGACGCGTCGTAACTCGTTTTATCGGCAAGCTCTCGTGAGGCGCAGCGTACTCGGTATTTATGATTCCCGCGTAGTCGAAATCGTAGGGCACGATGATCCAGTCTTGTCGTCTGCCCGGCTCCGTCAGGACGCGGCCATTGTGGCAACACGCCTCCCCTTTCGGGCCGCGCTTCACGGAGAAATCCGTATTGCCGATCAGGTACTGGAACAACATGTAACGCGTCGTCTCGCCAATCGCCATTTGCTCCGGCTCGATCTGCGGCGGCCGGATGCGCCGGCGATTCAGCCGCTGCGCCATCTGGTCGTCCTCCTCCAGCAGGAATGCGGGTTGTCGCTGGTCACGCTGAAACCGCGACTCGGTATCGAGGAAGACCGCGTTCAATGGTCTTGTTCGGAACGAGTAGTCAGTGACGGCGTTGTACGCACGATATGCACCGAGCTCGAGTTGGACCCAGTCGCGACCGGCCGCACCGCACATGCATTGCCTGACCAGTTTCAGCTCATGTTGGGCTTCGAACAATGTGCCCTCCGTTTGGGTCGGATCGAAAGTCAATCTCAGCGGCGGATAGTCGCAGACATCGAGCCGCGACCTGCCTCGCGTGCTGACGGTCACGGGCAGTGAGTAATCCGTTCCCGAGGCATCGGTGTAATGGAACGTGCCGGCATACGCCGGATCCTTGCTCCGTTGCTTCGAGAGGTCGCCCAGCGGCGCTTCGATGATGACATCGAGCGTTTCTCCCGACTCGAAAAGCGGCGACGAAAGGGTAACGGCGGGCAAACCCGACAGCAAAACGGCGAGCAGGAGGATTCTTGAGAATGGGTCGATAGTGATCAAGACGAAGTCGTCACGGTTCATTTGTCGAAGGATTATTGGTCTCGATTATACGCACGCGGGCGATCGGGGTATCTGATCAGGCAATGGAGCGCAGCACCCTGTCCATGCGTGAAAAAGCCTCCTCGAGCACCTCCCGCTCCTGGCCGAAGGCGATCCGCAGGTGATGATCCATACCGAAGGAGTCGCCCGCGCCGACAAACACACTCGCCTCGCGGCATAGCTTCTCCATGAGCTCGGTCGAGTTGATGTCGAGGTGATAACGGACGAACGAGACCGCGGACGCCATCGGCGGAGTGCAGCTGAAGAGACCATCCTGCCGCGCCATCCAGTCCTCGAGCACCGGAAAGCCCTTCCTTATATAGTCTCGTGTTCTGTTGATGATCCGTGGGCGAACCTCGGCCGACAATGCATGTGCGGCGAGTATGTTGCTCAACATCGATGCGGTGATGGTCGTGTATTCGTGCCGTCGCCACAGCTCGTCGACCGTTTTGGGCGGGCCGACGACCCAGCCGACACGCAATCCCGGCAAGCCGTAAGCCTTGCTCATGCTGCCGAGGGCCAGGACTTTGTCATAACGACCGTAAAAGGACGGCGTTTCCTCGTCCTGTACGCGTTCGGCGCCGCGATATACCTCGTCGGCGAGGATCCAGGCGCCGACCCTGTCGGCAGCGGCGACGACGGCGTCCATCTCCTCGTCCGTCATGATGTACCCGGTCGGGTTGTTCGGGTTGCATATCGCGATGATGCGCGTCCTGTCCGTCACCTGCGTGTCCATTTCGTCCGTATTCAGGCGCCACGCCTCGTCGGGCATGAGGTGAAACGGTCGAACGGAGCAGCCCTTGTTCTCGCCAAGCCCCCATACCTGCTTGTAGGTTGGCGCCTGGGTCGCGAGCTCGTCGCCCGCGTCCATCAATGTCTGCACGATGATATTGTTGGCCTCGGCTGCGCCGACGGTGACGAGCACGTTTTCCACGCCCGCGCCTTCGTAAAGGGCGGCGATATTTTCCCGCAAGTCCGGATTGCCGTTGACGTGCGGGTAATTGATTTCGGTCGACAGCAACAACTTCAGTTTTTCCTCGTCGTCGCCCAAGAGCTGATCGAGTCGGAGTGGGTGGACGCCCGATTCCGTCAGGTTGATGTCGACCTTCTGTTCCCAGACGGATTGTGTGTATTCGAGGTCGAAAGGAGTGAATTTCATCGCTGTATCCGGCAAATGTTACGTCAATCGATCATATCGCAAGGCCGCCGGAAGTTCGGCGGCGATTATCGTGGTAAATTTGACGGTCAGAACAAGAAGTCCGGACAGCTTTTCGTGAACACCAATGCCAAACTGATGGACATGCTGACAGGCTATGCGTCGGCCCACCAGCATCCGTTCAACATCGCCGTGCATCTCGTCGGGATCCCGGTCATCATGCTCGGCGTCTTCATTCCGCTGAGCTGGGCGAGCGTAGATGTCGCGGGGATGACGATCAATCTCGGGTACATCGCGGCACTGGGTCTTTTCGTTTTCTATTTCATGCTCGACAGGATCTTCAGCGTCGTATTCCTTATATATGCAATCCCGGTGGCCTGGCTCGCGACCGCGATCGGTACGCAACCGCTCGCCGTTTCCGGAACGATTGCCGCGGCTGCGTTTTTCGGTGGCTATTTTGCCCAGTTCGCCGGCCATGCGGTCGAGAAATCCGTGCCCGTTGTCCTCAAGCATCCCGTGCAGGCCAATTTCGCCGCGCCTTTTTTCATCGTCGTCGAGGTATTCAGCCTGCTCGGCCTGCGCGACGATCTGTTCCGGGAAGTGCAGAAACGAATAGCAGAAATGCGACAGGAGCAGACCGCATGAGTGCGAGGGAACACGTGGATACCAACAGACCCGCAAAACGCAGACCCGGCCGGCCGTCGAAGGAATTCAGTTTCCTGAGTTTCCTGTGGCGATTGATTGCCACGTTGGCGCTGGTACTGCTCACCTACAACCCGAGCGACTACTCTTACACCGCGTGGCTGCGGGCCGCATCGCCAGAGAACCCGCTGGGCCCCGAACATTTCGTCGTCGGCGTCGTCTTGCTGATCGGCTGGGTCATCCTGCTCGTCGCGACGCACCGCTCGCTCGGCACTTTCGGCCTGATACTGGGCGGCGCGTTATTCGGTGGCGTGGTCTGGCTCCTGACCGATATCGGCTGGCTCAACATCGACACCGTGTCCGCGGCAACCTGGGTGGCACTCATATGCATCGCGGCCTTGCTGGCGGTGGGTTTGAGCTGGTCGCACGTGTGGCGCAGACTCACCGGGCAATTCGAGGTCGACGCCGACGATTGACGTGAGCCGCCGCCAACTGATTGCGCTGGTCCTCGCGGCAAACGCGCTCGGCGCCTGCGCGCCAGAAGCGCCGACGGTCTGCCGCAACGACCCGCCGGGCTTTGTCATTCAAAATGTCGAAATCATCGACGGCGCAGGCAGGCCCGCGTTTCCCGGCAGCGTGCGCGTCAACGACGGCCTGATCGCGGAAATCGGCGAGTTCGGTGACCTCGAGCCCTGCGAGGGAGAGACCGTTGTCGACGGTCGAGCGCAGGCGCTGGCGCCTGGATTTATCGACACCCACAGTCATGCCGATCGCGACATCTTCGAGCACCGCGATGCAACCGTCGTCATCAGCCAGGGCATCACCACCATCGTCGTCGGCCAGGACGGAGGTTCCCCGTATCCCCTGGGCGAATTCTTTTCGAAAGTCGAGGCGACGCCCGCAACCGTCAACGTCGCATCCTATGCCGGCCACAACACGCTGCGCGAACGGGTGCTCGGCAAGGATTACCGGCGCACGGCAACCGAGGAAGAGGTTGCCGCCATGGCCGACATGCTCGAAAGCGAACTCGAGAGCGGTGCCCTGGGCCTCTCGACCGGACTCGAATACGAGCCGGGCATCCATTCCGAAACCGCCGAGGTCCTCGCATTGGCGAGAGTCGCCGCCGCTGCCGGCGGCCGCTACATCAGTCACGTTCGCAGCGAGGATCGCTGGTTCGAGGATGCGATCGAAGAGATCGTCCTGATCGGCCGCGAGACCGGCATGCCGGTTCAGGTGTCGCACCTGAAGCTCGCGATGAAGCGGCTGTGGGGCGATGCCGAAAAGACGCTGGCCAGGCTCGATGCGGCGCGTGCCGAAGGCATAGACATCACCGCCGACATCTATCCCTACGAGTACTGGCAGTCGACCATGATGGTGCTGCTGCCGGAACGCGACTACAGGGACCGCGCGGCGATCGCCGAGGTATTCGACGAGCTCGCCCCGCCCGACGGCATCTGGATGACGCGTTTCGATCCGAACCCGGCTTACGTCGGCAAGACGCTGACGGAAATCGCAGACCTACGCGAGGTCGACGTGGTGACCGCTTTTACGCAGCTGGCCGAGGAAGCGGACATGATGTGGCAGGAAACGGGCGAACGCGCAGAATCCATCATTGGCACCAGCATGAAGTCATCGGACATCGCCGAACTCATCGCCTGGCCCGAAGCGAATATTTGCACCGACGGCGGCATCGTCAATCTGCACCCGAGGAGCGCCGGCGCCTTCCCGCGCGTGCTCGGGCGCTACGTGCGCGAACGAGAGCTACTGACGCTCGAACAGGCGGTGCACAAGATGACGGGGCTCGCGGCCAGACACATGGGCTTCACCGACCGCGGCTTGATCCGGCAGGGCGCCATCGCCGACCTGGTGCTATTCGATCCGGACACTGTCATCGACAATGCGACGCCTTTGCAGCCGGATGCCCTGTCCGACGGCATTACCTACGTATGGGTTGCCGGACAACTCGTGTTCGCCGGCGGCGCGGCAACGGAGAATCGACCAGGCAAAGTCGTTCGACGGCTGCTGTAATTAAGGAATCGCGGCTCGTCGCTCCCGCGCATCCCTGCGCTCCGCGACATAAGTACGTCCCTGTACACAAAGCCGCTCCCACGGCACTTGATGCACGTCCCGCAGAGATTATTGCCTAAGGATCGGTCATTTTGCGGATCGCGCCAAATGCCTTTGCGAGAACATCGAACCTATCTTCCGCTTCCGTGCCCGGCGCCTGGTCGGCCGCGTTGATCATCTCGTAGAGGTATTCGATCTGATCGGCCAGCATCGGCTGCGGATAGATGATGTCCTCCGTCTCCCTTTCGTTCAGGACGGCATTCAAAGGTCGATTCGCACACGATCGGCATCGCCGACGGCTTCGCCCTTGTTTTCGCGCGACTGTCTCTCGTCGCTCAATCGTTTTTCGAGCCTGCGCGCCTCGGATAGCATGTCGACGAGCTTCAATGACAAATCGACCTGCGCGCTGACATCGGCGGCGGGCAGGACACGGATGAGCAGGAACAGCCCGGTTCGTGTTTGCTTCATCTGAGGTTGTTCTTGTTGAATGCCGACCGGCACAAGTTACCATTGGCAATCAAGGTCCGGAGGTTTGCAGGGGCGAATTTCGGTGAGCAATAACAACCTGGGCGACGATTTTCGCAGGGAGTCGGCGGCACTGATCGGCAAGCTGCAGTCGTCGCTCGCCGATGCCATACGCGGCACCGACGATCGCGTGGCGCTGCCGCGCGGGGCGGATGCAGCGCTTGCAGGTTTCTGCGAGCCGCTGCCCGAAACGGGTTGCGGCGCGGCAAGCGCGATCGATCGCCTGCTCGAGCTGTGCAACGAGGCGAGCGGCAATACGCCAGGGCCGCGTTGCTTTCATTTCGTCATCGGCGGCAGCACGCCGGCGGCACTCGTCGCCGATCTGCTGGCGACCGCCTACGAACAGATCACCTATACCTGGGTTCTTTCGCCCGTTGGCGTGCAGATGGAAGTACAGGCGCTCGACTGGTTGAAGGAATTGCTCGGGCTGCCGCAGAACTGGGGCGGCGTCATGGTCACCGGCGCGACGATGGCGAACTTCGTCTGCCTTGCGGCGGCGCGCCAGTGGTGGGGCGAGCAACAGGGCATCGACGTATCGGAACAAGGCCTTCACAAGCTGCCGCAGATGCCGGTACTGACCACCGGATTCGTGCATGCAGCGACGCTAAAGGTGCTGGCGACACAGGGTGTCGGCTACGGTAACGTGCGCCAGTTCCGCCGCGACGACTTTGGCCGCGCGGATTTGGTGGCGCTGGAAAAAGCGCTCATCGAGCTCGACGGCCGGCCTGCGGTCATGGTCGTCAACGCGGGCGAGGTCAATGCCGGCGAGTTCGATCCGGTCAATGAGATGATAGATCTCGCCCGCGGACACAATTGCTGGGTGCATGTCGACGGTGCTTTCGGCCTGTTTGCACGACTGTCGCCGCGCACCGCGCATCTCGTCGACGGCGTCGAAAGAGCGGACTCGGTCACCGTCGACGGCCACAAGTGGCTGAATGTGCCTTACGACTCGGGCTATGCCTTCGTGCGCGATTTCGGACTGATGGCCCGTGCCTTTCGCTACTCCGCCGACTATCTCCCCGTGCAGGACGACCGGCGCCCGACCTTCGGCGCGATCGGCCCCGAGAGCTCGCGGCGCGCACGGAGTTTCGCGGTGTGGGCGACGATCAAGGCCTACGGGCGCGCCGGGCACCGGCGCATCGTCGAGCATTGCCTCGATATCGCACAGCATTTCGCGAACGTGGTGAAGAACACGCCGCGCCTGGAACTCATGAACGATGTGCAACTGAACATCGTCGCCTTTCGTTACAACCCGGCCGGCCTCAGCGAGACCGAACTGGACAAACTCAACGAGCAACTCGGCAAAGC
>JBFHXJ010000111.1:0-11690 GCA_041598995.1 Woeseiaceae bacterium | reverse complement strand
GTATCGCCATCCCGGTCGGCAAGGATTCGCTGTCTTTGCAAACGCGCTGGACCGATACGAAGGGAGATTGCCAGGTCGTTGCGCCGGTATCGCTTATCGTGTCTGCGTTCGCGCGTGTCCGTGACGTACGGCGGCACCTGACGCCGCAGCTCAGAGCCATCGATGAGCCGAGCTATCTCCTGCTCCTCGATCTCGGCGAAGGCGCGAACCGGCTCGGCGGGTCCAGTCTCGCGCAAGTTTTCGAGCGCCACGGAGGCGCGACGCCGGACCTGGATTATCCAGAGCGCCTGAAGCATTACTTCAACGCGATTCAAGCGCTCAGCCGTGAGGGTCTGATCCTCGCCTACCACGACCGGTCTGACGGCGGCCTCCTGGCCACCGTTGCCGAGATGATGTTTGCAGGCCGGCTCGGGGCCTCGCTGCAATTGCCGGGATCCGCGCGCGACACGCTGGCATCCCTTTTCAACGAAGAACCCGGCGGCGTCATCCAGGTCGCGGCGAGCAGGCTTGCCGCCGTGCACGCGGTCCTCGAAGAAAACGGTGCAGGCTGGATCGACATCGGCCAGGTCGAATACGACGACCAGCTGACGATCTACAACGACGACGAGATCGTGCTGCGACTCGACCGCACCCGGATGCAACGCGCCTGGTCGGAAACGAGTTATCGCATGCAGGCTTTGCGTGACAATCCGGATACCGCGAAAGAAGAGTTCGATCGCATACTCGATACCGAGGACCCGGGGCTGAATGTCCGGGTTACGTTCGATCCGACGGCGGACATCACCGTGCCGCTGATCGGCGGAGCCAGCCCGCGGGTCGCCATACTGCGGGAGCAGGGCGTCAACAGCCAGTTGGAGATGGCCGCGGCGTTCATGCGGGCCGGATTCGAGGCTGTCGACATGCACATGAACGACCTGATTAACCGCGACGACAGTCTCTCGCACTACCAGGGCATCGCTGCCTGCGGCGGCTTTTCATTCGGCGACGTGCTGGGCGCCGGCGGCGGCTGGGCGAAGTCCATTCTTTACCAGCCCGTGCTGCGCGACGAGTTTGCGGCATTCTTTGCGAGAGGCGATTCGTTTGCGCTCGGTGTCTGCAACGGTTGCCAGATGCTGTCGCATCTGCGGGAACTGATTCCGGGCGCGGAGAGCTGGCCATCATTCAGGCAGAACAGGTCGGAACAATTCGAAGCGCGGCTGAGCCTCGTCGAAATCGCACCGGGTCCCTCCATCTTTCTCACCGGCATGGAAGGGTCGCGACTGCCCATAGCGACCTCGCACGGCGAAGGGCGAGCCGAATTTACCGATCACAACGCGCGCTTGGCGGCAAACGTGGCGCTCAGATATGTCGATAACGACGGCAAGACGGCGCAACGCTATCCGGCGAACCCGAACGGTTCCGTCGACGGCATCTGCGGCCTGACGAATGACGATGGTCGCGTGACGATCATGATGCCGCACCCCGAACGCGTGGCCAGAACGACGCAGAATTCCTGGCACCCCGACGACTGGGGTGAAAACGGTCCATGGATGCGACTCTTCCAGAATGCGCGCGTAGCCGTTTCCTGATCCGTTGACCACGCCCCTGCTCATGCTGCTCGCGGTACTCGCCCAGGGGGTCAGCGACGGCACCATTCTGATCGGCATGGAAGGCAACGCGCAGTCTTTCTCAACCGACGAGGAAAACCTCGGCATGCACCTCGTCATCCGGCATGTCAACGCGCGAGGCGGCATTCACGGCCGCAGGGTAGAAGTGGCCGCCTATCCGCGCAGCCGCGAAAACATCGTCGAGCAGGCGCTCGCGAACGTGAAACGTTTGAACGAAGAAGACCGGGTGTTCCTGCTTTTCAATTTCGGCGGACCTGCGGCGGTGCCGATCGGCGAATACGCGATAAAGCACAAGCTGCCGTACTTGTTTCCGCATACGGCGTTGCTGACCGTCGATGGCGAGCGGTACGTCTTCACGTCTTTTCCGCGCTATGCGGGCGAGTCCCGCGTCATGCTGCGCTACCTGGCCGGGACGGTCGGCGCCAAACGCATCGCCGTCATCCATGCCGACAATATCTACGGTGACTATTTTGCCGGGCGGGCGCGCGAACTTGCCGCAGAGACGGGATACGAATTCGTCGGCAATCAGCCGCTCGATCGCTATCCGCAAAAGGCCGTCTCCGAATTGAGCACGTTGCGCGACATGCGGCCCGATGTGCTGATCATGGCCCTGTATCCACAAGGCGCGAGAAAAGTGGTCGAAGCGAAAGCGGAAATGAACTGGGAGGTGCGCCTCGTCTCATCGGGGCCGTTGACCGATGAGCAATACCTGAACGTCGACAGCGGGTACGCCGAGGGCACGCTCGGCTTCTGTCACTATCCCGATCCCAACGAGAGCGACCTGCCCGGTATCGAGCGCTACCGCGAACTCATGGCCGAGCATTTTCCGGGACACCCGCTCAATCGCTACTCCCTGTACGGCTACGTGTTCGGCAGCCTCGTCGTCGAGGGACTGCAACGCGCGGGTCGCAACCTGACTCATGACGCTTTTCTCGACGCCATGGAATCGATTCGCGATTGGGATTCGGGCGGCATCCTGCCGCCGGTCAGCTTCTCCGCGACCGATCACCACGCGCAGGACGCGGGCTTTATCTGCGAGCTCAAGAAAGGGCGATTCGTGGCGCTGAGCGACTGGCTGACGCCCTGAGGCGCGGCAAAAATCCGTTTTTGTAACGTTCCGGTGGCGGCAAGCCGTTATACTTACGCCCGCAAGAATCTATAGAGCGAGAGCGAGGTCGAATCGATGAAAAAGATCAGTCTGACGATCCTGGCGGCGACGGTCTTACCCGGACTTGCCGTAGCGCAGGATGCAAACAGCTATCAATGCTCGCACGGCGACCTGCAACGTCGCGTGCAAATCGTCTACGAAACGGGTGTGACCGTGCCCTGCGAGGTGCACTACTACAAGGACACAGAGGCACCCGGCGAACGCCAGGTGCTGTGGCGTGCCCTGAACCAGGAAGGTTATTGCGAGGACAAGACGCGGGAATTCATCACCAAGCTCGGTTCCTGGGGCTGGAGCTGCACCGAGACAAGCGGCGCGGCACCAGAAGCAACCGAGGAAAGCCCGCAATTGGACGATACGGAAGCGCTGGCACCCGTCGACGAGGTCGAGGGCACCGAAGACTAGGCGCTTGGGCGCAGGCTGTCGTTCCCGTCGCGCACGAAGAAACGTCTTACCTTGATGGCTCGCGTCAGTTTTCCGCGACGCACGAAGCACTGGTAGAACATGTCCTTCATGACCTCGAGCAACATGCCTGCCTGCGCGTGATTCAGTAGCGGCAGGTTGTCTTCCTCGCCGCTACCGAAGATGACCTGTTTGATCGGCTCGAAGCTGTCGTCCGGAATTTCGGCGATCTCCTGCGCGACCATCACCTCATCGAATGCGCGCAGCTTGCCGCGTTCGCCCATGACCGCGAAGGAACTCGCCGCGGCGCGCCGGCACATCGACGCAAATGCGTTGAAGTAGTTGCTCGAATAACAGGAAAGCGCTTCGCGAAACAGCGTTTCGGTGTGCTTCGGCAGGTAGGAAAAAGAGAAGCGCTCTTTCGGGCGCTCGAGCTCGAAGAAGTTACGATACAGCTCGACCGCGTCGGGCGAATACTCTTTGACGGCGAAGCGCAGGAATACCGGTGCATTGCACGCATCGCATTGATAGACGAGCCCGACGTGCTTCGGCTGGTCTTTGCTGATCTTGTCGAAATCCGGGATCGACTGCGGCGTCATGTGCGAGTAGACGCCGCAATAGGGGCATTCGAGCCCGAATTGTTCCTCGGACTGCCGGATGAGGCCCTGGTTTCGCTCGATGATGATCGCCATGGTTCTTATTCTTGAGCGCTGATATTTAAGTATTTGCTTTTCCAGTCAGCGCCTTAGAAGTATATCCTCAGTTAGCGACTCAGCTTTCCCTTGTTGACATAATAGACCCTGAGACGTCGATGATGTTGCATCAGGGCTATTTGGCGCCCCAGTTTCCCACGGCTTCGCGGGCCTTGTCGTTGGCCGGCCGTGCAATGAGGGCGTCGCGACTTAACGAAACCTCGTAGCGTGCGCCGTCGGCCATCGGCACGTAGGTGGCGGTCCCGTAATAGGCATCGACGCCCGGCGCCAGGATCGGGAAGCGCCGGGCCATGCGCCACGCGTCGAGCGGCGCCACGGGCGCGAGGGAATGCACAGTGCGCGCCTCGGATACCTCGCGGTCAACGTCTGAATATCGTCCGCTCAGCCGGTCGAGCTGGTATAGCGGATCCAGACCAAGAATCGTGGCCGGCGGGCGCCAGGTCAGGATCTTCGCATCCATCTGCCATTCGTCGCCGCGCAGCACGAAGAAGCGGTCTTTTTCACCGGAGATCATCAGCCGTGCCTGGAATTCCTGCGGCGAAATGCGCCGGAACTCGATTCGCGACACGAGCTTCTCCTCGACCAGTCGCGCGTAACCGAAGACGGTGAACAGCAACACGACGGCAGCGCCGGTAAGCGCCGCCGCCAGGCAGCAACTCAAGCCCGTTGCACCCGCACGGACGATCTTCCTCTTCTTAAGACAGTGGAAAACGTGTACGAGCAGGAAAACGGTCAGAATGCCGAAGACGGCAACGGCACCGAACAGGATTTGCATCAGGCGTCCAGTCTCTTGTACTTGATACGGTGCGGACGATCGGCTTGGCTGCCCAGGCGGCGCTTGCGATCCTCCTCGTATTCACTGTAATTGCCCACAAACCATACCACCTCACTATCACCTTCGAAGGCGAGGATGTGCGTCGCGATGCGGTCGAGGAACCAACGATCGTGCGATATGACGATCGCCGATCCCGGAAATTCGAGCAGGGCAATCTCGAGGGCGCGCAGCGTTTCGACGTCGAGATCATTCGTCGGTTCGTCGAGTAACAGCAGGTTCCCGCCGTCCTTCAGCATCTTCGCCAGGTGTACCCGGTTCCGCTCGCCACCGGACAGGAGCCCGATTCTCTTCTGTTGTTCCGGACCCCTGAAATTGAAACGACCGACATACTGTCGCGACGGCGTCTCGTATTTTCCGACCTTGATCAGGTCCTGGCCGCCCGAGATTTCCTCCCAGATCGTTTTTTCATCGTCGAGGTTGTCTCGCGACTGGTCGACGCTTGCGATTTGCACCGTATCGCCCAGGCGAATGGTTCCCGAATCGGGCTTCTCGCTGCCCGTAATCATGCGAAACAGAGTCGTCTTGCCCGCGCCGTTCGGGCCGATGATCCCCGCAATGCCGCCGGCGGGCAGGGAAAAGCTCAGATGTTCCATCAGCAACTTGTCACCGAAGCCCTTTTTGACGTCCGTCGCTTCGACGACGAGATCGCCGAGTCTAGGGCCGGGCGGAATGTAAATTTCGTTGGTCTCGTTTCGTTGCTGATAGGTCGCCGAAGACAGCTCCTCGAACTGTTTCAAACGAGCTTTCGCCTTCGCGCGACGGCCCTGCGGATTGGCACGGACCCATTCGAGCTCCGCCTGAATCGCCTTGCGCCGTGCTTTCTCGGTTGCTTCCTCGTGTTTGAGGCGTTGCTCTTTCTGCTCCAGCCAGGACGAATAGTTGCCTTTCCAGGGAATGCCGTGCCCCCGGTCGAGTTCGAGGATCCAGCCCGCCACGTTATCAAGGAAATAGCGGTCGTGAGTCACGGCGATGACCGTGCTCGGGTATTCCTCGAGGAATCTTTCCAGCCAGGCGACGGACTCCGCGTCGAGGTGATTCGTTGGCTCATCGAGGAGCAGCATGTCCGGTTCGTTCAGCAACAGCCGGCACAATGCGACCCTGCGCTTCTCGCCGCCCGATAGCGTACCGACGTCCGCATCCCACGGCGGCAGGCGCAGCGCATCCGCGGCCACTTCGAGTTTGCGCTCGAGTTCCCAGCCGCCCACTGCATCGATAGCGTCTTGCAGTTTACCCTGTTCTTCCAGCAGCGCGTTCATCTGCTCGTCGTCCATCGGCTCGGCGAATTGCATGCTGATGTCGTTGAAGCGGTCCAGCAGCTCCTTGATCCCGGTGACGCCCTCTTCGACGTTGCCGCGCACGTCTTTCGATGCGTCCAGTTCCGGCTCCTGGGGCAGATAACCGATCTTGATACCCGGTTGCGGGCGGGCCTCGCCTTCGAATTCCTTGTCGATGCCCCCCATGATGCGCAACAAAGTCGATTTACCCGCTCCGTTCAAGCCGAGCACGCCTATCTTGGCGCCAGGAAAGAAACTCAGGCTGATGTCTTTAATGATCAGTCGTTTCGGCGGCACCATCTTGGCAACGCGATTCATCGTGTATATGTACTGCGCCATGTCGCACTTTATTCGGGCATCGGGGAGGCGGAATTATCAGGTATGCTCCAGCAATAGCAAGCCAGGGAAAGAAAGGTGACCGACATCAAACCGGTTTACGTTTACAAAGGCGAAGCGCTCGCCAGCTACGGTTTCGGCGACGACCATCCCTTCGGCCTCGATCGTCACGAGGCGTTCCAGGTGGAGCTCGCCGATGCCGGTCTCGGCGACTCCATTCTGTATGCGAGCACGCGACGCGCGACCGTCGACGAACTGTCGCTGTTTCATTCGGTCGATTACATCGACTTCATCTCCAGGCGTTCGGCCGAGGGAATCGGCTTTCTGGACGGCGGCGACACGCCGGCCTATCCCGGCATCTTCGAGACAGCATCAGACGTGGCCGGCACGACGCTCGCGGCCGTCGATGCGGTGATGAGCGGCGAGACGACGCGAGCGTTCTCACCGATCGCCGGCCTGCATCACGCGGGGCGTCGGCACGCGGCGGGATTCTGCGTCTTCAACGATTGCGGCATCGCGATCGAATACCTGCGCAAGAAACACGGTCTCAGGCGAATCGCCTACGTCGACATCGACGCGCATCACGGTGACGGTGTTTTCTACGGATTCGAGGACGATCCAGACCTGATATTCGCGGATCTGCACGAGGACGGCCGCTTCCTCTATCCGGGCACCGGCGCAGTGGACGAGACCGGCAAAGGCGCCGCCGCCGGTACCAAGCTCAATATCCCGATGCTGCCAGGCGCCGGCGACGCGGAATTCGACGAAGCGTGGCAGCTGGTCGAGGCTTACATCGACCGAGCAGAACCCGAGTTCATCATCATGCAGTGCGGGGCGGACAGCCTCGAGGGCGATCCGATCACCCACCTCCGCTATACCGAGGAGGCCCACGCGCTGGCCGCCAGGCGCCTGTGCAAGCTCGCGGATCGCCACTGCGGTGGCCGCATCGTCGGCACCGGAGGCGGCGGCTACAATCGCCGCAACCTCGCCCGGGCCTGGACCAGGGTCGTGCAGGCATTCGCCGACACAGCCTGATTTTCGAACGTGTGTTCGTAAGGTTGCCTCATGTACAATTCGCCACCGTCAGTAACACCCACGCTGCCGGCGGCGGCAAACCCGGAGATCACTGATTTATGTATGCCGAAACGACCTCGATCGAGGCCTTCGACAGCGAGCTTTTCACGGCCATCGTCGCCGAGGCCCGCCGCCAGGAAGAACACGTCGAGCTGATCGCGTCCGAGAACTACGCGAGCCCGCGGGTGATGGAGGTCCAGGGCTCGGTGCTGACCAACAAGTACGCGGAAGGCTACCCGGGCAGGCGTTACTACGGCGGCTGCGAATACGTCGACGTCGCGGAGCAGCTGGCAATCGATCGGGCGAAGCAGCTTTTCGGTGCGGACTACGCCAACGTGCAGCCGCATTCCGGGTCGCAGGCGAATGCCGCGGCCTTTTTTGCCCTGCTCGAACCGGGCGATCGGATCCTCGGCATGAGTCTCACGCACGGCGGGCACCTGACGCACGGGTCGAAGGCGAATTTTTCCGGCAGGTTTTTCGACGCGGTCCAGTACGGCGTCGACGCGAACACCGGCCTCATCGATTACGACGAGGTGCAGGGGCTGGCCAATGAGCACAAACCGCGCATGATCATCGCCGGCTTCTCGGCCTATTCGCGGGTCGTGGACTGGCAGCGGTTTCGCGTCATTGCGGACAGCGTCGATGCCTACCTGATGGTCGACATGGCGCATGTCGCCGGGCTCGTCGCCGCCGGCCTGTATCCGAACCCGGTGCCGCACGCCGACGTCGTCACGACGACGACGCACAAGACGCTGCGTGGCCCGCGCGGCGGCATGATACTGGCGAGGAAAAACGAGGAATTGACGAAGCGCTTAGATTCGCTGGTTTTCCCCGGTACGCAGGGCGGGCCGCTCATGCACGTGATTGCAGCCAAGGCTGTCGCGTTACTCGAAGCGATGCGTCCCGAATTCAAGGTTTACCAGGAATACGTGGTGCACAATGCGCGCGTAATGGCGTATGCGTTTTCCGAACGCGGTTACGATGTGGTGTCGGGCGGCACCGATAATCACCTCGTATTGCTGAGCCTCATCGACAAGGCGATTACCGGCAGGGACGCGGATGCAGCACTCGAGCGCGCCAATATCACGGTCAACAAGAACACGGTGCCGGATGATCCCCGTTCGCCTTTCGTGACGAGTGGTTTGCGGCTCGGCACGCCAGCCATCACAACGCGCGGTTTCGGCGAGGAAGAAACGCGCGATCTGACCAACTGGATTTGCGACATCCTCGACGACATCAATGATGACGTCATGATCCAGCGGGTCCGCGGCCAGGTGCTGGAGCTGTGCAAGCGGTTTCCCGTCTATAGCTGACCCGGAGCAGCGGCTGCAGGAGCGGCTGTGGGAGCGGCTTTAGCCGCGATTCCTTATACTGTCGGGCTTCGGCAGGCGATCGGAGGCGCCCGCAGGGCTAGGCACATGCACTGTCCATTCTGCAGCTCGGAAGAAACCAAGGTCATTGACTCGCGGCTCGCGGGAGAAGGGCGCCAGATCCGGCGACGCCGCGAATGTCTGCACTGCCGCGAACGCTTTACGACGTTCGAGTCGGCCGAGCTCGTCATGCCGCGGGTCGTCAAGAGCGACAGCACGCGTCAGCCGTTCGATGAGAACAAGTTGAGAAACAGCATGGTGCGGGCGCTCGAGAAACGCCCCGTCCCGGCCGAGGAGCTGGAAGAAGCGCTTGGCCGCCTCGTGCACGAGCTGCGCACCATGGGCGAGCGCGAAGTGCCGTCGCGGCTCATCGGCGAGCTCGTCATGGAGGAACTGCGCGACCTCGACGAAGTCGCCTATGTAAGGTTTGCCTCCGTCTATCGAAGTTTCCAGGATGTAACCGAATTTCAGGAAGAGATCAGACGACTGCAGGAAATATCCGACGCGAATGCGAGTCGCGAACAGATGTCGTTGTTGCCTGAATTATTCGACAAGAAAAAATAGTGGACGCCTTCTCTGCCGACGATCACGAGTACATGGCTCGCGCCTTGCGGCTCGCCCGGCGCGGGCTCTATTCGGCGCATCCCAATCCGCGCGTGGGATGCGTGCTGGTCAAGGACGGCCGGGTCGTCGGAGAGGGCTGGCATCGCAAGACCGGCGAAGCGCATGCCGAGGTGGTGGCGCTCCGGCAAGCCGGGCCTGAAGCAAAGGGCGCTACTGTCTATGTCACGCTGGAACCATGTTCACACGAGGGCCGGACGCCGCCCTGTGTCGATGCGCTGATCACGGCGCAAGTGAGGACGGTCATCGCGGCGATGGTCGATCCAAACGCCAGGGTATCGGGGAATGGCAGGCGTGCGCTCGAGGACGCGGGCATCGCGGTTCATACCGGCCTGATGCAGGACCAGGCAGCATCGCTAAACGAGGGATTCTTGCGGCGCATGCAGCGAGGCCGCCCGTTCGTGCGACTGAAGATCGCAGCCAGCCTCGATGGCAAGACGGCGATGGCGAACGGCGAGAGCCAGTGGATAACCGGCGACGCGGCGCGCGATGATGTGCAGTTGCTGCGAGCCCGATCGGGCGCGGTGATGGCCGGAATCGGCACCGTGATCGCCGACGATCCGGGGCTCAATGTGCGGCGCGACGATATCGATAACGACGGGCTGCAGCCGCTGCGCGTGGTGCTGGACAGCAAACTACGGATGCCGGCCTCGTCCCGGATGCTGCGGCTCCCGGGCAAGACCGCGGTTTTCTGTGCGGACGATCGCAATCGCAAGAAACTCGAGGCTGCAGGCGCGATCGTCGAAGTGGTTGCCGCCGCTGACAACCGGGTCAACCTCATGGCGGTCATGGCAAGGCTGGCGGACTACGAGATCAACGAGTTGCTTGCGGAAGCGGGGCCGACACTCGCCGGCAGCCTGATCGATGCCGGGCTGGTCGATGAGCTTGTGATTTACCAGGCGCCCCATATCATGGGTAGTGAAACTCGCGCCATGTTTACGACGCCGGACCTTAAGAAGATCGGTCAGCGACTGAACGTCGCGATCACCGATGTGCGACGAATTGGCGCCGACCTGAAAGTAACTGCGGTACCCGTCAGATAAGATCATGTTTACCGGAATCATCAAGGCCCAAGGCAAGCTCGAGTCGATCAGGTCCCAGGACGGCGATATGCGATTGACGATCAAGTCGGCTGACATGCCGTGGCAGGGCATCGCGGTCGGCGAGAGTATCTCGGTCAACGGGGTCTGCCTGACGGCAGTCGAGGTCCTCGAGGCCGGTTTCGTCGCGGACGTCTCGGTGGAGTCGGCCAATGTGACGACGCTCGGCAAACTCGAGGAAGGCAGCAAGGTGAATCTCGAACCGTCGGTCAGCCTGGGGGAACCGCTCGGCGGGCACCTGGTCAGTGGACATATCGATTGCGTCGGAACCATAAAAGCTCGCGACAGCGATGCACGCTCGGTTAGACTCGTCGTGGAAATTCCGGCCGAATACATGCGCTATGTCGCTCGTAAAGGATCGATCTGCGTCGATGGCGTAAGCCTTACCGTCAACGAAGTATCGGCGTCGAGCTTCGGCGTGAACATCATCCCGCATACGGCAGATGTAACGATCATAGGCGACTACCGGACGGGAACCGAGGTCAATATCGAGGTGGACCTGATCGCGCGCTACGTCGAGCGCCTGCTCGATAGCGATGACAAGTCGGCGATAACGAGGGATTTCCTGAGAGCACATGGTTATGCCTAGCAAGACAATCATTCATCCGAGAGTCAAAGACTCGGCGTTCAGCGATATCGAAGACATTATCGCGGACGTCCGTGACGGCAAGATGGTCATCATGGTCGACGACGAGAATCGCGAAAACGAAGGTGACCTCCTGATGGCCGCCGAAAAAGTTCGACCCGAGGACATCAATTACATGGCGCGCTACGGGCGCGGACTGATCTGCCTTACGATCACGCGCGAGCGCTGCGCACAGCTGCGACTGCCGTTGATGGTCGATGAGACTGACAAACGGCATGCCACGAATTTCACGGTATCCATCGAGGCGGCAGAGGGAATTACTACCGGTATTTCCGCCCACGATCGCGCAAAGACGGTGCAGGTTGCAGTGGCGAAGGATGCGCGGCCCGAGGATCTCAGCCAACCCGGCCATATATTCCCGGTCATGGCGCAGCCGGGCGGCGTACTGACGCGCGCCGGACATACAGAAGCAGGATGCGACCTCGCCCGACTCGCCGGCCTCGAGCCGGCGGCAACGATTGTCGAGATTCTCAATGAAGACGGCACCATGGCGCGCCGGCCGGACCTGGAGACGTTTTCGCGCGAGCACGGCATCAGGATTGGCACG
>JBFHXJ010000110.1:0-11787 GCA_041598995.1 Woeseiaceae bacterium | reverse complement strand
GTGATGACCGCGCTGTTCGAGAATCCGGCGAAAGCATCCGTCGAGGACACGAGGCCCGTTACCGCCAGCGCGCTCAGCACGAGCAGCGCGACGAGATCCATGCGGATGACTTCACTGACAAACAGGATCAACGAGATGGCCAGGATGCTTAATACGAGTGCGATTTCGAAAGTCATTAATCGCGTCGGCCTGTACTGCGAAGAGTTCCTGAATGAGAATGTGCAACCTGCCGCCGGATTCCACGTGGCCGCGAAGCGACCCCTCGGACGACGGCAACAGGTTCTGGTGATTTATACACGACAGCCCAGGCATTATCCAAAGGCCCGTTCTCAATTGACAATCCTCGACGAAATGTACGCGCCAGGCATCGAAAGACGTTCGGCTCGACACCGAATCCGGGGCGTCGACTACCACGTCAGCGAGTGGGGCGATGCAGAGCGGCCGTTACTGGTCCTGTTGCACGGTTTTCTGGATACCGGCTCCTCGTTCCAGTTCCTGGTCGATGAATTGGCCGGCGGCTGGTTCGTGATCGCACCGGACTGGCGGGGATTCGGTGAATCGAAGTGCTCGAGAGAGAGCTACTGGTTTCCGGACTACATCGCCGACCTGGATGCATTGCTCGGCATTTACAGCCCGAACGACCCGGTCCGGCTGGTCGGACACAGCATGGGCGCGAACGTCGCAGGGCTTTACGCCGGCATCATGCCCGAGCGGGTCGCCGCCTTCGTCAACATCGAAGGATTCGGCCTGCCGGAGAGCGATCCGCAAAACGCACCGGCGCATTATCGCCGCTGGATCACCGAGAGCCGCGATGTAAAGCCCTACGCCCCGTACCGCAATTTCGAAGACCTCGCGGCACGTATCGGCAAACGCAGCCCCGGCATGAGTCCCGACAAGGCGCAATTCGTCGCGCGCCTGTGGGCGGCACAGCTCGATGACGGCAAGGTCGCGCTGCGCGCCGATCCGGCGCACCGCCTGCCGAACGCCGTCCAGTACCGGCGCGCCGAGGCAAAAGCCTGCTGGGAAAAGATCACGGCGCCGGTGCTGGTGGTCAAGGGGGCGGACAGCGATTTCTACTCGAGAGCCAGGGAGCATGCCGGACCGGACGAGATCCATAGCTTCGCGGCCGCCGAGTCGGTCGATATCCCCGACGCGGGCCACATGGTGCATTTCGAGCAGCCCGCCGCACTGGCTGCGGCGATCGAGGCGTTTCTCATCGGACAGGACGGATTTGTGTCGTGACCACCAGTACTGTATAAAAATACAGTTATGGCATCGGCGGCCGACTGTCAGACGGACTACCTGGAGCTCCTGAATCCCGCGCAGCGGCAGGCGGCGTCCTTCGGACAACCATCGCCGGAATCGGGGTTCGCCGCGGGGCCGTTGCTCGTCATTGCCGGCGCGGGCACCGGCAAGACCGCGACCCTGGCGCATCGCGTCGCCCACCTGATCGTCCAGGGCGTCGGTCCCGAGCGAATCCTGTTGCTGACGTTTACGCGCCGCGCCGCGCTGGAAATGACGCGACGCGTCGAATCCATCGTCGGCCGCGCGCTCGCAGGCAAGGATGGCCCGGGCACCGGCATCCTGCCCTGGTCCGGCACGTTTCACTCGGTCGCCAACCGGCTCATCCGGCGGTACGCGCACAATTTAGGGCTGGACCCCGGGTTCTCCGTGCTCGATCGCGGCGATGCCGCCGACCTCCTCGACGTCGCGAGACACGAACTGGGGTTTTCGCGGAAGGCGCGGCGATTTCCGAAAAAGGACACCTGCCTCGCGATCTATTCGCGCTGCGTCAACACGCGCAAACCTCTGGTCGATTCGCTCGATGACACCTATCCGTGGTGTGCCGACTGGGAACAAGAATTGAGAACACTGTTTCGTCACTACGTGGAAAGAAAGCAGGAAACCCAGGTCCTCGATTATGACGACCTGTTGCTGTACTGGTGCCACCTGGTCGGCGACGAGGAACTCGCTACGGAGATCGGTTCCTGGTTCGATCATGTGCTGGTCGACGAGTACCAGGACACGAATTTGTTGCAGGCGGAAATCCTGCACGCGATCAAGCCCGACGGCCGCGGCGTCACCGTCGTCGGTGACGATGCACAATCGATCTATTCGTTTCGCGCGGCGGAAGTCGAGAATATCCTGAACTTCGCGGACCAGTACATGCCGCCTGCAAGAATCGTGAGCCTCGAGGAAAACTATCGTTCCACGCAACCGATACTGGACAGCGCCAATTGCCTGATCGCGGAGAGCAAACGCCAATACAGGAAAAACCTGTTTTCGCGAAGGAAAGGCGGCGCCAGGCCGGCGTACGTAACGGTCGAGGACGGCGATACGGAAGCGGAGTACGTCGTCGAGTCCATTCTCTCGAATCGCGAGCAAGGCATCGACCTCAAGCAGCAGGCGGTGCTCTTCCGCGGTTCGCACGTGAGTGACAGGCTCGAACTCGAACTCGTGCGGCGCAATATTCCGTACGTAAAGTACGGCGGGCTGAAATTCCTCGAGGCGGCGCACGTCAAGGACCTCGTTTCGATTCTCAAGTGGGCCGAGAACCCGAAGAACCAGATGGCGGCGTTCCGTATCCTGAAACTATTGCCGGGCATGGGCCCGTCCTCTGCGGCGCAGTGCTTCGAATACCTGACACGCAACGAATATTCGTTCGCATCGTTTGCCGCTTTCATGCCGCCGCCGGCGACGCGGGTCGACTGGCCCTTGTTCTGCAGTCTGATGACATCGCTCGCATCCGCCGAAGCATCCGACACGGCATGGCAATCGCAACTCGGCGAAACGCGCCGCTGGTACCAGCCCCATCTCGAGCGACTCTACGACGGCGTCGAGACGAGAGAAGCGGACCTCGAACAGCTTGAACAGATCTCCGGACGTTACCCGACGAGAGAGCGATTTTTGACCGAAATGACCCTCGATCCGCCGAGCGCCGCCGGCGATCTGGCGGGTGATCCATACCTCGACGAGGATTACCTGGTCCTGTCCACCGTGCATTCGGCCAAAGGCCAGGAGTGGGATGCGGTATTCGTCCTCAACGTGTCGGACGGCAATTTTCCATCGGAGTTTTCCACCGGAAATCCCGACCTGATCGAGGAAGAACGGCGTCTGCTTTACGTTGCCATGACGCGCGCGAGGCAATCACTGCAACTGATCGCGCCATTGAAGTACCACGTGACCCAGCAGCGGCGCGACGGTGACAAGCATGTGTACGGCGCGCGCAGCAGGTTCATGACGGACATGCTCCTGAAAACGATGGACGCGCGATTCCACGGGCGCCGCGACTCGCCTTTGTCTGGGCCCGGCCCGAAAACGAACAAGCGGCTGGACGTCGCCAGCCGCCTGCGGGAAATGTGGTGAACCTTCGGCGCCTTAACTGTCTGGTGCCGGGCACGCAGTATCGACCGTTTATGGTTGTGCGCTCAATGCCAGAATCCGATCAGCGTTCCCGCCACGGCGAACAGCACTATGTTGTAACCGGCGTTTATGAGGAACAGGCGCATGCTCCTTTGCTCGAATAGATAAGTGATGCCATACGCGGTAGCGATCCAGAATATGCCGATCGCCAGGCCGCACTGCAGGCCGCTCAACCAGGTACCGTCGGCGCCCACCAGCACTGCCAGGGCCGTCACGGCGAATAACTGCAAAACGAATGTCCCGCCGAAAGTCATTGGCATGTTCGCTTCATTGACCGCCTCTTCCGTGAGACCGACTTCCTCCAACCAGATAGTGCCGAACAGCGCCTTCGAATACCAAATGCCGCCGATGGCGAAAGCGATGACAGTGGATACGACGACGGCCAGCCAGTTGACACCGGCCAGTGATTCGGCAAGGTTCATCCTGCTCTCCTTATTATTGAGTCAACGGGAGTTTAGCAGAGGTGCAACCATGGCATACGCCCGATAACTGCTTGACATTATGCAATGTTACGCTTGTCGAGCTTCACAGATTTGCACCCGAAAACCGTATGCGCAGATTTATCGTGAACCTTGTCACAATGAGCCCGCTCTAATTAATATATGTTAAGTGTAGTCAGCGTGCAGGGGACATTAGTATGACCTGTCATTCTGCGAGCGACCGGGTTGTGCCGGTACATAATCTTCGCGAATATTTTCGCGAGTCGATCGAAGCTGCAATCGATCACCAGGGCGTGCAGGTCGACCCGCATGCAGCGCATTACGTCGTAAACCTGCTCACCTTGTTTTCACGATCGGAATCCCTGTACGAAGATCATGGCGACTCTTACGGCATCAAGCCGCTGGCGCTGATGATGGCAGACGCGGTCGATGCGCGAACCGCGACCGAAAGAAGTTTTTCCCTGCAGCGCATCGGGGACGTCGCGCTCTTCATCGCCGGTTTTTTTGCGGATTGCCTGGCACACCAGCTCGTCGATCTCGATTACTACATCTACATGGGCGGTACCGCTTATGGATCCCTCTCCGAGGAGATCCGTAACACGACGCGCGGCAGGGCGCTCGCCGAGGTCTACCTCGAACTCGCGCGCAAGTTCCAGATCCTCGTTGACGTATTGAACGAAGTCAGGGACGGCGCCAGGCAGTCGTCCGACATCGATGTGCTGCGGACCTACGAAATCTGGCTCAAGACCGGCAGCAAGCGCGCTGCCGATCTGTTGCGTCAGCACGGCGTCGTACCGATGCCCAATGCCGTCAGTCGCGACAGCCACTGATGCTTTCGCAACTGCAGGAACACCTGAGCGGTATCTACAGGGCGGACCCTGGATACGACGTCAGCGATTTCCTGATTACAGACCCGATGGTGGCCAGGATTCTCGGCCAGGATTCCATGATTCCGAAGACCGAAGAATCGGTTCTGCTGCGACAGGACGAGGAAGGTCTCGCCCTCTCCGTGTTTCTCGACAACGAGATCTTGTCGCGTCTCGAGGACGCAGACCCCCTGCAGGATCTCAGGGCCAGCCAGTTGAATGACCTGTGGACGGTGCTCGAAGGCATCAGTCATTTCAACTATATCGCCTGGCGGGCCCGCAACAACCACAGCGTATCGCTCCTGGAGCTCGAGATGCAGGGAGAGGTGGACAAGTTCGTGAGTACTTTCCTGATGGCGCTCGATCAGGACGACGGCAATCTTGCCGATCGATTGCATGGCTGGCTTTTCGACGAAGTGCATTTCAATCCGCTCATGAGCAAAGACCAGCACGAGCGCTATGCGACGGCAAACAATTATGCGGCCCGCTTCTGCCATGGGCTGAAAATGCGCCTGGCGCGCAACGGCCGCCAGGGTCTGCGCGAGCTGCGTCACTTTTATCGTCTGTCACAGCGCGACAAGATAAGCCACATTCACACGCATTCACACGGCAACTAGACCGCCCGAACCAAACATAAAAAAACGGTGGCCGAAGCCACCGTTTTAAGTGAACGAAACAAAACCTTTGGGAGATTCATTTGTTTCGTTGCCACCCTGGTCGAGATGCACTCGGACCAGAATTGGGTTCAGATCCGTGCCGTCCTTTCATGCTTTGATGCGGCAACAGCTGGAATCGTTTCGAACATTTAGGAATAAGATATTCATATATATCCGTAAGTACGTTTCAGTCGTAACTGACTTGTACATGTATGCCCTCGAGACCGCCTGCCAGACACAGATCGCGGCGCAGTCGGGCGGCGCGGAGCTCATCCGCGTCAATCGCGCCATCGGCGACGGCATCAAGGCACAGGTCGAGGCGGTCACGAAAGGCATGGGCGGCGAGTTGGCGTGGCCCGCGCTACTCAGAAAACTCGATCGCCGGGATTCGTCTTACCGCGAATAGATCGCCTACGCGAGAAACATCGCGTACGCGGGATTGTCGCTTTCCTCGCTGTAGGCATAGCCCAGATCGTCGAGATGAGCCTGGAGCTCGGCCGATTCCTCGTCGGGAACCTGGATACCGGCAAGTATCCTGCCGTAGTCGGAGCCGTGATTGCGGTAGTGGAACAGGCTGATGTTCCAGTTCGTGCCGATCGCGTTGAGGAAATCCAGCAGCGCTCCGGGACGTTCCGGAAACTCGAAACGGAAAATCCGCTCGTTCTCGATCTTTACCGCGCTGCCGCCAACCATGTGGCGCACGTGCAGTATCGCCATCTCGTTTTCGCTCAGGTCGACGATCGGGTAGCCGAGCTTCTGCATGTTTTCGATCAGTTCAGCATGCTCGCGTGCACCATGACGCAATTCGACACCGACAAAAATATGCGCGTTTCTCGAGTCGCTGTAACGGTAGTTGAACTCGGTGATACTGCGCCTGCCGATGGCTTCACAGAATTTGCGGAAGCTGCCGGGTTCCTCCGGGATCTCGACGCCGATCAGCATCTCGCGTTGCTCACCAACCGCCGCACGTTCCGCGACGTGTCGCAGGCGATCGAAATTCATGTTCGCCCCGGAGTTGATGACCACGAACAACTCGTTTTCGATGGCCTTGTCAGCGATGTACTTCTTGACACCCGCAACACCGAGCGCGCCCGCCGGTTCCACGATCGAGCGCGTGTCCTCGAAGATGTCGCGGATGGCGGCGCAGATCTCGTCGGTATCGACGAGGACGATCTCGTCCACGAGCTCGCGACACAGGCGGAATGTCTCGTTACCGACACGGCGCACGGCGACGCCATCGGCGAATATTCCGACGTGCCCGAGCCGCACGATCTTTCCCGCGTCGAATGAATTCTTCATCGCCGCGGTATCCTCCGGCTCGACGCCGATGATTTTCAATGCCGGTCGCTTGCACTTGAGGTATGCGGCGATTCCGGCGATCAGGCCGCCCCCGCCGACCGGGATGAAGACTGCCTGCGCATCCTTGTCCAGCTGATTCAGCAACTCGCGTCCGATCGTCCCCTGTCCGGCAATGACCGCGGGATCGTCGAAGGGATGAATGAACGTCAGTCCCTCGGTATGCGCCAGTTCGCTCGCCCGAGCGTAGGCATCGTCATAGGTGTCACCATACAATACGACCTCGCCACCGAGTGCGCGAACCGCATCGACCTTGATCGTGGGCGTCGTGATCGGCATCACGATGACCGCCCTGACGTTTTTTTTCTGCGCGGCGAGCGCGACGCCCTGTGCGTGATTGCCGGCCGAGCTGCAGATGACGCCGGCATCGAGTTCGGCTCGCGACAAGCTCGAGAGCTTGTTGTACGCGCCGCGAAGTTTGAACGAGAAAACCGGCTGCAGGTCCTCGCGCTTCATCAGGATGCGGTTTTTGAGCCGTTGCGACAGGTTGCCCGCGAGCTCGAGCGGCGTCTCGACCGCGACGTCATAGACTCTCGCCGCGTCGATGAGCGTGACGTACTCGTCGATCGTCATCTCGGCGGCCTGCAACGCGGCCTCGTTGACGGCTTTCCTCTGCATAACCTGACGAGGTTAGCGCATTGCGTCTCGATTCGTTGGAGTTTTTTTTGGTATCTCCCGGGTAAATAGGGAAAAACCGGGCGAAGCGCCGCATTACGGGGCTCGCCCGTCCCGCGGCCGCGTGCTCAGATGTTTTGACACGGCAAGGGATGGTCGAACGTGCAGCAGGATGCCTTTAACGGGACGGGCGCAGCGTCGCTCTTTCGCAGCCGGGCGGCGATATTTTCGAGCCGCCGCCTGTTTGGCTCCGTGACGCTCATCGTGCCGCCGTCGGGCACGCTGGCCCTGGCCGTTGCCGTACTGGCCCTTACCCTGCTCGGCGTCGCTGCCTGGACCATCGAGATCCCGCAACGCGCCACGGCGGTGGGGATCCTCATGCCGCCGGAGGGCGTGATCGACGTCGTCGCAAGCGCGCCGGGCCGCGTCACGAGCATTGACGTCGCCGAAGGCCAATCCGTCGCGAGCGGCGACGTACTGCTCGAGATCGCCAGCGATTCCGATGAGCTCGCCGGCAAGCGGCTACAGATTCTGCGCGCCGAAAGCTCACTGCTGGACAGGGCGCGCGAGGGGCAGCTGGCCATCGACAGGAAGCGGCTGTCGTCTCTCGACGAGCGACTGGCCTCAATCGACGAGCGTTTGCGACTCGCGCGTGAGCAGCACCGGCACCAGCAGCAACAGCTGCGACTGGCAGAAAGACGCCTTAAGCGGCGGCACGACCTGGCAGGTTCGGGCAGCCTGCCCGACGACGCAGTCGATCAGGAACGGAGCGAGGTGATCGGGGCCCGGATTCGGCTGGCGGCGATGCGGCGCACGATCCTCGACGTCGAGCAAGAGCGGGCGGCCGTTATCGGGGAGCGCGCGACTGTGACGGAAGAGGCCGATCACCGGGCGGTACTGCACGATCTGGACAAGCGGCGGCTCGAACGCGAGATCGTCGAGCACGAATACCTGACCGGCCGACAGATCCGGGCACCCGATACCGGTGTGGTTGCACGGGTGAACGTCAGGCCGGGTGCAACGGTGAGGCCCGGCGAGGTCCTGCTCAAGGTGTATCGCCCGTACCGGGCACTCGAAGCGTGGTTGTACCTGCCGAGCGCAAGGACTGGCTTCCTCGAAGAGGGGCAGCGGGTAAAGCTTCGCTTTGACGCCTATCCGCACCAGCTGTTCGGCACCACGGATGCAATCGTGACCGCGGTATCGCGCGTCGCCGTCGTTCCCTGGGAGCTCAGGGTTCCGCTTACCCTCGAAGGGCCGGTGTTCGAGATTCGCGCCAGCCTCGAGCGGACGTCGATAGAGGCATTCGAGTCAATATGGGCAATGAAGCCCGGGACCTCGTTCAAGGCCGATATCGAGCAGCGCCGCTACAAGCTCTTCGAGTGGTTGCTGCGCGGCCTGGCTGGCGGTGGGGATGGCCGGCATGGCTGATCGTGCTATCGCGGGGCGCCGTCGCAAGGTGCCTTTGCTCAGGCAGGCGGAGACCTCGGAATGCGGACTCGTCTGTCTCGCGATGATCGCCGCGTATCACGGCAGTCACCGTGACCTCGCCGCCTTCAGGTCCCTGCGCGAGGGCAGTCGCGGCATGACGCTCGCCGACGTCATCGATACCGCGAAGAGACTGCGCCTGGCCGCGCGGCCGCTGCGTCTTGGGGTCCCGGACCTGAAGCGCCTGCGACTGCCTGCGGTCCTGCACTGGCGGATGCAGCATTTCGTGGTGCTGGTGAGCTGCGGGCGTCGGCATTGCGTGGTCCATGACCCGGCGGCCGGCCGCAGAAAAGTGACACCGAGCGAACTCGACGCATCGTTCACCGGCATCGCGCTCGAATTGTGGCCTGCTACCGGCTTTCGGCCATGCAAGGAACGAAAGACCCTGTCTTTTGCGGATTTTGCCGGCTCGTTCCGGCATCTCTACCGTTACCTCGGGCTGATGTTTTGCCTGCTCATGAGCACCCAGCTGCTGGCGCTCGCCCCGCCGGTTGCCACACAAATCCTGGTCGACGAACTGCTGCTGGGCCAGGATCGCGATTGGCTGTACCGGGCGCTCGCGGGATTGGCGCTCATCATGCTGACCGGCATCCTGCTGGAGGCCTTAAGACGCTGGACCGGACTTTTCAGCGGCACGCGGCTGGCTATCGACAGTGCAGCCGGCATCATGACTCGTTTCTTTTCTCTGCCCGCCGGGTTTTTCCATCGCCGTCATACCGGCGACCTGTTGTCCAGGCTGGAATCCCTCGAGCCACTCCGTGAAGCCCTGACAGATCACGTCGTCAACAGCATCGTCCACGGCAGCGTGCTGCTCACCACCCTGGCGATCATGGTTCTGTACAGCGGCGCATTGACGGCGGTATCCGTTGCCGGCTTCTCTTTGTCGATCCTGATCGTGGTGTTGATACTGCCGCAGGCCAGGCGTCACCGCGAACAGGCAGTCAGGCATCTGGCAGCGCAGGACGATTCTCTGGTCGAGTCGATTCGTGCCTGCGATACCGTCAAGGCGCTCGGACTGGAGCAGTCGAGGCTCGCGCACTGGCACAAGCATTTTTCGGACGCGACAAACGCGCGCGTGCGCGAAGGCAGGCTGTCGATCGCACAACAGGTCGCCACGGATTTCGTCGGCGTGTTCGAGCAGGTTCTGTTTCTCGGCGTCGGCATCACGGGCGTACTCGAACGGGAGTTCACGCTCGGCGTCCTGTTCGCGTTCATGAGCCTTCGCTCCCGATTCGGTTCGGCCTTGCTCGGGCTCGTGGACGCGATCGGGAAATTCTCTCTGCTGAAGATACACACAGGCAGGCTGTCGGACATCGCGCTGGCTGAACCCGAGCCCGCAATACCGGCCGGCGCTATTACATCGACTATCGATGGCTCGATTCAGGCCGAGAATCTGACTTTCGCCTACGAGCCGGGCGCATGGATCGTGCACGATTTCAGATGCGCAATCGTCGCGGGCACGCACGTGGTCATCACCGGACCGTCGGGATGCGGCAAGACGACGTTGTTGAAACTCCTTGCCGGACAGCTTGTGCCGAATTCAGGGCAGGTCTGCATCGACGACATGGACCTTCAATTGTGGAACCATGATTCGGTCCGCGCACAAACGGCTTTCGTTTTGCAAAATGATTCCCTGTTCCAGGGCACGATCGCGGAGAACATCTGCGCCTTCGACACGACGCCCGACCTGGCGCGGGTATGCGTCGCCGCCGTCACCGCGGAAATCTGGCGGGACATCCAGGCATTGCCGATGAAGCTCGCGACACAGATCAGCGACATGGGCAGGAATCTGTCGGGAGGTCAGGTACAGCGATTGATACTCGCGCGTGCCTTGTACCGAAAGCCGGCAATACTGTTTCTCGATGAAGCAACGAGTCATCTCGACGTCGTCACTGAACGGCGCATACTGAAGAACATTGCCGCACTCGGTATTACAGTGGTAAGCGTCGCACACAGGCCCGACGTCATCGAGAATGCGCAACAGGTCATCAGCCTGAGCCGGGCGCCTGTGCCGGCGGCTGATGAGTTTGATGCGGCGCAGTATGAGTTGCCGATGTCGCCGAACAGAGACAGAGACGCTTTTATCGAAACTGCCGACCGGCGCGATTGTTGAGATCGGCATAACGGCGGCCGGGCCAAACCTCCTGAGCCTTATCGCGGGTTCCAACAAATTCTTGAGCGTCGCCGACCCTGATCGCGGTAGAATCCGCCCCCTGCTGTCCTTCTATTGCGGCGAGAGTCGTGACTTCGGTTTGGGCTGAATTGAAACGACGCAATGTCGTCAAGGTGGGCGTGGCTTACGCCTTTGTCGGCTGGCTGCTGGTCGAGATTTCCACAACCACTTTTCCGGTACTAAACCTCCCCGGATGGACTGCCACGTTTGTCACTGTATTTTTGATAATCGGCTTTCCCGTCGCATTGCTACTTGCCTGGGCTTATGAACTTACCCCGGAGGGATTGAAAAGAGATTGGCTCGTCGAACATTCGGAAACGAACGCCCGGCAGACCGGCAGAAAACTCAATTTCGTGGTCATTGCCGTACTGAGCGTCGCCTTACTTTATTTTGTCGCGGACAAGCTCGTTCGGGGCGACGGGCAAATCGCACCTGATCCGGTACTCGTCGAACCGTCCGTCGCTGTGTTGCCATTTGTCGACATGAGTCCGGATAAGGATCAGGAGTATTTCTCGGACGGAATCGCTGAGGAACTCGCCAATCAGCTCGCAAAGATCCGGGGCTTGAAGATCCCCGGGCGAACGTCAACGTCCGTATTCAAGGGCAACGACCTCGATTTACGGTCCATCGGCGAAAAGCTCAACGTCTCGCATATTCTCGAGGGTAGCGTGAGGAAATCAGGTGACCATATCCGCATCACCGTGCAACTCGTGAAAGTGGAAGATGGTTTTCGTCTCTGGTCGAAAACATTTGACGGAGACATGACCGACATT
>JBFHXJ010000109.1:0-11881 GCA_041598995.1 Woeseiaceae bacterium | reverse complement strand
TCGATGAGCATTGCGGAGGTACGGGACCCGGCACCGATTCCACCACTGCAGCCCAGAATTCGTACGCGCATATCCTTGCGACCTCATGCTGCTCCGCCGGAACCAGGGTTCTAATAAACAGCACCATATGGGATGATTGATTCGTCAAAAACTAGGGTATCGCCAGAAGCGTTTCTGTGTTTCAAATCACAATTCTTTTCTTGTACATAATTTCTGGCGTGTCCTTTGCCTTGAGCCGACTTCGCGCATTCTCTTTACATGCAAATCCGCTGCTCGGCCTCGCATTTTCGACGGGCGTGGCAGGACTCCTTTGGCATGGCCAGACGCTCTGGTCATTGATATTCGTGGACGGTGCATTGTCATTGTCGATACGCAACACCGCCTCACTGATCGGGCTGCAACTCGCATTGATTGCGATCGTGGCTGGGCTACAAACCACGCTTCGCGGTCTGGCGGGAGGGCTCCTCGTATTGGCGGCGATAGTCGCAACGCTGACCGGCCCGAGCGCGCCGCTGGCGGAAAGCGCGACCTTGAGCTGGCAAATCGAGGCGCATGTACTGATTTCTCTGTTTGCCTACGGTCTCCTGACCGTTGGTGCCATCGTCGCTGTTTTTGCCCTGATACAGGAAAAGCGCTTGCATTCGGGAAGACTTTCCTCGATCAACCAGCTGTTCTCGCCGCTCGAGACCACCGAACAGATGCTGTTCGGCATAACGACCGCCGGCTTCCTGTTGTTGTTGCTGGCGGTGTCGTCGGGCTTTGCATTGTTCGAAAATATCTTTGCCCAGCACCTGGTGCACAAAACGACGTTGTCATTGCTAGCATTGATCCTGTTCGGCATTCTGCTGGCGGGGCGACAATTTGCCGGCTGGCGCGGCAAACGCGCCGTGTTTTTATATCTCTGGGGATTTGTGATTCTCTGTCTCGCGTACTTCGGCAGCCGCTACATTCTCGAGGAAATTCTCGGGCGAAGCTGGAATTGAAATCCTTGACAGGTCTCGAACGTCCTGTTGAACTGCTGAGTGTCCGTTCCATCGAGGAGGTGCCCATCTATTGGGCGATGACATACCGCTAGCTGCCCTGATCGGCTTGCTTGTTGCCCTCATCCTTCTTTCCGCGTTCTTTTCCGGCTCGGAAACCGCATTGATGAGCCTGAACCGGTACAAATTGCGTCACAAAGTGCGTGATGGTCACCGAGGTGCAAGGCTCGCCGACAATCTCCTGCGGCGTCCCGATCGTCTAATTGGATTGATCCTGCTCGGCAACAACGCCGTCAACATTTCGGCCTCGGCACTGGTCGGTGTCGTATCGGTCCAACTCGGCGGTGAACTCGGCTTTGCGATCGGCACCGCGGCACTCACGCTCGTAATCCTGATCTTCGCCGAGACCGCGCCGAAGACGTTGGCCGCGCTGCATCCGGAACGGGTCGCGTACCCGGCCGCGTATCTCTACGTGCCCCTGCTGAAGATCTTGTATCCGCTGGTCTGGCTGACCAACGTCATGGCCAACGGCGTACTGTTCCTGCTCGGCTTGCGTAATACCGACGCCGAAGGCCATGCGCTGAGCCGTGAAGAGTTGCGTACCGTCGTCTTTGAAGCCGGCGCCAGGCTTTCCGCGAAATACCGCCAGATGTTGATCAGCATTCTCGATCTCGAAAAGGTCACCGTCGATGACGTCATGACGCCACATACCGAAGTCATCGGCATCGACCTCAATGACGACATCGACGACATCGCGAAGGCGATCAATGAATGCGAGCACACCCGCTTGCCGGTTTACCGCGACAACATCGACAACGTCATCGGTCTTTTGCATCTGCGCCGGCTCGCTAACCTCGCCGCCAGTCCCGGATTCAGTAAAGGAGACCTGGAGCGCCTGGTCGTCGAGCCCTACTTCGTGCCGGAAGGCACGCCCCTCAGCACGCAACTCGTCCAATTCCAGAAACGTCGCCGTCGATTTGCATTCATCGTCGACGAATACGGTGATATCCAGGGCATCGTCACCCTCGAAGACATCCTCGAAGAAATCGTCGGCGAATTCACGACCGACCCGCTGACCGGCGACGAGGACATCATCAGGGAATCCGACAGATCATTTCTCGTCAACGGTACCGCCAACATCCGCGAGATGAACCGGATCATGAGCTGGAACCTGCCGACGGACGGTGCCAAAACCCTGAACGGATTGATTCTCGAGCACCTGGAGACGATCCCCGAATCCGGCACCGGCCTCGAGGTCGAGGGTTATCCGATCGAAATCGTCGAGACGAGCGGGAATCGCGTCCAGCTCGCCAGAATTTATCTGCGCGAATCGTTGCAGAGCGCCGTTAACGATTAGAACCCGACGCTGCAAAAGCCTCGGCCAGTGCTTCGCGCAGTTTTTTCACGCCGATAATACTTATTCCTTTTATATGGTGTCGCGGCACGTTGGCAGCCGGAACGATGGCGCGCGTAAACCCCTGCTTGGCTGCCTCTGTGATTCTTTCGGTGCCGAATTTCACGGGCCGCACTTCACCGGCCAGGCCGATCTCGCCAAAGCTGACGACCTGTTTTCGACATGGCCGATCCCTGAAACTCGATACGATCGCAATAAGTGCAGGCAGGTCCGCCGAGGTCTCACCGATGCGAAGACCGCCGACAACATTGACGAAAATATCCTCCCCGGTAAGCGCAATTCCACCGTGCCGTTGCAGCACCGCAACGAGTAACGCGAGCCTGTTCGGCTCGATGCCTTGTGCCAGCCGTTTCGGGTAATTGCCGTTGGCGTCGGCCACTAGCGCCTGGATTTCCGCGAGCAGCGGGCGGCTCCCTTCCCAGGCGACCGAGACGATGCTGCCCGCCGCCCCGTCGTCTTCCCTCGTGAGGAAAATCGCCGACGGATTGCTGACCTCGCGAAAGCCGCTTTCGGTCATTGCGAAAACGCCCATCTCGCTGCTCGCGCCGAAACGGTTCTTGACTGCGCGCACGATCGTATAACGACTGGCCGGATCGGACTCGAAATACAGCACGGTATCCACCATGTGCTCGACCACGCGCGGGCCGGCGATCGTACCCTCCTTGGTAACGTGGCCGATCAGGAATACCGCGACTTCGTTTAGCTTTGCGAATCGCACGATGCGCGCAACGCATTCGCGCAACTGCGCGACGGAGCCCGGTGCGGACGGCACGTCTGCAGCCGACATCGTCTGTATGGAATCGATGACGAGCACCCGTGCCTGCGCGGCCCGCACCTGATCGAGAATATTGTCGAGCGACGTATCGGCAAGCAGTTGCAGCGCCGGGTTGTCGAGCCCCAGCCGGTGTGATCGCTGCGCAATCTGGCGTAACGACTCCTCGCCAGTCGCATAACAGGTATTTAACTGCCCGGGTAACCTCGCGGCGACCTGTTGCAACAGCGTGGATTTGCCGACGCCGGGATCACCACCTAACAGCACCACGGACCCGGGAACCAGGCCGCCGCCCAGGACCCGATCGAACTCGGCGAAGCCGGTGGAATGACGCAGTCCCGGATCGTCGCTGAGTTCGCCGAGCGTTGCAGGCTCGGGACCACCCCGGCGCTCCCGGCCCACGCTCGTGATCGTGGTCTCGGAGAGCGTGTTCCACGCGCCACAGTCCGGACACTGCCCCTGCCACTTGACACTGTGGGCGCCACACGCCGCACACAGGTACGCTCTCTTTGCTCGCGGCAAACGACGCTCTCCGTCCGGCCCCTGTGGGTGTTATCGGTCTATATTTACCAGATATGGCAGATAGGCATCTGCCCGCTCCGGCGCGAAAATGCTGATCATAGCACCGCGCAGGCGGCATCCATGCAGGCAAAACTGCAAACCGTATCTCACTAATTACACTTGCTATTTTCTATACTGCCGGCGTTATGTAGAGAACGCCAATCTTGGATAAAAACCGCAAACACCATCGCGACCGGCTGGTCGTCCTCGCTTTTGTCAGCGTGCTGCTGGTCCTGGTCTATGGGCCCGCCTCACAGTGGTTTCTCGGCGCCGATCGGTTTCTGTTCGACCAGTTCGCCACTTACATTAACAACACGCCGGTCCAGAACGGCGTCATTGTCAGCGTCAATCCCGCCAAGAAATCGACGGACGAGATCGTGGCCGAGTACGGGCGAGTTCTCAGTGTAATCAGGGAACAGCCCGTGCAACGCATCATCATCTCGCAGGCGCCCCCGCTCGACGAATTGCCCGGCTGGGCTGCGGTATTGTCGTCGGGCGTTCCGGTATTCGCGCCAGCAGGTCACCGGTTTGCCGATGTCGCGACAAAATCCGGCCTCCTCGATATCACGCCGGATTCTGACGACGTATTGCGGCAACTTCGATTGTGGCATCTGCAAGGCGGCATCATGACACCGTCGCTGCCATTATCGGTCGCGCTATACGACCAAGATTATGTGGCTGACTCGCGCATCTCGAATGCCGACAGCACGATCTACCTGACAAATTACACGCCGATCCCGAGGATCAATGCAGAAGACCTGCTCGCACCGGACTTCCAGGCCGGCCTGCTCGCCCGCCAGACCGTCTTCCTCGATGCCGAACCGCCGCTGGTCGGTGCAATCACAAGGTTGCCATCGCAGCAGTTCGTTACCCATTCGGAAATCATCGCCAGCGCACTGGCGAACATCGAACAGCGACAGATCGTGATCTCGCCGACCTGGGTGCGCGCCCTGGAGTGGGCGGTCCCGGCGCTGCTGGCGATCGTCGCCATCCTGTTCCTCGTTGGCCGCAAGCGCAAGGACATCCTTATCCTGATCGCCGCCATCCTACTCGGGCTGATCGTCGTCGAGGCGCTTTTCCTGATGATCGGTCGCATGCGGCTCGATCTCGGCCGGCCGATTCTCGTTTTCCTCGGCACCGGTATCCTGAGCTGGTGGCTCGCGGGCGGCGACAAGAAAGCGGCCGTCAATGCATTGAAGCGCGGCAACGACTTCCTGGCCGCGGGCAGGCTGGAACCGGCGTTCGCGGAGTTTCGCCGCTGCGAACCGACCGAAACGCTGGCGAATGCGATGTACAAGCTGTCGCTCGCGTTCGAGGAACAGTCAAAGCCGGAACGGGCCGAAGCCGTGTTGCAATGGCTCAAGCGAACACACAGCGGCACCGGCACCCAGAGCCCGTTTTCGTTGCAGTCTACCCTCGGCAAGTCACGGCGACTGGGCCGTTACGTGATCGAGAAGAAAATCGGCAAGGGCGCGATGGGAGCGGTGTATCTCGCACGAGATCCACGCATCAATCGCCCGGTCGCGCTGAAGGTCATTCCTATCGAGAAGGAATTCGAAGACGAAGAACTCGAGGAAGCGCGCTTGAGATTCTTCCGCGAGGCGGAATCGGCCGGCAGGCTGACACACCCGAACATCATTACCGTATACGACTGCGGCGAGGACAAGCACCTCGCGTATATCGCCATGGAATATCTTCAGGGCATTTCCCTTACCGAATTCACCGATCCGAAGAAGCTCCTGGCACCGAAAAAGGCACTCGAACTATGCGCGAGAGTAGCGGATGCGCTCGATTACGCACATAACCAGGGTGTCATCCACCGGGACATCAAACCGGCAAACCTGTTGTACAGCCTGAGGAACGACATACTGAAAATCAGCGATTTTGGCGTTGCCCGTCTTACCGACAACAACCGCACCAAGACCGGCATTGTTCTCGGCACGCCCATGTACATGTCACCCGAGCAACTCAATGCAGAAGACCTCACCGGCCACTCGGACTTATTCTCCCTTGGTGTTACGCTATATGAATTGTTGGTTGGGGAAGTTCCGTTCAAAGCCAGCAACATCGCGGTATTGATGACCAAGATCACGTCCGAGGATCCGGCTCCGGTGTCGAATCGGCGCGCGGGTGTGCCACCGGCAGTGGATGCGGTGATTGCCAAGGCGCTGGCGAAACGGCCGGAAGAACGATTCGCCAATGGTGGGGAAATGGCGATCGCGCTGCGCAATTGCGCGAAATATGCGTCGTAGAGCGGAATCCAGAGCGAAAGTATGAGCAGCCTGCGTGGAAAATTTAAGTTCGCTGAGATAACGGACGTCGGCAAGGTCCGGGATCATAACGAGGACGCGATCGGTTCTGATGCCGATATGGGGCTGATGGTGCTCGCGGACGGTATGGGCGGCTACAACGCGGGCGAAGTTGCCAGCGAAATCGCTGTGCAAACGATCACGGAGCTGGCAGCCGAAGGAGCGACCCGCGAAGATCGAAACGATCGCGACCCGCAGACCGGCCTGATGCGCCAGTCGATCGTCCTTCGGGATGCCATTTCGAGGGCCAACAAGATCATTTACCAGACCTCGCAGAGCCAGACGCACTGCGAGGGCATGGGCACGACCCTCGTTGCTGCCATGTTTTACGACAACAAGGTATCGATTGCCCATGTCGGCGATTCTCGCGCCTACCGGTTGCGTAATGAGCAGTTCGAACAGCTGACGATGGATCACTCGCTGCTGCAGGAGCTGGTCGATCGCGGCTTCTATTCCGAGGAAGAGGCGCAGCGTTCGACAAACCGAAATTACGTGACCCGGGCACTGGGCGTGGAGCCCACGGTCGAGGTCGAAGTGCAGGAATTCGAGGTCCTGCCCGACGACATCTACCTGCTATGCTCCGATGGCCTCCCGGACATGGTGGAAGATGAGGATATTCACTTAACTATCAGCACCTTTAATGCTAGCCTTGATGTGGTTGGTCAGCAGCTCGTGAAGCTCGCCAATGACCACGGTGGTCGGGACAACGTGTCCGTGATGCTGAGCCAGGTCCTCGAGTCGTTTGCGGCGAGGAAGGGTCTGGTGGCGCGGCTGGCTGGCCTGTTCCGGTCATGATGAGGGACGGGGTCAAGGCAGCGACTTTGCGACTAATTCTGAATGTATAGAGCGATAATACTGAAATGGCACGTTTAATCCTGAGTTTGGATAGCCAGGTCTTGGCTGAATACAACATGTCCAAGGAACGGTACACGATCGGGCGCCTCCCGGACAACGATGTGCGCATCGATAATCCGGCCGTCAGTGGCCACCATTCGCTGATCATCAACATCCTCAACGATTCCTTCCTTGAGGACCTGAACAGCACGAACGGCACCTATGTCAACGGCAAGCTGATCAAGAAACACGCATTGCAGCACGGCGATGTCATCACAATCGGCCATCATCAGCTGCGTTTCGTCGACCAGCAGGCGACGGATGCCGAGCAGGACGAATTCGAGAAGACCATGGTGATTCCCGCCGAGCAGCGGGACGCCAATCAGATCGCCAAAGCGGAACAGGCCGTGGAGCAGGCTGCCGCCGCCGAGGCCGGATCCAGCCCTGCCGCAGCGGCCGCGGAGCGGGTCGACGTCAAGGTCGACATGCCCGAAGCAGCCAAGCCGAAGCCAGAGCCGCCGCCACCCGAACCCGTCGTCGCGACGGTCGCGGAGAGCAAGGAGGTCGAGAAGGCTACACCGGCGCCGCAGGCCGCACCGCCACCACAGGCCGCACCGCCTCCGCGGGCTGCGCCCGCGGCGCCCGAACCGCCGTCCCATATCGCGACCCAGGCCGGTATTGATCCGAGCAATGCGCCGAATGCGTTACCGCTCGCCAAGCTACAGGTATTGAGTGGCGCGTTCGCCGGACGGGAACTGGAACTGACCAAGGCGCTGACGACGCTCGGGCGCCCCGGCGTACAAGTCGCTGCCATCACGCGCCGCGCCGAGGGTTATTTCGTCGTACATGTCGAGTCCGGCGAGGAAGGCGACTACCCGCTGGTCAACGGTCAGCCGATCGGCGCCCAGGCAAGAAAACTGACGGACAATGACGTGCTGCAGCTCGCGGGGGTCAAAATGGGGTTTTTCCAGAGCTGATACGGCGCGACAGGCCGCATTCCACTAAAGATCACAAATTCGCCGGGAGCAAATTTGGAGCTGTAAGCGCCTTTGCGAAGCAAAGGTCGACAGCAGGGACGTTTGCGATCCATCCGCGCCGATCACGCTGCCAACTCGATCGAAGCAGGCGGATTGGACCTAGTCCTCGAAAGCGTATTGCTCCCTGCCGGTAATGCCGGTAACGAGTTGGTAGGGGATCGTGCCGGCGTGTATGGCGACTTCTTCGACCGGCAGCTCGTCACCCCACAGCAGCACCGGATCGCCGGGTCGATCGCTCGCCCCAGGCCCTAAGTCGACAGCCGTCAGGTCCATTGAAATGGCCCCGGCGGTCCTCACATGTCGACCATTGACGATGACCGGCGCCCCCGTCGGGATAAAGCGTGTGTAACCGTCGCCATACCCGGCGGCAACGATGCCGAGCACCGTGTCGCGATCGGTATGCCAAGTGCCGCCATAGCCCACCGCCTCGCCCCTGGCCAGGGGCTTGACCGCCACGAGCCGCGATTCGAAGCGCATGGCCGGCATCAGGCCGAGGTCCGCACCACATCGATCCGGAAACGGAGAGATGCCGTACAAAGCCAGACCGGGACGTACCCAGAGCCGTCCATCACCGCAGGTGTTCGCGAAGGCACCGATTTCCTCGTGCCAGGCGAACATCGCAGCAGAGTTCGCGATACTGACGTCGCCCGCGAATCCTTCGATGACTTCCGTGAAACGCTCGATCTGTGCCACCGTGGTATCGTCTTCGACATCGTCCGCGCTCGCGAACTGCGTCATGAGCCCGAGTCCGGAGACCGCGGCACACGCATTCAGACGCGCAATCACGTCCGCCGCTTCACGCACACGAAAGCCGAGCCGATTCATACCCGTATCGATCTTCAGCCACACGACAAAGCGCGCCTCGCCGTATCGCTCGAGCCATTCGACCTGCTCTTTGCTATGAACACCGAGTTGCAGCTCCAGCTCCGCGGCCGTGCCGAGCTCCTCCTCGGCGATGAGGCCGCCGAGCAATGCGAGCGGCGATTCGATGCCGCCTGTGCGCAGCGTTTGCGCTTCGCTCAATCTCGCGACCGCCAGACAATCCGCCTGATCGAGACATCGGGCGACCGGCAGCAGGCCATGGCCGTAGGCGTTTGCTTTGATGACGGCCATCACCCGGGCGCCTTTGGCCCGGTCTTTAATGAGCTGGTAGTTGTGCCTGATCGCGCCGAGCCGGATGAGCGCCCGCGCACCGAAGCTCACTGATAGGCCTCGTCCGCGTAGGCTTCCGGCACCCAGTTTTCGAATCGCGTGAAGCGGCCGACGAAGGTGAGCGGAAAATCGCCAATTGGACCATTGCGTTGCTTGGCAATGCTGATATCGGCGATACCCTTGCGCGGCGTGTCCTGCTTGTAGACCTCTTCCCGGTAGATGAAGATGATGAGGTCGGCATCCTGCTCGATCGCACCGGATTCGCGCAGGTCGGACATTACCGGGCGCTTGTCGGTTCGCTGTTCGACACTGCGATTCAATTGCGACAAGGCGATGACCGGCAACTCCAGTTCCTTGGCAAGCGCTTTCAGCGAACGCGAAATCTCCGAGATTTCTGTGGCGCGATTCTCCGTCGTGCCCAGAACCTGCATCAATTGCAGGTAGTCGATCACGATCAGCCCGAGGTTTGCTTCCCGCTTCAGGCGTCTAGCTCTCGCGCGAATCTCGGTCGGCGTGAGGCTCGGCGAATCGTCAATGAAAATCGGCGCGTCGGACATCAGCTGCACGGCCGTGTTGATGCGCGACCAGTCCTCGTCCGGGAATTTTCCGGTCCTCAGGTGTGACTGGTCCACCCGGCCGAGCGACGAGATCAGGCGAAATGCGAGTTGTTGCGACGGCATTTCCATCGAAAAAATCGCCGTCGGCACTTTGGCGCCGATGGCCGCGTTCTCGGCGATATTCACCGCAAAGGTCGTCTTGCCCATGGACGGGCGTCCCGCAATCACAATCAGTTCACCCGGCTGCAGACCGGCCGTCAGTTTGTCGAACTCGGAAAAACCGCTCGGGATGCCCGTGATGTCGCCTCCGGACTGGTGCAACAGGTCGATGCGATCGACGGCGTCCGGCAGAATCTGTTTCAGGGCCCTGAATCCCGCTTTGCCGCGCGATCCTCTTTCCGCAATGTCGAACACGAGTCGCTCGGCACGATCGACCAGGTCGGCAGCGGATCGGCCGCCCGTCGCATAGGCGCTGCCACTGATCTCGTTGCCCGCATGAATCAGGGAACGCAGCAACGAGCGCTCGCGCATAATCGTCGCATAAGCCCTGATGTTGGCGGCGCCTGGCGTCTCATTGGCGAGCATCGCAAGGTATTCGAGACCGCCCGCCGCATCCAGCTCATTTCTGTTCGCCAGGTGCTCGGATATGGTCACGACGTCACCAGGGCTGCCCGCCTCGGCGAGCTCCGAAATGGCCGAAAAAATCAGGCGGTGGTCCTTGCGGTAGAAGTCGTCGGCGACGACGAGATCGGCGACCTTGTCCCACGCCGACTGATCGAGCATGAGGCCACCGAGTAGGGATTGTTCGGCTTCGACGGAGTTTGGCGGTACTTTCAGCCGCTGTTCGGCCGATTCCAGGCTTACGCCGTCATCGAGTGCTCGAACCATGTACTCTCGGTCTCCGAACGATCGGGGGTCATGCCCCGGATCCACGATTGTTTGCCTGCAAAAACGTCAGAAAATGGGGCCTGGCCCCATTCTAAGATGCCCACTGCCGGACCTTGTACCGTACCACAGAATGCTTATTCTTCGGCAACTACCCTGACCAACACGTCGACATTGATCTCGGGGTGCAGATGTACGCCGATCATGTACTCGCCGACCTCGTGAATCGGGCCCTCCGGCATGCGAATCTCGCTGCGAGCCGTCTCGACGCCGACTTTCGAGAACGCCTCGACGATGTCGATGGGGCCGACCGACCCGAACAGCTTGCCCTCGGTGCCAACGTTCGCGGAAATGACCAGTTCCATTCCCTGGATGAGCTGTTGCCGGGCCCGGGCGGTCTCCAGTTCCTCGGCGGCGGCCTTTTCGAGGTCGACACGGCGCTTTTCGAGATCGGCAACGTTTTCCGGGGTTGCGAGCGCAGCCTTGCCGTGCGGCAGCAGATAATTGCGCGCATAACCGGGCTTGACTGTCACCAGGTCGCCAATGCCGCCGAGGTTTTCGATGTTGTCCAGAAGAATGACGTTCATATTGAGACCTTTATTTCTTGATGCCGCGCGTCCGGAATTCGAACCACGCATCTATATATCCGACCACAGCCAGCGAGATCACCGGCAACGCGCTCAAGAGCGGGATCAGGGCATACACGACAATCAAGAACACCAGCGGCAGACGCTTCTCAGCATGCAGCCAGTGCAGGATCGCCAGCCCCTGAATCCAGAAAATCACGAACACGAGGAACGCGAGATTCCGTAGCCAGACTGTTCCAACCATGACGGCAGCCACCGAGGCTACCGCCATTATTAATGCCAGCACGCGACCGAAATTCAAATCGCAAAACCGGCCAAAAATCGCCTTTCGCTCGAGCAACGCGTCGTACAGCGCATAGCCCAGCAACAATCCGAATGCATACAGCGACCATACCGCGAACACGAACAACACGGTCATCTGCTGTGCGATCGTTTCCCGGTTTTCCAGGAGCGTCGCGGCCTGGTTGGTGAGGCCCATATCCCTGAACAGGGGCACGGCTTCCTCCGACAGCCATTCGCTCCAGAAAACCGACGGGTCTCCGAGGACCACGTAAAACCCCAGCAATCCGGCCGATGCGGCGATGACCGCGACCTGCAAGGTCAAAGTCAGCGATCGCCAGTTGCCCATCAGTGCCGCCAGCACATAGGCCGGCAGCCAGTTCATCAAGGCGACCAGCGCCGTTTGGGGCGCCGATCCGCCGCTCAGTATCGCGATGAGCGCCAGCACGGCCGCGGCAATCAACGCCTGTAACAGTGCTTTCCGTAGCCCGTGGTGCAGCACCAGCAATACGAT
>JBFHXJ010000108.1:0-12116 GCA_041598995.1 Woeseiaceae bacterium | reverse complement strand
GAAAAGCTCAACGTCTCGCATATTCTCGAGGGTAGCGTGAGGAAATCAGGTGACCATATCCGCATCACCGTGCAACTCGTGAAAGTGGAAGATGGTTTTCGTCTCTGGTCGAAAACATTTGACGGAGACATGACCGACATTTTCACTTTCCAGGAAGAAACCGCACGAACCGTGGCGAAGGCGCTTAGCATTACACTCGGTATGGGCGAGGGCGATCTCGGCGTGGGGGGTACCCGTAACTTCGAGGCTTATGATGCCTACCTGGCCGGCGTTTCCCTCGCCACGCACAACGATCCGGATAGTATCCTCCGCGCCATCGAGCAGTTTGAAAAAGCCGTGGCGCTCGATCCCGAATATGCACAGGCCTGGAGCGCACTGGCCTCAATCTATCAGGATGCCGCCAACGGCCTGGTAACTGAGGGCTCCGAGGAGTTGTACAAGAAAAGTGAAGCGGCGGTTAGCCGGGCTATCGCGATTACGCCCAGCGTGGTGTCCGCCTATCTCGCCGCGTCGGAACTTCAAACACGCAAATACAACTGGATTCGGGCGGAAGAGCTGTTAAGAAAGGCCTTCGCACTCGCGCCGACAGACTACGATACCAATATGCAGTTCGGGTTCTTCCTCATGGATGTTGGAAGGCCGCGCGAGGCCATTCGTTTTTTTGAACAGGCAGCCAGAGCTGAACCGTTGTTACAGTCCCCCACTGGCAACCTTGGCACGGCTTACCGATATATCGGCGAATATGATCTGGCCCTGAAAGAGTACAACCGGGGTCAACAACTGATCGGTGATCAGGCATCCCTGAATGCGGTTGTCCTGGTGCACGCGATGGGCATGGGCGATCGTGCGCTCATGGAGGAGTATCTGGAGAAGCTCATAAGCAATGGACAGGAATCAAACTACGCGTGGCCAGTATCCAGGTCAATGCAATCGTTGCTCGACTCACCGAGTGCCGCTCGGGCTGCATTGCACCGATATTACGGCGACCCGGCATTCGCCACACCGCTGACGCGCAGCGGCATTGCAACCTGGGCATCGTATTTCGATGATCATGAACTGGCACTTCAGGTGCACCGCGACTTGTTTGCGGAAAAGTCACTTGAGATTCGCGTAATCTGGCGGCCAATTCACAAAAAAGTACGCCTTCTGGCGGGCTTCAAGGATCTTGTTCGGGAAGTGGGGCTGGTGGACTACTGGCGTACCACCGGCAATTGGGGCGACTTTTGCCGCCCGCTCAGCGATGACGACTTTGAATGTGCGTAATCACCAGCCCCCTGTTTGCGAGCAAGGGGTCAGACCACCAGGGGTCTGACCCCGATGCTGTTTAATTGGCCGCGGTCGGTTGCAGCTCGTTGCCGTCCTGGTCCAACAGCGTGATCTCGCCGATCTCTAGCTCGCGTATTCTCGACTCGATCTTCTGCCGGTCGCCCACGACGACCCAGGTCAGTTTCTCGGGCTTGATGACCGCATCGGCTGCGGTCGCAATGTCGGCACTCGAAACGTTGCGGACATTCTCTGCATACGCGTCCCAGTAGTCGTCGGGCAGGTCGAAAGTCACGATCTCGCCGATATCGCGAAGCACGGCTGCCGCCGTCTCCCAGCGGCCGGGCAGGCTCAGCGTATTGTTGCGCTTGACCTTGTTGATTTCCTCGTCCGTCGCGGGGCTCTTACCGAGGTATGCGGTCAGCTCGCGCTTGATCTCTGCCATCGATTCCATGGTCTTGTCGGTCTGCACCGGTGCGTAGGCGATGAACGGCCGCTGTGCTTTCGTATCTAGCAACAAGGTACGCGCGCCGTAGGACCAGGCCTTGTCCTCGCGGAGATTCATGTTGATGCGCGAGGTAAAGCTGCCACCGATGATCTCGTTCATCGTTTCGACCGCGATCTCGTTACTGTCGGCAACCGCCGGTGCGACATTACCCGCAATGATGATGGACTGCTCCGAATCCGGTCGGTCGATGAGGAACACCTGCTCCGCATTGCGGTCGCCGACGTCGGCGATGTTCTTGGTCGGTATCGTGCCGGCTTCCCAGTTACGGAACAGTCGCTCGAGCTTGGGCTTCATCTCCGCCATGGTTGTGTCGCCGACGACGATCATCGTCGCGTTGTTCGGCTTGAACCAGGTGCGGTGATAGTCGATGAGCGAGTCACGCGTGATACGCATGACGGATTCCTCAGTGCCGGAACCGGTGAGCGGCATCGAATACGCATGCCCCTCGCCATACAGGAGCTTCGGGAATACACGGATTGCAAGGCCGACCGGCTGCGTCTTTTCCTGCCGTATCTGGGCAATTCGCATGCGCCTCAGCCTTTCGAGTTCGTGCTCCGGAAAAACCGGATTCAGGACGATATCGGCGAAGATATCGAGCGATGGGTCGAGGTTGTCCTTCAGTGCGCTGATGCTGACGTTCGAGGAATCGATGCCGGAGCCCGCGCTGAATCGTGCGCCGAGGCGCGCGAGCTCGTCGCTGATCTCGAGCGAGGTACGTTTTTTCGTGCCTTCATCAAGCATCGTCATCGCAAGACTTGAGGTGCCGAGCTCACCGAACTGGTCCGAGGCGAAACCGGCGTCGAGACTCATCTGAATGTTGACGACGGGGACGGCGTTTCGCGAGGCGACGATGAGCTCCATGCCGTTCTCCAGGAAGTCCTTTTCGAACTCGGCAAACCTGACCGTCGGGAATTCGGTCGTTTCCGGCACCCTCGATCGATCCGCGCCCTGGCCTGTCGCAGCTACGTCAGGAAACGGGTGAACCTCGAGGTGATACGCGCCGCCCGTCAGCCAGCGGCGCACGGCCGCATTGACGTCCTCGACGGTGGCCGCGTCGAGACGCGCCAGCGTTTTGCGGTAGGCGCCCGGGTCACCTTCATACACGGCGTTTTGCGCGAGGATGTCAGATTTGCCGCCGAAGCCGCCCACCTGCTCGAGCCCGCGAATATAACCCGACCGGCGTTCCGCCTTGACGCGCTCGAGCTCCTCCCTGGTGATGCCGTCCTTGATCAGCCTCTTGATTTCCTCATTGACCGCCCTCTCGACTTCCGCGAGGTCGCCGCCCGGCTGTGCGGTTATCGAGGACCAGAAGATGCCCCCGATCTCGATGCCGAACATCCCGGCTTCGGCGGTCGTCGCAATCTGGTCGCGATACACGAGCCGCTCGAACAGGCGCGAGTTCTTGCCGGTGGCGAGCACGTCACCGGCGATATTCAGGAGATCGGTGTCCTGTTCAGTCAGCGCCGGCCCTCCCCAGATCTTGTAGAGACGCGCCTGTGGCACGCGGTCCTGCATGACCTCCCGCTTGTCGCGCTCGAGCTTGACGACCCACTTTTGCTGCTTGGCGATCGGCGGGCCGGGCGGTATGTCGCCGAAGTAATGCTGTACCTTCCGGTAAACCTCCTCGGGCACCACGTCGCCGGCCACGACGATGACCGCGTTGTTCGGGCCGTAATAGGTTCGGAACCACTCGTGGACGTCATTGAGGCTCGCGGCATCGAGATCTTCCATCGAGCCGATCACCGAGGTCGCGTAGGGATGTCCTTCGGGATAGACGCCAGCGAGGATGCTGTAGAGAACCTTGCCGTAGGGCTGGTTGTCGCCCTGGCGTTTTTCGTTCTGCACCACGCCGCGCTGCGCATCGAGTTTCTCCTGGGTGACCGCGCCCAGCAGGTGACCCATGCGGTCCGACTCCATCCACAACGCCATGTCGAGCGCAGTCTTTGGCACGTTCTGGAAGTAATTGGTGCGGTCGAAATTCGTCGTACCGTTCATGTTGGTCGCGCCGACCAGCTCGAACGGCTTGAAGTACTCGTCATCGAAATTTTCCGTGCCGTTAAACATGAGGTGCTCGAAAAGATGAGCAAAACCGGTTTTGCCGCGCTTTTCGTTTTTGGAACCGACGTGGTACCAGAGGTTTACCGCGACGATCGGCGCTTTGTTGTCCACGTGAACGACCAGTCTCAGCCCGTTGTCGAGCGTGTACTCCGTGAAATTGATATCGACGTCGGCTGCGAATGCGTAAACGGAAAGGAAAATCGGCGAAAGGTAAACGCCGAACATTCTGAGTGAGCGGTTCATTATTGACCCTTTTGGCAGAGATTCGTTAGGGGGAGTTTAGCTTAAAGACTGCTAATAAATATTAAGGTTCAATACCGATGGCTTTCGCATCGTGTCCCTTTCATAATGCCGCCATGACGAGAGACGGGGTACGGCGTGAACTCTATCCACCGATCGAAGCGAATCATACCGGGTTCCTCGAGGTCGGCAGCGGCCACCGGCTGTACTACGAAGAATGCGGTAATCCGCACGGCAAACCGGTGATATTCCTGCACGGTGGTCCGGGCGCCGGATGCAGGCCGAACATGCGTCGCTTCTGGAATCCCGACGTTTACCGCATCATCCTGTTCGACCAGCGGGGTGCCGGCAGGAGTACGCCGCATGCCAGTCTCGACCACAATACGACCTGGGATCTCGTTAACGACATCGAGATCCTGCGGGTCGCGCTGCAGATCGACAAATGGCAGGTATTCGGAGGTTCGTGGGGCAGTACGCTTGCGCTGGCCTACTCGCAGTCGCATCCGGAGCGGGTCACCGAGATTATCCTGCGCGGTGTATTCATGCTGCGAAAAAAGGAGATCGACTGGTTTTATCAGCGCGGCGCCAGCGAGTTTTTTCCGGATCGGTGGCAGGAATACCTGAAACCTATCCCGAAGCGCGAGCGCGGCGATCTGCTCACGGCTTACCACAAACGCCTCACGAGCGACGATGCCGGCGTCCGCCTGCAGGCGGCCAGGGCGTGGTCGACGTGGGAGGGAACGACCAGCACCCTGCGGCCGAATCCCGATGTCGCGGCCGACTTTGCGGACGACACCATGGCGCTCGCGCTGGCGCGCATCGAATGTCACTACTTCGTCAATGGCGGGTTCATGGAAGAGGATCAGTTGATCAGGAACGTGGGTCGCATCCGGAATATCCCGGCGGTCATCGTGCACGGGCGGTACGACGTGGTCTGCCCGGTCGTGTCGGCCTGGGAACTGGCGCAGGCCTGGCCGGAAGCGGACCTCCGCATCACGCCGGATGCCGGACACTCGGCTTTCGAGCCGGGCAACGTCCACGAACTGGTCAGCGCCGGCGATGCCTTTGCCTGAGCACGGAATGCAGTCATGAGCGATTTGCTGATCACCAACGCGCGCCTCGTCAATGAAGGCGAAACCAGGGAAACCGACGTCCTGGTGAAGGGCGATCGCATCGAGAAGATCGGCTCCGGCATCTCGGCGGGCAAGAAGACCGAGGTGCTGGACGCTGACGGCATGTTGCTCTTACCCGGCATGATCGACGACCAGGTGCATTTCCGTGAGCCGGGCCTGACCAACAAGGGCGACCTCGCGACCGAGTCCGTGGCGGCCGTGGCTGGCGGTGTCACGAGCTTCATGGATATGCCGAATACCAATCCGCAGACGACGACCCGCGAGGCACTGGCTCAGAAATACGAGCTCGCCAAAGGACGCTGCCGCGCCAATTACGCCTTCTATCTCGGCGCGACGAATCGCAACATCGAGGAGATCAAGGCGCTCGAGGTCGGGGAGGCGTGCGGCATCAAGGCGTTCATGGGCGCGTCGACGGGCGACATGCTCGTCGATGATCCTCAAGCGCTCGAATTGCTGTTCGAGCATGCGCCGGTGATCATCACGACACATTGCGAGCATTCGCCGACGATTCGCGACAATGAAGCGCACGCCAAGGCCAAATTCGGTAGCAAAGTTCCCATGGCCGAACATCCCAACATTCGCTCCGCCAACGCCTGCCTGTTGTCATCCAGCCAGGCAGTCAATCTCGCGCGACGTCACGACTCGCTGCTGCACGTGCTGCATCTGACGACTGCCATGGAAATGGGCCTCTTCTCGAAATCGCACCGCAAGGACAAACGAATTACGGCCGAGGTCTGCGTGCATCACCTGTGGTTCGACGAATCGCGCTACAAGGATCTCGGGGCGCGCATCAAGTGCAACCCGGCCATCAAGACTGCCGCGGATCGCGCTGCTCTGTTGAAAGCCGTCAACGAGGATCGAATCGACATTATCGCGACCGATCATGCGCCGCATACGATCAGCGAAAAAGGCAAGAGCTACTTCAAGGCACCGGCCGGCCTGCCACTTATACAGCACGTCATGCTCTGCCTCATGGACATGGTCAAAGAGGGAAAGCTCACGTGCGAAATGATTGCCGACAAGACCAGTCACGCCGTCGCCGATATTTTCGGCGTGGTGGACCGCGGTTACGTGCGCGAGGGCTTTTTCGCCGACCTCGTGCTCATCGATCCCGACAGGCCCGTTCAAGTTACTCCCGGCAGCCTGCTGGCCAAGTGCCACTGGTCGCCGTTCGAAGGTCACACTTTCAGTTCGAGCATCGACACGACCATCGTCAACGGCACGATCGCATACCGCGATGGATCCGTGAGCGAGACGATTGCCGGCCGCCGTCTCGACTGCAATCGCGGCCGCTGAAAGGCGCCGAATTCGGTCGGCATGTGATGCCGGTCACATGACCCTATTAATAAGAGTTGCCGCTTTTGAGTTCTGGGTAAAAACGGTTTACTTTCCGGGCGATCCCGTTATCCTACGCGAGATATTGGACCGCGAACGGCGGAAAGAGCCAGGCTCGAACCTTTTTCATTGCGTCTGGTCTTCAGTCGAATGAAGCCAACCGATACCACCAATCCCGAGTATTTCCACAAAGTCGTCGATTGCCAGTGGGCCTGCCCCGCACACACGGACGTGCCGGCCTATATCCGGCTGATCGCGCAGGGCGCGTTTACCGAGGCCTACCTGCTGAACCGGGAATCGAACGTATTCCCCGCGATTCTCGGGCGCGTCTGCGACCGTCCCTGCGAGCCGGCGTGCCGCCGCGGACGTGTCGAGAACGAGGCGGTGGCAATCTGCCGCCTGAAGCGGGTCGCCGCGGACCACCGCGACGACGTCCGTAATCGGCTGCCGACGGCGCCGGCCAAACCCAACGGTAAGAAGGTCGCATTGATCGGCGCCGGTTGTGCATCGCTGACGGTTGCCAATGACCTGATCCCGCTCGGCTATGACATCACGATGTTCGAGGAACTCGATGCGACCGGCGGTCTCATGCGGACCAACATCCCGCAATTTCGCCTGCCGCCCAGGGTGCTCGACGAGGAGATCGGTTACATCCTCGATATGGGCGTCGACCTCAAAATGAATCACCGCATCGACAGCCTGAAAAATCTCCTGGAAAACGGCGGCTTCGATGCAGTTTTCGTCGGCACGGGCGCGCCGCGTGGCAAGGAACTGGAACTGCCCGGGCGCCATGACACCCAAAACATCCATATCGGCATCGACTGGCTCGAGTCCGTTGCGTTCGGGCATACGGAGAAAGTGGGCGAGAAGGTCCTGATTATCGGCGTCGGCAACACGGCGATGGACTGCTGCCGCACCTCTCTTAGGCTGGGCGCCAATGACGTCAAGGTCATGGCGCGCAAGCCGCGCGGGTACTTCAAGGCGTCCGACTGGGAGCTCGAAGACGCGGAAGAAGAAAACATCGAAATCATCGTCAATCATTCGCCGAAGGAGTTCGTCGTCGAAGACGGCAAGCTCGTCGGCATGAAGTTCGACCAGATGGAATACAAGATCGACGAGAACGGACGCATAGACCGTGGCACTGCGGTCGGCGAAGTGACGCTTCCATGCGATGACGCGATTCTGGCGATCGGCCAGGAGAATGCGTTCCCGTGGATAGAGCGCGATATCGGCATCGAATTCAACGAGTGGGATTGCCCGGTCGTCGACGAGAAGACGATGATGTGCACGCGTGAGGGTGTTTTCTTCGGCGGCGACTCCGCTTTCGGCCCGAAAAACATCATCTGGGCGGTGGCGCACGGGCACGAGGCGGCGATATCGATTCACAAATACTGCCACAAGGAAGACATCAATGATCGCTTGCCCGTCGGCATGAACCTGATCAGTCAGAAAATGGGCATGCACGAATGGAGTTTCTCCAACCAGTACGATCCGGCGGAGCGTCGCCTCATGCCGCACGTCGACCTGAAGGAGCGATTCAAGAAACTCGATATCGAGGTCGAGCTCGGTTTTACGGCCGAGCAAACGATCAAGGAAGTCGAGCGCTGTCTGAATTGCGATATCCAGACCGTATTCACCGCGAGTCTGTGCATCGAATGCGATGCCTGTATTGACGTCTGCCCGGTCAATTGCCTGACAATCACCGTGAATGGCGACGAGGAGGATCTGCGCAAGCGGCTGTCCGCGCCGGCCGAGAACCGCGACCAGGCGCTGTATGTCTCGGCGGACCTGCCGCAGACCGGGCGCGTGATGGTCAAGGACGAGGACCTCTGCGTGCATTGCAGCCTCTGCGCCGAGCGCTGCCCGACCGGCGCCTGGGACATGCAGAAGTCCAACATTCTCATCCCCTACGCGATCGATGAGGCGGCGGCCTGCCGGGAAACGGCGACCAAAGTCTCAAGATAAGCGTGTCTCAGGTCTCGGAAAATGAGATTTTGCTGCCTTACTCTGTCTAAAGTATAAAGATCCTGTTTAGGATTGCTGTCCAGGTAAATTCAGCGTGTCCGGAGTCAACGACGTCACCATCAAGATCGCCACGGTGAATGGCACCGGCTCGGCGAGCGCGAACGGCCTCCTGATGAAAGCCATCTTCAGGATGGGCATTCCGGTGGTCGGCAAGAATTATTTCCCGTCGAACATCCAGGGTTTGCCCACCTGGTACGAGATTCGCATCAGCAGCGAGGGTTACCAGGCGCGCGCGGACCGGATCGACATCATGGTCTCGATGAACGTGCAGACCTACAGCCAGGACATGGCCGAGGTGGTGTCGGGCGGCTGGTTGATTTACGACTCGACCTGGCCGCGCAGCAAGCTCTTGGACCGCGAAGACATCAATATCATCGGCATCCCGCTCGCCAGGATGTGCAACGAGCGGTTCAGCGGCGTTCGCGCGCGCATCCTGATGAAGAACATCGCCTATGTCGGCGCACTGGCGGCGCTCCTGGATCTCGATCTCGATGTCATCAAGACGCTGCTCGAGGAAACGTTTGCGACCAAGAAACACCTGGTCGAATCGAACTTCGAGGCGATACACCTCGGTTACGACTACGCGAAAGAACACTACAAGTGTCCCTTGCCGGCCAGGGTAAAACGGCTCGACAAGACCAAAGGCCACATCCTGATCGACGGCAATACCGCCGCCGGACTCGGCTGTGTCTACGCGGGCGCGACGGTCGGCGCGTGGTATCCGATCACGCCGTCGACGTCCCTGATGGACGCTTACAAATCGTTTTGCAAGAAGTTCCGCATGGACAAGGAGACCAACAAGAAGAAATTCTGCATCGTGCAGGCCGAAGACGAGCTTGCCGCGATAGGCGTTGTGCTCGGCGCCACCTGGAACGGCGCGCGCGCATTTACGCCGACGAGCGGCCCGGGTATTTCGCTGATGAGCGAATTTCTCGGATACGGCTATTACGCGGAAGTGCCCGCAGTCATTTTCGACGTACAGCGGGTCGGCCCTTCGACCGGCATGCCGACGCGGACGCAGCAGTGCGACCTGCTGGCCTGCGCCTATGCATCCCACGGCGACACGAAGCACGTGCTCCTGTTTCCCTCCAATCCGGAAGAGTGTTTCTACCTGTCGGTCAAGGCATTCGACCTTGCCGACCGTCTGCAGACGCCGGTGATCGTCATGACCGATCTCGACATCGGCATGAACGACTGGGTGTGCCCGGACCTGCAATGGGACGAGAGTTACGTCCCGGACCGGGGCAAGGTCCTGTCGGCCGCCGAGCTCGAGTCCGTGGAAAAGTTCTATCGCTATCTCGACACGGACGGTGACGGCATCGCCTATCGCACGATTCCAGGCGACCATCCGAAGGGCTCGTATTTCACACGCGGTTCCGGGCACTCGAAATACGGCGCGTACACCGAAGATTCCGCCGAATACCAGGAGGTCGTCGACCGGCTGCTGGTCAAGTGGGAGACCGCCCGCACCCTCGTTCCCGAACCGCAGATCGAGTACTCGAAGTTCAACAAGCACGCCATCCTGTCGCTCGGGAGTTGTGACGCCGCGATACAGGAAGCCCTCATGACCCTCAAGGAAAAGAGCGTCGGCATGAACTATTGCCGGGTCAGGGCGTTTCCGTTCACCCAGTCGGTCATGGATTTCATCGAAAAGCACGACCGGGTGTACGTCGTCGAGCAGAATCGCGACGCTCAGCTGCGGGCGCTGTTGATGCTCGACGCAAACAGTGATGAGGCCAAGCTCGTGTCCGTACTGCACTATAACGGCATGCCGGTCAACGCGAGTTTCGTCGTCGACCGTGTCTTGGAGGAGATAGCAAAAGGCAGGGCTGCCTGAACGATTGGAAATGACATCATGAGTTATATGGCCAAACCGAAAGTCACCCACCCGAAAATGCCGCGCAACGAGCTCGGCCTGACCGAACGCGATTACGAAGGTGTCGTCTCGACCTTGTGCGCCGGCTGCGGTCACGATTCGATCACTGCGGCGATCATCCAGGCAGTGTTCGAACTGAATCTCGAGCCGCACAGACTCGCTAAAATGAGCGGCATCGGCTGTTCATCCAAGACGCCCGCCTATTTCGTGAGTCAGTCGCATGGATTCAAGTCCGTGCACGGCCGCATGGCGTCGGTGACGACAGGTGCGAATGCCGCCAATCGGGACCTGGTCTACATCGGTATTTCCGGCGATGGCGACTCCTTGTCGATCGGCATGGGTCAGTTTGCTCATGTGATTCGCCGCAATCTCAACATGTGCTACATCATCGAGAACAACGGCGTCTACGGCCTGACCAAGGGTCAGTACTCGGCCTCGGCCGATATCGGCAGCAAGGCCAAGAAAGGGCCGGCCAATCGCCAGATGCCGATCGACCCCGTGAGCACCGCCATCGGGCTCGGCGCCTCCTATATCGCGCGCGGGTTCTCGGGCGACAAGGAACAGCTCGTGCCGCTGATCAAGGGTGCGTTGATGCACAAGGGTTTTGCGCTTCTGGACATTATCAGTCCCTGTGTGACGTTCAACGATCACGAAGGGTCGACCAAGAGTTATGCGCATACGCGCCAGCATGCGCATCATGTCATCGACGCCGACTTCGTGCCGCCCGCTGAAGAGATCAAGGCGGCGTATGAAGCCGGTGACACGATGCCGATCAAACTGCACGACGGCAGCCAGATACTTTTCAGAAAGCTCGACAAGACCTACAACCCGAAAAGCCGGGCCGAGGCATTTTACTTCCTGCGTAACAGCGACAACGCCGGAGAAATCAACACCGGACTCTTATATATAGACGAGGAATCCGGCGACATGCACGATCTGTCCGGCAGCGTGGATCAGCCGCTCTCGAAGATTCCCTACGAGGAACTGAACCCGGGCAAGGAAAAACTCGCTAAGTTGATGGATCAATATCGTTAACGAATAGTCGATCGTTATATTCGCAGAGTCAGACCCCATGGAGTCTGACCCCATTTACGACGCGTTAATGCTTGTCTTCGTCGCGTGTGGCAGTATAGATAAAACCACAACGATGACGATCTCCGCATGAACAAGGACAGAAGGCGATTTCTCAAATCGACCCTCCTGGGTGGTGCCGCGGTCGCGGCTGGCTGCACGCCGCGTTCGGAAACCGAAACCGACAATGCGCGAGCGTCGCGCGATCCGCTCGACATCCTCGTCCTCGGCGGTACGGGCTTCATCGGGCCGCACATGGTGCGCGAAGCGTTGCGCCGCGGTCACCAGGTCAGCCTGTTCAATCGCGGCCGGACCAATAACGAGCTCTTCCCCGACCTCAAGCTTTACCAGGGCGACCGCAACAATGGCCTGCAGTCGCTCGAGGGTGGCAAGTGGGACGTCGTCGTCGACAATTCCGGTTACGTGCCGCGGCACGTCGCGGATTCGGCGCGACTGCTCGCACCGACGGTGTCGCATTACCTCTATATCTCGACGATATCGGTCTACGACAAATCCATGCCGCCGATAACGGAAGACTCACCGCTTGCGACGATGGCGGACGAATCCGTCGAGGAAGTCACGGCGGAGACTTATGGCCCGATGAAGG
>JBFHXJ010000107.1:0-12818 GCA_041598995.1 Woeseiaceae bacterium | reverse complement strand
GATCCGCAAGTAACGGCGCGGCGACAACCTGGGCGCGACCGTGCAGGTGATTCAGCACATCACCGACTAAATCAAGGAGAGCGTTCGCCTGGGCGCCGGCGAAGCCGATATTTGCCTGGTCGAGATCGGCGGCACCGTCGGCGATATCGAGTCGCTGCCGGTTCTCGAGGCGATTCGCCAGATGGGCATCGAGATGGGCCACGAGAAGGTGGTCTACGTGCATCTGACCCTCGTGCCCTACATCGCGACGTCGTCCGAGATCAAGACCAAACCGACCCAGCACTCCGTAAAGGAACTGCGTTCGATCGGGATTCAGCCGGACATACTCGTGTGCCGCTCGGAACAGGTGCTGCCTGCGGAACAACGGCGCAAGATCGCGCTGTTTACAAACGTACCGGAGAAGGCGGTGATCTCGGCCTACGACGTCGACGATCTCTACAAGATCCCGGAGATGATGCACAAGGAAGGCCTCGATGACATCGTGGTCGAGCAGCTCAAAATGGATTTACCACCGGCGGATCTCAGCGAATGGCGAGCCATCGTCGAGGCAAAGCAAGACCCCGAGGCCGAGGTGAACATCGCGATGGTCGGCAAGTATGTCGATCTGCGCGACTCCTACATCTCGCTCTCCGAGGCACTGCTGCACGGCGGCATTCACACGCGCACCCGCGTCAATATCCACTACGTCGAATCTCAGGATATCGAGCGCGACGGTATCGATCGCCTGAAGGACATGGACGGCATCGTCGTGCCTGGCGGATTCGGCGATCGCGGCATCGAGGGCAAGGTCAAGGCGGTGCGATTTGCCCGCGAGAACCAGGTGCCTTACTTAGGAATCTGTCTCGGGATGCAGGTCGCCATCATCGAGATCGCCCGCGATCTTGCGGGACTCGAAAACGCGCACAGCACCGAATTTGAACGTGGCACGCCGCATCCTGTCGTCGCGCTCATCACCGAATGGGAGACGAGCGCCGGCGAGCGCGAGCAGCGCGACGAAGATTCCGACCTGGGCGGCACGATGCGGCTCGGCGCGCAGAAAGTCATGCTGCTGGACGGCTCGCACACGCGCGCGATATACGGCAAGGCGGAGATATTCGAAAGGCACCGCCATCGCTACGAAGTCAACAACCTGTACCGTGAACGCCTCGAAAAGGCCGGCATCCGTTTCTCCGGGCTTTCCGTCGACGATCTCGTCGAGATGATCGAGCTACCGAATCATCCGTGGTTCATCGCGAGCCAGTTTCATCCGGAATTTACCTCGAACCCGCGCGACGGCCATCCGCTGTTCACGAGCTTCATCCTCGCAGGGCGGCAGCGGCACAGCGGCGAAATACCCAGAGCTGCCGAGGCATGAAGCTGTGCGGATTTGAGGCGGGCCCCGACAAACCCTTTTTCCTGATTGCCGGTACCTGCGTCGTCGAGTCCGAGGCAATGGCGCTGGACACGGCCGGCGAGCTCAAGGCGATCACCGACGAACTCGATGTTCCGTTCATCTACAAATCGTCATTTGACAAGGCCAATCGCAGCTCCGGCGAGTCCTTCCGCGGCCCCGGCATGGAAGAGGGACTGCGTATCCTCTCCGAGGTCAGGAGCAAGCTCGGCGTGCCCGTCCTGACCGACGTGCACGAGGAAACGCCCATTGCCGAAGTGGCGGCCGTCGTCGACGTGCTGCAGACGCCCGCCTTCCTCTGCCGGCAGACGGACTTCATACGCAAAGTTGCGAGCGCCGGTAAGCCTGTGAACATCAAGAAAGGCCAGTTCCTGTCGCCCTGGGAAATGCAGAACGTGGTCGACAAGGCGCGCTCGACCGGTAACCACGATATCCTGATCTGCGAGCGGGGCTTTTCCTTCGGCTACAACAACCTGATTTCGGATATGCGCAGCCTCGCCGTGATGCGCAGTACCGGCTGCCCGGTGGTCTTCGACGCAACGCACTCGGTGCAGTTGCCGGGCGGCATGGGTGACGCGTCGGGCGGGCAACGCGAATACATCCCGGTACTGGCGCGCGCCGCGATGGCGGCCGGAGTCTCCGGGCTCTTCGTGGAAACCCATCCCGACCCGGACGAGGCACTCTCCGACGGACCCAACGCCTGGCCGCTCGACCAGATGTACGCGCTCCTAGAGACGCTCAAGATGATCGATGCGGCGGTCAAACGTGAGTATTTTCTCGAAGCGGAGTTCGGCCTGGGCGTCTAGAATCGCAGCAAAAAGATTCGCGCCTGAAACCGCTCCCACGCATCTAACTGATCATGCAGGAGCGACTTTACTCGCGAATGGGGCATAACTGGTTCGCGGCTTCGCCGCTGCGTGCACGTCCCTGTGCGCAGCGACATAAGTACATCCCTGTACAAAAAGCCGCTCCTGCCAGCACGAATTTTTGAATGGAAACGAAATGATAAAAATCACAGACATCCACGCCCGGGAAATTCTCGATTCCCGCGGCAATCCCACGCTCGAAGCGGAGGTGACGCTCGAAGGCGGCTTCACGGGCCGTGCCGGCGTGCCGTCCGGTGCCTCGACCGGGACGCGTGAGGCCGTCGAACTGCGCGACGGCGACAAATCACGCTACCTCGGCAAGGGCGTCAAAAAGGCGGTTGCTAACGTTAACCGCGTGCTGCGCGACGCGCTCGTGGCCGAGGAATTTGCGGACCAGCGTGCGCTCGATCAGAAGATGATCGAGCTCGACGGCAGCCCCAACAAGGGCAATCTCGGCGCCAACGCGATACTCGCGATCTCCCTGGCTGCTGCGAAGGCCGAGGCCCGCTCGAAAGGTGTGTCGCTGTTCCGGCATCTCGGGGACGGCAACACGATGCCGGTGCCGATGATGAACATCATCAATGGCGGCGCGCATGCCGACAACAACGTCGACATCCAGGAATTCATGATCCTACCGGTCGGGGCGCCGAATTTCGCCGAGGCGCTCAGATACGGCGCGGAGATCTTTCACTCGCTGAAAAGCGTGTTGCGGAAAAAAGGACTCAATACCGCCGTCGGCGACGAAGGCGGATTCGCGCCGGACCTGCCGTCGAACCAGGCGGCACTGGATACGATCAGCGAAGCGATCGATCGCGCCGGTTTCGGCCTCGCCAAGGACATCTGGCTCGGCCTCGACGTGGCGAGCTCCGAGTTTTACGACAACGGGCGCTACGTCCTGGCATCGGAGCGGCGGGATTTCGACGCCGCCGGCTTCTGCGACTATCTCGCCGGGCTCGTCGATGCCTACCCGATCGTCACCATCGAGGACGGCATGGACGAGGGCGACTGGGACGGCTGGCGGCTGCTGACGGAACGGCTGGGAAGCACGGTACAGCTCGTCGGCGACGATCTCTTCGTCACGAACAGCGAGATCCTAAGGCGTGGTATCGAGCAAAAAGTCGCAAATTCCATATTGATAAAACCTAACCAAATCGGTACCTTATCCGAAACTCTTGATGCAATCACTCAAGCTGTGGATGCCGCGTACTCGGCCGTCGTGTCGCATCGGTCGGGCGAGACGTCGGACAGCACGATCGCCGACATCGCGGTTGGCACGAGGGCAACGCAAATCAAGACCGGGTCGCTGTCGCGCTCCGATCGCATTGCCAAGTACAACCAGCTGTTGCGCATCGAGGAGGAGTTGGGCAACGACGCGACGTATGCCGGTCGCGGCGCATTCTCGGTCGAGATACCGGGATGAGGCGCGCAACGGCGCACTGACGGAATGGTGGGATAACGCATGCGCAGCTTGCTGATCATTCTAGCGATCGCCGTCCTGGCCATGCAGGGCCAGTTGTGGCTTTCCGAGGACGGCTTCCGGAAAACGCGGCAGCTGCGCGGGGCCGTCGATCAGCAACGCGCGCAGAACGAATTCTTGCGTGAGCGAAACCTGAGTCTCGAGGCCGAAGTTTTGAACCTCAAGGAGGGCCGCGACGCCGCCGAGGAACGCGCCCGCAGCGATCTCGGCATGATCGGCAAGAACGAGACCTTCTTCCAGGTCATACCCGCCGACGGTGCCAGAATCGTCGCCAATGCCGACAATCCCTGACTGGGCCCGCGCCTACGGGATCCCCGACATTCAGGGGTATATACGCAGGACTGCTGAAGATTTCGAGGTCGAGGAAATCCTTGGCCGCGAGCTCGCAGGCGACGGCGAGCACGATTACCTGTGGCTCGAGAAAGCCGGCGCGAACACGCCCTGGGTCGCACGACAGCTGGCGCGCTACGCTGGTATTCGCGAGTCAGACGCCGGCTTCGCTGGCATGAAGGACAGGAAAGCCGTTACCCGGCAATGGTTCAGCGTGCGCCGCCCCTCGTCGGCGGGCACCGACTGGTCCAAACTCGAGCTGCCCGGGGTGCGCATCCTGAAAACGACACGCCACCCCCGCAAGCTCAGGCGCGGTGCGCTCGAAGGCAATCGTTTTCGGATTGCGATTCGCGAGGTCGATCCATCAAAGAAAAAAATCGACGAGCGGCTTACACGCGTGAAAAATGCGGGAGTGCCCAATTACTTCGGTGAGCAGCGCTTCGGGCGCGGCGGCGCCAATCTCGAGATGGCGCGCGCGCTCATCGCCGGCAAGCGCATGACAAGAAACAGACGCAGCATCGCCCTGTCCGCCGCGCGAGCGTTCCTGTTCAATCACATATTGCAACGGCGTGTCCTGGATGGCAGCTGGAACCGTTTGATCCCGGGCGAGTGCGCCTGTCTCGACGGCTCCAACAGTTTCTTCGTCGTCGATACCGTTGATGAGAACATCAATCAACGCTGCGACGACATGGACATCCACCCGGGCGGTGCGCTCTGGGGTAGCGGCGAGTCACCGTGTGACGGCGCAATACGAGCGCTCGAATCGTCGGCTGTCGCACCTTTTACCGAGCTTCGCGATGGCCTCGAATCGATAATGGAACAATCGCGCAGGGCACTGAGACTGGCGGTCCGCGACCTCGAATGGGAGCTCGACGACCGTACCTTATGGCTTCGCTTCAGGCTCGGCCGGGGAGGTTACGCCACCGCCGTGCTGCGGGAGCTCGCGATCCTCGGTGGCAGGACCTGACACCTGCGTCGCCGCGCGCGACGCCTCCTCGTCCTGGATCGGCTGCCCGGCTGCGGGAACCGGATTGTCGTTGACAAACTCCTGGCGCTTTGCCGGAGCCACCGGCGTATCTTCCACTGGAGCCTCTTCTTCCGGGGCCGGACGCAGCTCATCCGGTGACCGACGCTTGCGCTGTTTCCTGCGCGCCTGAAAAACGCTCACTGCATAAATCACGGACACGACCCCGGCAAGGAAATAGAGATAGGACGCAAGCGGATTGTCTTCCATGTTGAAGGAAGTGATCACCAGGAGGATTCCGGCAATGAAATAGAATTTCGGGATCCGCTTGTAGTATCTCGCTGGTATGTGCAAGAGAGGCCCCTGGCCGTGCTCGATCAGGGACCGGCGCAGCGCTGGCCCCGAAATCAGGATTTCGTTGACAAACAATGGATTGTAAGGGGTGCGGTGCCGGGGTTTGGGACCTGCGTCACGAATTACCGACCGCTTGTGGACGCGCGACTGAGCGTCCTCGCACGACTGCTGGTCGGGGCGGCGAGGACACGGCGTTGCACCGCCCCGGAACAAACTTCTTGCTGCGACCCGTCGCGAACCCGCGGGCAGTTCGCGGGTCTTAAGATATAACATAACGCCAGCGAACAGATATCGGCGGAGCAGTGGAGGAGAGCAAGAATGGACACCGCCTGGATTCAGATATTCATCCTGACATTGACGCAATGCATCGCACCGGAGGGCAAGATGGTCTGCCGGGAGGAGACGGTAGAGTACCAGTTCGCCGACCAGGTCGAATGCGAAGTCGCGCTTTATCGGATGCTCGACGTTTCGTCGCGGGTCGACAACGTCATCGTCGACAGGAATCGATCCCATTGCCGCGCGGCGGCGAAAGAAATCACTGTGTTTGCAAGTGCCGACGAGGCAATCGCGCAGTTCGCAGGTGAGGAAAATGTGGCGATGTTGCCGATGCATGTGCCGCCTCCCGACTTCACACAAAAGGCGCACAGGGAACGCCTGCAAGCGCTGCCCGCCTGCGCAGAAGTTGCCAGCGTGCCGCCATGCAAGGTCGGCGAAATCATCGTCGAAGCATCCGGGGAGCCGGCAAAAGTGGCGATCTGGCGGCGACGGAACTGAATCTGAACAGACTGCACACAGACGAGATTCACGGCGCCTGATTCACCAGATTACCGCGGTTCGGCTTCGAGACCGGACCGGGAAATTTCGCCTTTTCCGAAAGACGTTCGTCGAAAATCCATCCAGAATCCGCAAGAGAGGTTGGCGTTCGCCCGGACTCGGCGGATGAGCGTTCCACGGTGCCGCAGGGTACAATCGCAGCGATCGATGGTGGTCCGCGCGTAAATATCGGTTCCTGGAGGAGAATGATGAACGGTATCCACGATATGGGTGGCATCGCCGGATTCGGCCCGATCAGCCGCGAGGCAGACGAGCCGGTTTTTCATGCGGACTGGGAGCGCCGTGTTTTCGCGATGAACCTGGCGAGTCTCGCCTTTTTCGGGCCGGTCGACCGGGCACGGCACGCAATCGAGCGCATGGATGCGATTGAATACCTGACCACGAGTTACTACGAACACTGGCTGGCCGGCATCGAAATCCTGGCAAAAGACTTCGGTTACCTGACGGACCGGGAAATCGACACCGGCAAAGCGACCGGCTCCAAGCAAACGCCACATCCCCCGCCCGACGCAGCAATGATAGAGGGACTCGTTAGTGGCGGAATGCCGGCAACACGCGATGACGGCAGGCAGGAACCTGCGTTCTCACGCGGCGACAAGGTGCGGGCGCGCAACGTCGAAATCCCGGGGCATACCCGGCTGCCACGATACGTTCGGGGAAAGCAAGGCGTCATCTCGATGGTCCATGGAACTCACGCATTTCCGGACACGGCAGCACACGATCGGGGCGAAAACCCGCAGCCGCTTTATAACGTCAGATTCGAAGCTGCCGAACTCTGGGGTGACAACGTCGAACGCAGGGACGCGGTGTATATCGATCTCTGGGAAGATTACCTCGTCGCAGCAGAACAGGCTTGAGCAACATGAGTGACAAACATCATCACCACGATGCGCCGCGGAACCCGTATCACGAGAGCGCACGAAAGGTAGCAGAGGACAAGGCGCTCGCGGAGCGTGTCGACAGAATAGAGTCTTTGCTGGTGCAGAAAGGCATCGTCGCAACGGATGCGCTCGAGAGATTGATCGATATCTATGAGAACGATCTCGGTCCGATGAACGGCGCCAAAGTCATCGCGCGCGCCTGGGCCGATCAGGAATTCAAAAAGCGCCTGCTGCAGAATGCGACTGCGGCTATCGCCGAGCTCGGTTTCGGCGGCTTGCAAGGCGAGCACATGGTGGCCGTGGAGAATACGCCGGACGTGCATAACGTCGTCGTGTGCTCGCTGTGCTCCTGTTACCCGTGGCCTGTCCTTGGCCTGCCGCCGACCTGGTACAAGAGTGCCGCCTACCGCTCCAGAGTCGTCGTCGATCCGCGCAGTGTGCTCGCGGAATTTGGCACCGAGTTGGGCGACGACGTCGAAGTTCGCGTGTGGGACAGCAGCGCCGAAGTCCGTTATCTCGTCATTCCCGAACGGCCGGCAGGCACGGAGGGCATGGGCGAACAGGAACTCGCGGCGTTGGTGTCGCGCGATGCCATGATCGGCGTTGCGAGGGTAGCTGCCCCGTGACCGGCGCCCGCGGGGCGTGGCCCGAAATCGCCGAGATGCAGGCGACATCAGCGCTGCCGCGCAAGAGCGGCGAGTTGGTGTTTCACGCCGACTGGGAGCGCAGGGCGTTTGCCATTGCCGTCGATCTCGCGGAGCAGGGTGTCTTCGAGTGGAGCGAATTCCAGCAGCAATTGAGCCGGGCAATTGCGGAAGCGGAACGCGATGACCCGCGGCATCCGAGCCGCGGTTATTACGAATCCTGGCTCGTTGCACTCGAAGCCTTGCTCGAGGAAAAGCGTTTGCTGGCGACAACCGGCCAGCAAGCGTAACAGGCTATCAGCGATAGAATCGCATTTCTCGGGTCTCGTACTGACTCGAATCCTATGCAAGTATTTGTGTTCAAGCCGGGATAGCGACTTCTACGGATACTCAGGCACCATGCGGGATGAAAAAATCCAAAGCGGCATTCGTGGGGAGACAGAATATCAATGGGCGCCGGCCGCGAAACACGACTTTCGCCGAGTGCAAAAGAACGGCTATTCACCAGGGCTCAACCGTTGCCTCCTCCCAAGGCGACATACACGATATCTGCGCGCGGCAAGGCTCCCGATACGCCCGTATTTGCTTTCCTAAGAAACCAATACGGCAATGTGCCGCTGCGTGAAATCGATAGCCTGTTCGGATTTGTCGAGCGGAGCACCTTGTATGGTGGCCGCGTTTTTGCGCGGCGCGAATTGTCAGATCGAGACGTTTTTCAACTAAACAATGCGGGAATCGGTATTCGGTTGCCGTTGTCGAATCACTTTGTCGAGCGCGATGAGTACGAGAGCAACTTGTCGTTGCTAAAAAAATATTATCGGCCGGTAAATTCAGTCATCGTTACGAACGACAACCTGGCGAAATGGATTCGGGAAGACTTTCCCGATTATCAAATTGACGCTAGCGTCATCAAAAACATCAAGACGCATCGCAAAATCAATGATGCTTTGAAATTGTACGATTCGACCGTGTTACCGATGCGCCTTAATGAGGACTTCGATTTTCTCGAAAAAATAGAAACCAAAGATCGCATCACATTATTTGCCAATGCTGGCTGTGCACTTACCTGTCCTTCGAAGCTATGCTACAAATCGATTTCGAAAATCAATAAAGGCAAAGGCGGTAAATTTCAGTGCTCACAATTACTCAAGGAACGTCAGTTGGAAGGCATGGTGGATTTTCCGCTAAAACCGTACATCGATCTGGGGTTTCACCGTTTCAAGCTGCTTCGGGCCCGGCCCGGCGGGCTGACCGGATACTAGGCCGCAGTCTATGGAGATCCAGTGAAGTTTCGCGTCCGAACTTGCCACGCTATCGAAAAATTTCGTGAGCTTTACTCGTAGATTCGGGTTTCGCGAATCTCATAATGCTTTGACCTCTCGTCCCAGCGCTCTAAAATCTTTTGAGCAGAATCCGGCACATAAGAACGTTCGTAGTCCTCTCCCTGGAAGTCGATAACGTTATCGAGTGAATCGAAGCACATGACGGTAACGAACTCCACTTCGTCTTCGAGTTCGCGGCGCAAGAGCTCGATGCTGCGGTAACCGGGAATGTTTTTCGCCTCGATCGAGGGGAAGACCTCGTCGTGCAGCAGGTTTTCATAGGCTTCGGCGTTTTCGGGCGTGGTCCAGCCATGCCAGACGCGTTTGACACTCATCCGAATACTCCTTACTTTCGAAGCAGCACGTAGACGGCGCCCGTGCCGCCGTCGACCTGCCTCGCCGAGACGAAGGCGAGCACCTGCTTCCATTGTTTGAGCCACTTGTTCACTTTGCCTTTCAATACCGGTCCGCGATGGCCGGATCCGCGTCCTTTGCCGTGGACGACACGCACACAGGTGTAGCGGCGCGCCTCGCATTCTCCGAGGAAGGCCTGCAGCGCATCTCTCGCCTGCGCTACGGTCAGGCCGTGCAGGTCGATCTCGTCCTGCACGCTGAAGTGGCCGCGGGCGAGCTTGCGCATGGTGCGGCGCCCGACCGACGGCCGGTGAAAGTACAGCGTTTCTCCGGCCCCTTCCTCGGATTCCTCGATGTCGGCCTCGAGGCTTTCGTGTAATGCCGCCTGCTCGTCGCGGCGCCTGAATCGCGCCCGCGCGCTGACCCCGGGACGATGCTCGGGTATTTTTTTCTCATGCCTTAAGGGCTTGGCGTCACCCATGATGCGGCGGAACAGGCCGTGGTCATCGTCGCGGCCGGCGTCGGGGTTCTTCTTTCGGTCCATCGGCAATAGCGCTATGGCGTGGGGAAAACATTGAGTATAGTGAGCGCCACTTTCATGGCCAATGCAGATATCGAACGACGACGTCGTCCTGCCGAGCAGATCCTGAAGTAGTGAAAATCCTGGTCAGTAACGACGATGGTTACATGGCGCGCGGCATCAACGCCCTCGCGAACGCGCTCGGCGAGATTGCCGAGGTGATCCTGATGGCGCCCGATCGCAATCACTCGGGCGCCAGCAATTCACTGACCCTGCATTCGCCGCTCAGGGTGAACCAGGTCGAGAAGAATCGCTATTTCGTCAATGGCACGCCGTCGGATTGCGTGCACCTGGCGTTGTCCGGTTACCTGGACGAGGAGCCGGACCTCGTGGTTGCGGGCGTCAATCACGGCGCCAACCTCGGTGATGACGTGATCTATTCGGGAACGGTCGCGGCCGCGATGGAGGGACGTTACCTGGGTCTTCCGGCGATTGCGGTATCGCTCGTCATCGACCGCCACGGCAAGCATTTCGATGCCGCGGCGAGGGTTGCGCGAGACCTCGTGCAGCGATTGCAGGACAACCCGCTGCCGGGCGATGTGATTCTGAACGTCAACGTCCCCGATCTGCCGTTCGAGGAACTCAAAGGCGTCGAGGTCACGAGGCTTGGTTTTCGCCACCGCTCGGAGGCCCTGATCAAGAACAAGGACCCGCAGGGACGCACGATCTACTGGATTGGCCCCGCAGGCCCGGGCCAGGATGCCGGCCCCGGCACCGATTTTGCGGCCATCGAGCGCGGCGCCGTCGCCGTGACGCCATTGAAGGTCGACCTGACGCGGCACGAGTCACTGCCGCAGCTCGAGGCGTGGCTCGCATCGTGATACAGGGCACGGATCGCATCCAGGGCATCGGCATGACGTCCGCGCGCACCCGCGACCGGCTCGTCAATCGACTGAAGAATCACGGCATACGCTCCGCGACGGTACTGGAGAGAATCCGCAGTGTGCCGCGACACCTGTTCGTCGACGAGGCGCTGGCCAGTCGTGCCTACGAGGACACGGCCCTGCCCATCGGTCACGGCCAGACGATCAGCCAGCCCTTTGTCGTCGCGAAAATGACGGAGGCGCTGCTCGACGGCGGCAAAGGCGGCAAACTGCTGGAGATCGGCACCGGTTGCGGCTACCAGACGGCCGTGCTCGCGCCGCTCGCGAAGCAAATCTACACGGTCGAACGTATTCCGGAGTTGTTGAGGAAGACCAAGCTTCGGCTGCGCCAGCTCGACATCTATAACGTTCGATTCCGCTTGGGCGATGGCTGGGAGGGCTGGCCTAAGTACGCCCCCTACGACGGCATCCTGGTGGCGGCCGCGGCGCCGGAGCTGCCGCAAACCCTACTGGAGCAGCTCGCACCGGGCGGCCGGCTCGTGATGCCGGTCGGACCGCCGGGCTCGCAAAAGCTGGTGATGGTCGAAAGGCTCGACGACCATTACGAACAGGTGAGCCTCGGCGGCGTCAGTTTTGTTCCGCTTGTCAGAGGGAAATAGCAAGCAAAACAAAATGTTCTATATACTATTTCGACTCAATTCTGGCTGACGCAAAGAACTCTGACGATGCGACTGTTTGGGCCCTTGTATGAGCGCGTCCTCGGCTGGTCGGCGCATCCGCACGCCGAACGCTATCTCGGCGCGATGAGTTTCGCGGAGTCGTCGTTTTTTCCGATCCCGCCCGACGTCATGCTCGCGCCCATGTGTCTCGCGAATCGCGGCAATGCATGGCGCTACGCAGGCATTACGACGCTGACCTCGCTATTGGGCGGCATCGCCGGCTACGCGATCGGCTATTTCCTTTTCGAGGCGGTGCAACCGTGGCTACACTCGATGGGTTACTGGCCCGCCTACCTGCGCGGCAAACAGTGGTTCGACACCTGGGGCGTTTGGGCAGTGTTCGTGGCAGGGTTTTCGCCGATCCCCTACAAGGTGTTCACGATCACGGCCGGCGTGGCCGTTTTGAACTTTCCGGGCTTCTTGATCGCGTCACTCATCGGTCGCGGCGCGCGGTTCTTTCTGGTCGCGGGCTTCATCGTTTTGGGCGGCGCACGCATGGAGACAATGGTTCGTACCTACATCGAGCGCATCGGCTGGGGCGTGGTCGTAATCACACTGGTGATCGGCGGCTATGTGTGGCTCCGGCATTAGGCGACTTTCGCTCCCGCTGGTCGCTGCGTGCCTGCTGGCGGCCTGCGGCCCGTCACACCTGTGGGATCAGCCGCCGGCCGGTCAGCACGTCGTGCGCTCCGGCGAAACGCTGTACACGATCGCGTGGCGCTACGGCAAGGATCATCGAGACCTCGCGCGCTGGAACAATCTCGGCGACGGTTCCCTGATCTACCCGGGACAGGTCATACGCCTGACGGCACCGCCTGGAACGGCGATGACGCGCAACCCCACACGACCGCCGGTGCGCCGGCCGCCGCCCGCCCCGAAACAGGAGGCGCCGCCGCCCTGGGAATGGCCGACGCGCGGGCCGGTTCTTGCAGAATTCTCGGGCGGGCCCGGCAGCGGCACCGGTCTGGTCATCGGTGGCCGCGTCGGGCAGGCGATCCGCGCGGCCGCCGCGGGCCGTGTCGTGTATTCCGGCGGTGGACTAATCGGTTACGGACAGCTTATTATCCTCAAGCACAACGACACCTACCTGAGTGCCTACGGGCACAATGCGTCGCTGCTGGTCAAGGAAGGCGACAACATCAAGAAAGGCCAGCGAATCGCGACCATGGGTGAGGGGCCGGGACAGGAGCCGCGACTGCATTTCGAAATCAGGCGCAATGGCATGCCGGTAAACCCGCGACAGTATCTGCCCGCGAGATAAATCGACCTGCACATTGTT
>JBFHXJ010000106.1:0-12854 GCA_041598995.1 Woeseiaceae bacterium | reverse complement strand
CTGCAATAGAACAGCTGGTCGGCGGAAATCTTCGAGGTCGTTGCCTCGTGTTCGACTTTTGCCGTCGGATTCCTGATCTCCATGTAGGGAAAGGTGTGCGCCCCGCAGTCCTTGCCGATGAGCAGCGAATCACACTGTGTATGATTCCTGACGCCGCTCGCCTGTGGCATCACGCGGACGAGCCCGCGATACGCATTCTGTGCGTGTCCGGCGGATATGCCCTTCGAGACGATCGTGCTCTTCGAATTGCGGCCGATGTGGATCATCTTGGTGCCGGTGTCCGCCTGCTGCCGGTTGTTCGCGACCGCGACGGAATAAAATTCGCCAACGGAGTTCTCGCCTCGCAGGACACAGCTTGGGTATTTCCAGGTGATCGCGGAACCGGTTTCGACCTGCGTCCATGAGATCTTGGAATTGTCGCCACGGCAGTCGCCGCGCTTGGTGACGAAGTTGAAAATACCGCCTTTGCCTTCCTCGTCGCCCGGGTACCAGTTCTGTACGGTCGAATACTTGATTTCCGCGTCTTTCATCGCAATCAACTCGACGACCGCCGCATGCAGTTGGTTTTCGTCCCGCATTGGCGCGGTGCATCCTTCGAGGTAGCTCACATAGCTGCCCTCGTCGGCGATGATGAGGGTTCGCTCGAATTGTCCGGTGTTCGCGGCATTGATGCGGAAATAAGTCGACAGCTCCATCGGGCAACGCACGCCTTTCGGCACGTAGACGAAGGAGCCGTCGCTGAACACGGCGGAATTGAGGGTTGCAAAGAAATTGTCGCGATAGGGTACGACAGAGCCGAGGTACTTCTTCACCAGCTCGGGATGATTCGTCACCGCTTCGGAAAACGGGCAGAAAATCACCCCGGCTTCCTGCAGTTTTGCCTTGAACGTGGTGGCGACGGACACGCTGTCGAATACGGCATCGACGGCAACCCCGGCGAGTACCGCACGTTCGTGCAGCGGAATGCCGAGCTTGTCGTAGGTTTCGAGAAGCTTCGGATCGACTTCGTCGAGACTCTTCGGCCGGTCATCGTCCGATCTCGGCGCCGCAAAGTAGGAAATCTGCTGGTAGTCGATCGCCGGGTAGTGCACGTGCGCCCAGTTGGGCTCCTGCATCGTCAGCCAGTGACGGTAGGCTTTCAGGCGCCATTCGAGCATGAACTCGGGTTCGTTCTTTTTCGCGGAAATGGCGCGGATGACATCCTCGTCCAGCCCCGGGGGCAGGCTGTCCGTGTCGATATCCGTGACGAAACCGTGTTCGTAGCGGCGACTGACCAGTGATTCGATATCTTTTTGGTTGCTCGACATGGGTTTATCTCTTTACCTCGACCGTGATCGGCAAGCCGGCAAATTCAAAGCGTGGAACGGGGCCCGTTGCCCGCAGGAGATCGGCGAGGCTGATCTCATCCAGCGCCCGACGAATCGCGACATTGATGCGCTGCCAGGCGCTGCCGACGTGGCAGTGCGCTTCGATATCGCACTGGCTGTCGTGGGCGCTGCACTCGGTGATCGACACCGGGCCGTCGAGCGCGTCGATGACGTCCGCGGCGCTGATCGCGCGCGCGTCACGGGCCAGCTGGTAGCCGCCATGGGATCCGCGGGTCGAGGTCACGATCTCGGCTTTTGCAAGCGCTTTCAATAACTTGCTGACCGTTGGCAGGGCGATGCCGGTCGCTGTCGCGACATCTGCGGCACTGACGAGCCCGGCGTCCTCGCGCGCCAGATGGGCCAGCACGACCGTGCCATAGTCGGTCAGTCGGCTGATGCGTAACACGGCAAATCTCCGTATCCGATAAAGTGGACTATTTTAGTCCTATTTACGGCGCTTTACCAGATCGGCACCCGGATGAGCGCTTTGCAACACCTTGCTCGGCGGCCGGTGATGACATATTCCCGATGACAGGATTTGGCGGAATTTTGCTATGCTAGCGCGGCACCAAAGACCAGTCGAAGCACCCGGCCAAGCGGTGCGAAAAAGAAAATCCTGGAGAAACAATCGAATGAATTTGAATGAATTAAAGGGCGTGGCTCACGCCATGGTGGCGAACGGCAAGGGCATTCTCGCCGCCGACGAAAGCTCACCGACGATCAAGAAGCGCTTCGACTCGATCAAGACCGAGTCGACCGAGGAAAACCGTCGCCGTTATCGCGAAATGCTGTTTACGACGCCGGGCATCGCCGACTACATCGGTGGTGTGATCCTGTTCGACGAGACGATCCGCCAGAGCACGTCGGACGGCGTGCCGTTCGCGAAATACCTGACCGGTATCGGCGCGGTTCCGGGCATCAAGGTCGACACCGGCGCCAAAGCCCTGGCCGGATTCCCGGGCGAGAAGGTAACGGAGGGCCTCGACGGTCTGCGCGAGCGCTTCGCGGAATACCGCGAGCTCGGCGCCAAGTTTGCGAAGTGGCGGGCGGTGATCACGATCGGCGACGCTATACCGTCCGACTATTGCCTGCGCGCCAACGCCCACGCCCTGGCACGTTACGCCGCCCTATCACAGGAAGCCGACATCGTACCGATCGTCGAACCGGAAGTGCTGATGGACGGCGGTCACAGCATCAAACGCTGTGAGGAAGTGACCAATGACACGCTCGATGCCGTGTTCGAGGAACTTCGCCAGCACCGCGTGGCGCTCGAGGGCATCGTGCTGAAGCCCAACATGGTGATATCGGGAAGCGAAGCGAGCAATCGCGCCGGGCCGCAGGAGGTCGCCAAGGCGACGCTGCGGTGCCTGAAAGCGCATGTGCCCGCCGAAGTCCCGGGTATCGCATTCCTGTCGGGCGGCCAGACCGCGGAGGAGGCGACGGAGCACCTTGGGCTAATGAACCAGATGGGGGATCTGCCCTGGGAACTGTCGTTCTCCTATGGGCGCGCGCTGCAGGCACCGGCCCTTGCCGCCTGGGGCGGTTCTGAGGCCAATTTCAAGGCCGGCCAGGAAGCGCTGATCAAGCGTGCGAGACTCAATAGCCTGGCGCATCTCGGCCAGTATGAAGTCGCAATGGAGACCGCCGCCTGAGAAAGGAGTCTCGGATAAAGCCGCTGTCACAGGTATTCCCTCGCGCGATACTGTCGGGCGAGCAGCTTTGGCGGCGATAAAGGACTAAATTGAGACAGGAACAGGGACCCAAATGAGCGACGCGTCTAAAAATCTGATCGAGATTCGCGATCTGCATTATTCCGTTGGCCAGCGGCAGATCTTCAAGGACCTGAATATCAACATCTCGCGCGGCCAGGTCACTGCGATCATGGGACCGAGCGGCACTGGAAAGACGACGCTGTTGCGGCTGATTACGCGGCAGATCGTTCCGGACCATGGCCACATTTTCGTCGGCGGCGTCGACATCGCTACATTGAGCCTCAAGGAACTGTACATATTGCGCCGCCGCTTCGGCATGTTGTTTCAGAACGGGGCGCTGCTGACCGATTTGACGGTGTTTGAAAACGTCGCCTTTCCGCTGCGGGAACACACGAAGCTGCCGAATCGACTGATCCGGCACATCGTGCTGACCAAATTGCATGCCGTCGGCTTACGCGGCGCCGCGGACATGTTGCCGGCGCAGCTGTCGGGTGGTATGGCGCGACGCGTCGCTTTGGCACGGGCTATGGTCATGGATCCCGATATCCTCATCTATGACGAGCCGTTTGTCGGGCTCGATCCGATCTCGATGGGCGTCATCGTTCGCCTCGTCAGGAAGATGAACGACGCACTCGGCATCTCTAGCATCCTGGTGAGCCACGACGTGCAGGAGATCGCGACCGTCGCCGACTGTAGTTACCTGATTTCGGACGGCAAGGTTGCTGCCTCCGGCAGCCCGGACGAACTGAGCAACACGAGCTCCGAGTTGGTACGCCAGTTCATGCACGGCATGGCGGATGGCCCCGTCGCATTTCATTATGCGGCGCCCAACTATGCCGAGCAGCTTCTCGGTCGGGATACCGATTAAGCGCAATGTTGCGCGAGATCTGGTTCACTTTTGTCGAATTTTTGCGCACTTTCGGTGCGCTGCAGTTGTTTTTCCTGCGCATCCTGGCGGCATCTCCAAGGATTTTCGTTCGCCGCTTTGGTTTGGTCGTCAGTCAGGTCCACAACGCGGGTGCCCTGTCGCTGGTCATTATCATGGTCTGCGGACTATTCGTCGGTGGCGTGCTCGGATTGCAGGGCTATTCGAACCTGTCCAAGTTCAATGCCGAGGATTCGGTCGGCACGTTCGCGGCGTTCGCGCTGGTCAAGGAATTGGGTCCCGTCATAACGGCATTGCTGTTCGCCGGGCGTGCCGGTACCGCCCTGGCTTCCGAGATCGGACTGATGAAGGCCACGGATCAGCTATCGGCGATGGAGATGATGGCGATCAATCCGCTGCGTCGGGTCATCGTGCCGCGATTTCTTGGCGGCGTCATCGCGATGCCACTGTTAGCAGCGGTGTTCAGCATGATCGGGCTCTTCGGTGCGCATATCGTCGGCGTCAATCTGATGGGTGTCGATGCCGGGGCATTCTGGCAGCAGATGATTTCCACGTTGACATCGGACGATATCTACGAAGGCATCGTAAAAAGTTGTGTATTCGGCGTGGTTGCGAGCGTGCTCGCGGTGTGGGAGGGCTATAATGCCATTCCGACCGCAGAGGGCGTTGGTCGCGCCACAACAAGAACAGTGGTCATAACCGCCATTGCCGTACTGATCCTGGATTTCATGATTACGGCAGTTGCTATTTGAGGTAGGCACATGCAACAGACACGATCGGTAGAACTCGGTACGGGACTATTCGTGTTGCTCGGATTGGGGGCGCTCTTTTTTTTGATTACGCAGACGACCGGAGCCAACACGTTTTCGGCTGGCCGGGCCTATACCGTTACGGCGCGGTTCGAAAATGTCGGCAGCCTGACGAACAGGGCCCCGGTCGCGATGTCCGGGGTGACGATCGGCCGGGTCATATCGGTCGAGTTCGATCCGGTGGCCCTGAATGCGGTGGTCAGGTTCATGATCGACTCGAGATATAACCAGATTCCGGAAGATTCGGATGCCAGCATTCTGACCTCGGGTTTGCTCGGAAGTCAGTACATTGGCATTCAGCCGGGCGGATCGGACATTTACCTCGAAGACGGGAGCGAGATTCAGTTCACACAGTCCGCGATCGTGATCGAGAACCTGATCAGCAAATACCTGTTCAACCAGGGCTCGGATTCGGGATCGAAATAAGAACATTCGGAGATTTGCCGATGCAGAAGTTATTTCTCTTATTGTCAGTAGGATTTTTGTCCGCAACTGCCGTGGCGCAGTCGCCCAACGATGTCGTGCGAAGCGCAGCGGATGAGCTGGCGGCCGCACTCGAGGGTCGTAAAGCCGAGCTCGAGACGAATCGCGACGCCCTGTATGTGCTGATCGACAAGATCCTGCTGCCACGTTTCGACCGCAGGTACGCTGCGCAACTGGTGTTAGGCCGCCACTGGCGCACAGCGAGCGACAAGGAGCGTAAGGAATTCATCGATGCCTTTTACCGATCCCTGGTGCGCAAGTACGGTGACGGTATCCTGAATTACGATCAGAAAAACCTGGAGATTCTGCCGTTCCGCGGTGACGCTACACAGCCGAGGGCAACGGTTAAAACACTCGTTAAGCTCGACGACGGCACCGAGGTCCCGGTCAATTACGGCGTCGTCAAGCGGGATTCCGGCTGGATGATGTTTGACGTGACCATCGAGGGTATTTCCTACGTGAGGAATTTCCGAACCGAGCTCAATGCGGAAATCCAGGCGAATGGGCTGCGATCGGTGATCGACAGGCTGAACGGCGAGCACAAGACTGCCTCGGTAGCGGAATGAGTCAATTCGAGCTGCAAGATCTCGGCGGCGGCAAATTCGCCCTCAAGGGGCAAATGGGATTCAAGACCGCCGGGAAGATTCTTTTTGAAAGCGAACCGATGTTCGAAGAGCATACGCGCATCGAGGTGGACTTATCCGGGGTGACCCACACCGATTCGGCGGGTCTGGCGCTCCTTCTGGAGTGGATAACCTGGGCGAATCACACGGTCCGCGAGATTCGTTTCGTCGGCACGCCGGACAAGATTGACGCCATCGCCAAGACCACCGAGGTGGATCACCTCCTGAAACGGGGCGAGCGCTGGGCCGGCTTCATCGAGGCACCGACCGAATAAGGATTCGCGGCTGAAGCCCAATTTGCCCGCTCCCTTTGAATATGGCGATTCGGGCCGGTGCAAATTGATCTTTAGCGCAATAAATGTCAGTCCGCACCAGTCAAACTTGCCATTAGCAAATCGCGGGCGGACTGGGCTTCAGCCGCGAAACGGGGCCGGGCTATTCGCGACTAAAGTTGATCCTGCGGGCCAGAGCTGGTCGACTATTCTTCTTCGAGAAACTCATCGTAAAAGTCATCGTCCTCCGGAGGATTGCCGTCGTAAATGCGGAAGCGACGGTTCTGCAGAAATGCCTCCCGGATTCTGAGATACGGATCGTAGGCATCTTCAACCATTTCATCGATTTCGAATAATTGCATGCGCGCATCGATGAGCCTGATGCCGTAAATGATCCAGCGCTCCTTGCTGTCGTCGAGATAGACGACCGGATCGGCGGCGATGTTGAACGGTATGGCAAAGGCGCCGCTCAGCGTATGAGGACCCAGAAAGGGAACCACAACGTACGGCCCGTCCGGTATTCCCCAGACGGCGAATGTTTGCCCGAAGTCCTCGGGATTGGATTCAATGCCGATGTCCGTCGCAACATCGAAGAGCCCACCGATGCCGATGGTCGAGTTGATTATCAGACGTCCTAGCTCCTTGCCTGCGCGGCCTGGTTTCCCTTGCAGCAGGTTATTGATGATGTAGAGCGGGCCGAGCAGATTCACCGAGGCATTGTGCACGCCCCGTTCGGCGTATTCGGGCATGATCCACTGGTACGCTTTCGCCAGCGGTTTGAGCGTAATCTTGTCGAGCCCGTCGTTAAAATTATGGATACGGCGATTCAGGCCTTCCCAGGGATCGTATTCCGCGCGCTGATCTTTGGGTGCTGCCGGGATGTTGCCGGCGCAAGCCGTCAACGCGGTCAAGCCGGCGATGCAAAGTACGACGAACCAACGGCGAAGATTGTGCGAAAGCATAGGCGGGTCCTGTTGTTCTTATTGTCCTTTCGACCAATCCTATCAGATGAATCGGTATCTGGAACCCCGCGATCCTAGCTATCCCGTTGAACGAGTCCTTGCCATCTGTGCGAGCTGCTCTTCGGTCATGAACTCGCGAATGAAATCGATCCTGGCTTCGAAGCGGATGCGCTGGATGTCATTGAGGTCCGGCACCCGCAATGCCTGACGCAGAAAGTTCACGCCACCGACAAGGTCACCGATCATGAAGCGGTATTCGGCCATGTAATAGTGTGCTTCGGCAATCTCGCCGGCATCCACTGCCGCTCGCGCAATCAGGCGCACCTGTTCCGGTGTCGGCGGCACGTTGTTCAGGAGATCGAGCAGTATCTTGTGCGCCTTTTGTGCCTGGCCGAGTCTCAGCAAGGCTTCCGCGTAATGGATAACGAGAGGTACATTGCGCGGAAACAGTCCGCGTGCGCGTTCAAATGTGTTGATGGACTTGTCGATCGCTTCCATGGCGAGCTGGGTATCGGCGAGCCCGATATGATAAGCAATGACCTCCGGTTTCTTGTTAGTGAGTTCCTCGAATATCCGGATTGCCTCGTCGTATCGGCCGGCCCTCTGATAGGCGACCGCGCGGCCATATCGTTGTACATCGGACTGATACTCGTACGGCTCACGTTCGAAGTACCTCACGGCTTCTTCAGGCGTCGATCTGGATTCCACGATGACTCTTACCCGGGCCACGCCGTAGTTGACGGTATCGGTCGTGTGCACGGGCGGATAGTTGCGGGCCCTGCTTCTCGCCTCGGCAATTCTGGCGCTGCTCACAGGGTGCGTGCGCAGGAATTCCGGTGCGCGATACTCCATCGGCCGCAGTTCACCCCGCGAAATGACCTCGAAGAAGGAAGCCATGCCCTGCGGATCGAAGCCGGCATTGGCGAGCGCCTCGATCCCGGTCCGGTCGGCCTCGTATTCGTTCGACCTTGTAAAGTTGATCTGCTGCTGCGCCGCGGTGCCCTGTGCTACCGCCATAGCGCCCTGCACCGCGTCGCCATCGGCGCCGGCTGCTGCCGCGAGCACCGCACCCAGCATGATGGCCATGGTCATGATGCTCTGCCGCGAGTTGGCGTGGATGGAGCGGGCGATATGCCGCTGCGTGACGTGCGCGACTTCGTGGGCGAGCACGCCGGCGAGTTCGTCCTCGTTTCGCGTCGCTTCGAGCAATCCCGTGTGCACCCCGACGAAACCACCCGGCAATGCGAACGCGTTGATCGCCGGATCGTCGACGACGAAAAAGGAAAATTTGTAAACGCCGTCCTTGTTTGCCTGCGCAGCAATACGATGACCGATTTCGTTCACGTACTCGGTAACCAGCGGATCCTCGACGACGTCACCGCTCTGGCGGATGTGTGCCATGATCGCCCGACCGAGCCGCGCTTCTTCATTCTTGGACAGCATGGCATCGGCGGGACTGCCGATATCGGGAAGATTGACCTGGGCGACAGAGGACAGAGCGGCGAGCGTGATTCCGGTCGCAAGCAGTCCCACAGTGAGTTTTCTGAAAATAGCTCGTATCACAGCCTGTCCGCTCGAGTTCTACAGGATGTCCGACCGGGGCCGGCCACATCCGTTCCCCATCATACCTGCTGTCAATCCCCGCGCATGGCCATTTTTGGCGGAGCGCCACCAATGTTTTACATAACAGATTGAAATTAAAGCGTTTAGCCGCTTAACGATTCTTGACGGCGTCCAGCACGGCCGCGGCATGGCCCTTGACCTTTACCTTGCGCCACTCCTCTCTGAGCTTGCCTTGCTCGTCAATCAGGAAAGTGCTGCGCTCAATACCCATGAACTTGCGCCCGTAAAGGTTCTTTTCCTTGATAACGTCAAACTGGCGGCAAAGCTTTTCATCCGGATCGGACAACAACTCGAACGGAAACTTGTGCTTCGCCTTGAACTTCTCGTGTGAGGCGATACTGTCTCTCGACACGCCGAATATCAACGCGTTCTGACGCTTGAATTTCGCGTGCAGATCGCGAAATTCCTGTCCCTCGGTCGTACAGCCGGGTGTGGCATCCTTCGGATAGAAATACAGCACGACCTTCTTGCCGCGAAGCGACTTGAGCTGCACGGCTTGATCGCCCGTCGCCGCACATTTGAAGTCGGCAACTACCCGGTTGATGGCTGGTCCCGCCACAGTCATCTCCTTGATTCAGTCAGGACTTGATCGGTTCGAGAATCGAGTCGAGGTTATGCAGTTCACAGAGATCCAGGAAGTCGTCACGCAGCTGCGCGATCGGCGCGCTGCCCGGTATATTCACGGTCATCTGCACCGAGAACATGGGAGCGCCCGTGTGTGCCGCGGCATAACGTCGCGTGGCCACGTCGGCAATCTCGATATCGCGCAGCGCGAAGAATTCCGACAGGTGAAAAACGATGCCGGGCTGGTCGAGGCACACCACATCGACGCCATAGGGAATGCAGTCGTCCTGTGCCGGCCGCTCACCCGTCTTCTTGATCGTTATGCTGAGCTCGTCCTTCTCCTTGAGGCCATCTAAGGCCTTCTCGAGCTTGGTCAGCGTGTGCCAGTTGCCCGAGATCAGCATGAGCACCGCGAACTCGGCGCCGAGCGCCGCCATGCGGCTCTCCTCGATGTTGCCGCCGCAGTCGAGGATGGCCTTGCTGATGTCCTTGACCACACCCGGCCGGTCGCTGCCAACCGCTGATAAAACAATGAGTTGTCTCATTTAATTAGAATACACCTTGCTGCCGGTTTCGAGGACCTTGAGGGCCTGTCGAGCGCCATTCCGCGATCATGCCGCCAGCGGCCATGTCTTGCCAGTGGTCAGGCAGAAAAGTAACATCGCGTGCCTTGTTTTTGGCGGGGATTTACTTTGATTCACGGCAGCATTGTGGCACTGGTTACGCCCTTCGACGAGCAGGAGCGGATTGACTACGATGCCCTGGAGCGCTTGATCGAGTTCCACGTCAGCGAGGGCACCAATGGCCTCGTGATCGCGGGCACGACCGGCGAATCGGCGACCCTGGAGAAAGGCGAGCATGCCGAGCTCATCAGGCGCGCGGCGGACATTGTTGCCGGCCGCATGCCCGTCATCGCCGGCACCGGATCGAACTCGACCCGCCAGACGATCGATTTGTCGAAAGCAGTCGCCGATGCGCCGATCGACGGCTATCTCCTGGTCGTGCCTTATTACAACAAGCCGGTTCAGGAGGGCCTGTACCGGCATTTCCAGGCGGTCGCGGACGCAGCCGACAAGCCGGTGATGCTGTACAACGTGCCGGGCAGGACGGTCGCCGACCTCCTTCCCGAAACACTGGCGAGGCTCGCCGGGCATCCGAATATCTTCGCCATCAAGGACGCGACCGGCGACATGGAAAGAATGAAACGGCACAAGGCGCTGTTGCCGGACGACTTCCAATACTTCAGCGGCGACGATTTCACGACGCTGGAATTCCTGAAGCTCGGCGGACACGGCGTGGTTACCGTGAGCGGCAATGTCGCACCGCGCCGGGTTGCCGAGATGTGCAAGGCGGCAGCGGACGGCGATATCGACAAGGCCAGCGAGATCGACGCGAGCCTGCAGCAGCTGAACAAGGCGCTGTTCGCCGAGTCCAATCCCATACCCGTCAAATGGGCGCTCCATGAGATGGGTCTGATTTCATCGGCGATACGCTTGCCATTGACGATGCACGCAGAAAAGTTTCACCAGGGAATGCGGGACGCGATGAAACGGGCCGGAATCAAGACCGGGGGCCGGCCATGACGAGGGCAGCGATCATACTTGTGCTCACAGCCGTTGGTGTGTTGGCAGGCTGCAGCAACGCGCCCAAGTGCGATGAACTGGCATTCTACGAATACGCTCAAGGCGGAAGACGCCTCGAGCCTCCGGACGACCTCGATCCCCTGGACCGGAATAAAGAGATGGTGATACCCGAGGCATCTCCGCGGCCACCACGAGACTTGAGCGCCGGCTGCCTGGACAGGCCTCCGACATTACCAGTCGGAAGAGACAGAGAGAGAAACTCTGACTAATGGGGCAAAGGCAGGAGTCGACGCGCTTCACAAGCGTCTTCTCAGCAATCGCGAAAAACGCAGCTAATCGGTAAAGTAAGCAGATTAGGAGAGGTGGCCGAGCGGTTGACAAAATCGCCGGGAGCGGTTTTGGACGATTGAGCGCAGCGAATTCGCCCGCAGGGCGAGGCGCAGGATGCGCCGAGTCAACGCGCTTGCACAAGCGCCGTTTGAGCAATCGTGATAGTCACAGGTAATCGGTAAAGTAAGCAGATTAGGAGAGGTGGCCGAGCGGTCGAAGGCGCTTGCTTGGAAAGCAAGTGTACGGTAACCCCGTACCGCGGGTTCGAATCCCGCCCTCTCCGCCAGAGACAAAATCAGCGTCATACTCCTCTGAATCTGGCCCCGTTGCTAAATTACTCGGTAATGCGTGACAGTTTCAGGGAATTTCGCGGCGAGCGACACGACTCAGAAACTTCCAGCGTCCTTCCTCGAGGATAAACTGATCATCATAGCGGCCGCTCAGACGTATGTATGGTTCGCCGCTGTCGTTACGTGACAATACCGTCCAGCGGGAATAGGCTGTCGCCCGGTCATCGTCGACATCGATCTTGATGTTGGAGATGAGGTGCAGGTTCGTGTTGTGCTCGGGGTCATAGACCCGCTCCGCGAACGCTTCCTCCATCGTCGCGCGGATTGCCGCCGGGCCTTTCACCGATGTGAGCTCGGTGAGCTGGCCGGCCCATTCTCCTTCTTTGGCGAATAGCTCCGAGTATCCGGCAAAGTCGAGGGTATCGAGAAACTGTCCATACTGAACCATCAGATTATGTATTTGTTTTTCGCTTTCGATTCTGTGAATCCTTTTCTCCAGGGAACCATCGTCTGCACTCACACATCCGCTGACCACGACGGCCACAAAACAAAGTGCAACGCAAACAATGAGAATTTCTGTACGAGTGTGGAATCGGAATTTTCGAGGATTCTGGATCAATGACATGATGCCTCCTTTACCGGCATCAGCCGGCAGGGCCGGGAACTACGCCCTCGACTCTCAGTGCAATCCTGTAAACAACGTCACACGCCGTGATGTAAAGCGCCTTGCCATCGTTGTCACCAAAAGCCAGATTCGTTGCACAGATCTGTTTCTTCGGTTCGTCGCCGTATATCGGCAGATGCAGTGAGCCCAGGAACTTTCCCTGCCGCGACATGATTCGAACAATGCCCGGGCCTGCGCCACTGGTCGAATAGACGTTGCCTCTTTTGTCGACCTTGATCCCGTCGCCAATACCGTCCCCCTCATTGAAAAGAGTCGCACTGCCGAGCGTGTCGTCGGCGCGGAGCTCGTAGCGCATCATCTTGCGGCCGGCGCTCAGGTACAGGTACCGCTCGTCCTCGGATAACGCGATGCCGTTCGGCGGACCGCCCAGTGCCACCCGCGTCAGGAGTCGCGTGGTCTTGCCGTCCTTGATGCGCCACACGCCGTTCGGCATCTCCTTCAACGGGCTGTAACCGGCGCCGCGCAGCCCGTAATCGTTATCGGTAAAAAAGATCGCACCGTTCGACTTTATGGCCAGGTCATTGGGGCCGCTGAATTTCTTGCCTTCATGTTGGTCGGCCAGAATCGTGATGCTGCCGTCTTTTTCCTGGCGTTTGATCGCGAGATCCTGCATTGCGCACCAGACCAGCCGGCCCTGGCCGTCTATGCTGGCGCAGCTCGGGCCG
>JBFHXJ010000105.1:0-13116 GCA_041598995.1 Woeseiaceae bacterium | reverse complement strand
TCGATGAACCTGGTCAGGAGGTGATTGATATCGTCAATGTTCGCTGTGAGTCGGTGATCGCCGTCAAGAATATGCAAACTGGCGCTGCATTGGCGCGCGAAGCGAATGCTGTTGTCGACCGGCACGACGTCGTCTTGCCAGCCGTGCACGATCGCGATCGGCACATCGGGCGGCGGCGGCGTCAGTGACTCGTAGCCGGGCATGTAATAGGCGGGGGCCAGCACGAAGACGCCGATCGCCCCGACGCGTGCGGCAGCCGCGGTGGCAACGTGGCCGCCCATGCTGGAACCGACCAGCACGAGCGGCTCCGTCACGCCTGAGCAATCTTCGATCAACTTGTCGACCCGATCCGAAGGATCCACAATGCCCTGGTAGTCGATGCTCTCGGCGCGGCAACCCAGCGCTCTGACGGTTGCCGCCATTGACTTGATCTTGCTGCCCCAGGGACCGCTTTCCTGCCCGTGCGAGAAATATACGGCCGGCATCGTCATACCATGATGCCCTCACCGGCATGGCACATGTCCTCGATCTGCCTCGCGAGGAGCCAGTCCCGGTCCTGACCCCAGAGGGCGAGATGGCCGATTTTGAAACACGGCACGCCCCACAGACCGATCTCCGTCAGCGCTTCGCGGTTCGCCTCCGCCTTCGGCCGCCAGTCGTCGTGCTCGATCGCCTCTTTCAATTCCGGCCAGAACAAGCCGCAACGCTTCGCCACAATCTGCATACCTTCGTCCACCGCGACGTCAATGGCTTTCGACCATATCGCCTGGCCGACCGTGTACAGGAACTCGCGCCCCTTCCCCTGTGCCTCGGCGTAATAAAAAGCAGCAATGCAACGCTCGGCAGCCACACCGACCGAATCCGATATCCTGCCGAACGGCACCTTCAATCGCTTTGCCTCGCGATTCGCGTCCTTCACAATATAAAGGAGTTTCGATCTCGGCACCGAAAAGCCGCGCATGACCATCGGCAACACGGGACGGACCTGCAATTCGAGACCGAACGCATCCGCGATCTTGAAGACGCGCGTCAGGGACAGATAGGAATAGGGACTGCGGAACGAATGAAACATCTCGAGCGGCGGCAGGCTTTCCGCCTTCGCAGGCACGCTCGCCGGGAGATTGAGCTGCATCGCCTGCTCGAGCGACTTGAGTTCCGGCACCGGTTCATCGAAGCGATCGAGCCCCTCCTCGTCGAATCGCCTGACCAGATACAGCAAGCGATCGACGCCCCAGTACCATTCACCCCCGTAATACATCGTGGCGCAGTTGTAGTGCCCCAGCTTTCGCATCCTGAGTTGATTCCTGCCGATCAGCACGTTCGTCGTGTCCTGCTCGCCATGTGACCTGCCAATCAACTTGGCCGCGCCTTCGGCGTCGCCACGCCAGTACAGTGCCAGGGCCTTTGCGAGCATCTTCGGAAAATCCTCGTCGTCGTGCTCGCTTGCCAGGAAATCGAGTAGCGGACGGCGAAATTCCACGGCCGGGACATCGCCGACGTCGAGAAATGGCACGCCGAGCTCTCTGGCCAGCAGCCTGCAGTCGTGGACCGCGTATTCCGCCAGCATGCCGGGCTGCGGCATGTACTCGCCGCTGAGCGCCTGGCACAGGTAATACCTGAACTCCACCTTGTTGTAACGCGTCACCACGTGTCCCAGGTAATGGCTCAGGAGATAGGAATACGGGTCGTCGATTTGCAGAAAGACGTGTACGACGCGATTCCTGAAAAGGATTCGCCTGCGGAGCTCGCCCAGCATTCTCGTTAAACGAATGAATCTCGGATCGAGAATGACCGTGAGATAAAGCGAGCGAAGCTTACGGCTCATCTATTCGCCGTCCCAGGCGGCGGTCGGCTTCCACAGGAGTTCATCGAGATCCGGTTGCCAGCGATACTTCTGCATATCGATGCGCCCGTTCAAAATGACGACATCTTCCATCATAAGGCGTTTCGCCTGCTCGCGGTACGCGCGGCTGCCCTTGACAAAAGCGATCTGGCCGGAGGAGCGGATCACCCGATGCCAGGGCACATCGTGGCCTTTGGGCAGATGGCGAAGTGCATAACCCACCTGCCGCGCACCACGCGGTACCCCGGCAATCTCTGCGATCTGCCCGTAGCTCGCGACACGGCCGCGAGGAATATCCCGGATCGTCGCCCAGATCCGCTCATGTCGCTTTTCGGTGGAACTTTCCATGTGACGGGAATGATACTTGAACGGCTCATCGCACTCCGACTGGACTTTGGGCCACGATTGCGGCGGAATGTCGAAAAAGACAAAACGAGGGGAACCAATGACGTCGCGCATCACGCACAGCCTCGTAGTGCTTTTCCTGATTTCGTCGTGTCCGATTTCGGCACAGGAAAAAGGCATAAAGGTGCTGCTACTCTACGACATGGAGGGCATGTCCGGCGCGACGCGCTACGAATACACGACCGCACGTTTTCCCGACGATTACACCGAAGGTCGAAAGATGATGACCGACGACGTCAACGCCGCAATCAGGGGCCTGGTTGCGGGCGGCGCTACCGACGTCGTCGTCGTCGACGGGCACGGCTCCGGCAACCGGGAGGAACCGGACGTCATCGAGGAAGCACTGCTGCCGCCCGCAAAGATGCACTATCGGGACAGCTGGTTCGACATCTACATGGACAGCTACGATTCCTCGATCGATGCAATCGTCGCCGTTGGCATGCACGCGTCGGCGAGCAACAAGGCTGGTTTTCTCGCACACACTTATAACTCCCACGACGTGGATTACCGGGTCAACGGCATACCGTTTAACGAGTCCATGATCCTCGCCGCCGGCGCCGCGCGGATGAAGATTCCGCTGATCATGGTCAGTGGTGACGACCAGTTAGGCAAGGAAATCTCTAGACACATGCCCTGGGTTCGCTATGCGACGGTAAAGCGCGCGGTCAGCCTCGGAAAGGCCGAGGCGCTGCCGGCAGGGGAGTCCGCGCGGCGGATCGAGAGAGCTGCCCGGGACGCGCTCCGTGATCTCGACAACGCCCGCCTGCCCGAGTGGCCCGGTCCCTACCGCTTCGCGATCACTTACCAGGACAAGGAGCAGGCAGAAGCGGGTGTGCGGGTACGCGATGCAGAGATCATCCATAACGGCCTCGGCGTGGAGATTCGCTCAGACGACTTCGAGGAAGGTTATCGCCGGTCTACGCAGTCCCTCTGGCTCTCCGGCGACATCGCCTGGAGCACAGCACTTATGTCCGTCATCGAGGAACAGTCGAACGCAGACGCGCTTATTCAGGCAGCCGTCGCGCGCATCTACGACCGCTGGATCGACCCGTCGAATTCGGTCACAGGCAAAGCGGCGACGGAGGACTCGCAACAGCGTTACTGGGGTGCACGTTAGTTTAAAAAGCAGCGAGGCCAGACATGCAACAAAAGGCTGCAATCGTCACGGGAGCCAGCTCCGGCATCGGCGCAGCGATCGCCTTGCGGCTTGCGAGCGATGGATTTCTGGTGATGGCCGCAGGTCGGGATAAAACGCGTACCGGGCTTCTGCGCGAGCAGAGCGCCAGTATCGCGACCTGGATTGGCGATATCACCGCTCCGCAAGCCTGTGCCGAATTGATCGAAACCTGCGTTGACAGGTATGGCCGACTCGACCTCCTCGTCAACAATGCAGGAATTTACGAGTCCGCAGACGCAGAGCACACGACGGACGAGAACTGGTCGCAGACGATGGCGGTGAACCTTTACGCGCCGTTTTATTTGAGCCGTGAAGCCATTCCTCACCTGCGGAAGACGCAAGGCATGATTCTGAACGTCGCATCAGACTGGGGGCTGGTGGGCGGCAAGAATGCGGTTGCCTACTGCGCCAGCAAAGGCGGCCTTGTCCTGATGACCAGGGCGATGGCATTGGATCACGCCCGCGAGGGTATTCGGGTAAATGCAGTCTGCCCGGGAGACGTCGAGACGCCTATGTTGTATGCAGAGGGCGCCACGCGTGGGCTCGGTCCCGAAGAGGCGGTGCGCGAAGCCGATCAAGGCAGTCCCACCGGCAGGGTAACGACCCCCGAGGAAGTTGCAGCGCTGGTTGCGTTTCTCGCATCCGATGATGCCGCGCAAATTACCGGCGCTGCCATTCCGATCGATGGCGGAAACACAGCGCATTAGGTTCAGTTTCGATCATGTCCGGACCCGACTCTTTCAGCATACGCGAGCTCACGGCCGACGATGTTAGGTTGATGCAGGACATGTCAACGATGTTCGGCGTGGCCTTCGATGAGGTCGAGACCTATACAGGTGCCCGTCCTGGCAAGGCGTATCTGGAACGTTTGCTCGGCAGCGAGAACTTTATCGCGCTCGCCGCATTGAAATGCGGCGAGGTCGTAGGCGGCCTCATCGCCTACGTATTCACCAAGTTCGAGCAGGAGCGCAGTGAAATCTACATCTATGATCTTGCAGTCGCAGTCGAGCACCGGCGCCAGGGCATTGCCACTGCGCTGATCGAGGAAGTACGAAAAATCGCGCCGCAGCACCAGGCTTGGGTCGTATTTATTCAGGCCGATGCCGGCGATACGCCGGCAATCAGACTTTATTCGAAACTCGGGAAGCGTGAGAATGCAGCGCACTTCGATATCGACGTGAAACAATGAATTATTACACGGTAACTTTTTTTTGCGAGGAATGTGTATGAGCGATTCTCGACCGGTAGCCATCCGTGCCCGCGATGTCGAAGCCAGAGTCGGCACGTCCTATCCGGAACCCTTTCGCGAGAATGTAAAAACCCGCAGCAAACGCATTCTCGGTGATTTATTCGGCCTCCAAAATTACGGTGTCAATCTCGTTGATCTCGCGCCCGGCAGCTGGTCGTCGCAGCGACACTGGCACACGCATGAAGACGAGTTCGTCTACGTCGTTTCCGGTCAATTGACGCTCGTGACCGACGAGGGCGAACAAGTGCTGACACCCGGTATGGTCGCGGGCTTCCCGGCCGGGCGTTCAAACGGCCATCACCTCATTAACAAGAGTGATGCCGTCGCGTCGTTCCTGGAGATAGGGGACCGGATCCCCGAGGACGAGTGTTACTATCCCGATATCGACATGCAGCTCGTGTCGGATGGCAAGGGCAGCCGCGTCTTCACGCACCGCGATGGCAAGCCATATGACTAGTATCAGGTGAGGCCGAGGCGCGCTTGGATTTCTTTGCGGGCCTCCCGCAGGACGGTATCCCGGTCCAGGCTGTCGAGGATCTTCTGCACCACCGCTTTCGGCCCGCCCTCACCCCAGGACTTACCCTTTGCCAGGTATTCGCCGGCGATCTTACCGACGACGTAGGTGCTGTAGTAAGCGATCGCGCCCTGTGCGCCGGCGGTGAGGACGGTGGAAAGTCCCGCCGTGCCGGCTTTCAGTGCGCTCGATACGAAATGCAGCGCCCACACGGTGCCCATCAGCGCTGCCGCTTCGGCGGCGATGATGCTGACGAGCGAGCCTGCTTCCTTTCTACTGAGCGGCAGATCGTAGACCTTCGACAGGTGCATCACCATGCCGACGTCGATGAATGCGGCTGCGAAAAGGTCGGCGACCGGCACCGGGTTGAACGCGACCGCGACGCCTTTTGCCACACAGTAGGTCCTGATGAGCTTGTCGCCGATTTCCTTTCGCGCGTTAAGTATCCTCCTCCCGACCTGGTCCGAGAGATCGGCCGCAAACAGGCTTGCATTCAGCGCTGCCAGCGTTTTGCCCTCCGCCTCGAATATTTCCCAGAGACGCATTCGCAAAGTCGCGATATCGGGGCGCCTGGCGCGCGCCGTCGTGATTTCATTGCCTTTGTCGTCGACCTCGACGATTTCCTGCGGTCGCGGTCGCGCGGCGGTCGCCAGCACATCGTCGGGATGGACGAGACCTGCCGTTTTTTTCCGAATCGACCCGAGCAGAGCCTCTTGTTCTTGCCTGGTGTAGAGATCCGATTTGTTGAGCGCGATGACGACGGGCCTGCCCTGCTTCAACAAAGTCTTCAACGCCTTGAGTTCGCTGTCGGTGATGTCGCCGTCCAAAACAAATATGACGAGGTCCGCCCTGTTCCCGACCTCCCTCGCCATCTCTTCCCGCGCCTCGCCACCCGCCTCGTCGAGTCCCGGTGTGTCGATCAGGAAAACGCCAGCGGCCTCGATCTCGGACCACTGTTCCATTGCGGTCTTCTTCGTTTCGCCGTGCAAAGGACTCACGGTGAATTTTTCCTGGCCGATAAGCGAGTTCAGTAATGACGACTTGCCGGTACTGACGCGACCGATGACGGCAATGTGCAAATGGCCGTGCTGCAGCTTCTCGAGCATGGCCTTGACGGCTTCGTAGTCATGCGCGAGGGACTCGCGAATGCCGGGCGGCAGTCGCGTATCTTCGACGAGTTCTTTCAGGCTTTCGCGGGCGAGGTTCAGGTGGACCTCGCCACCGTCATCGTGTGCCTCAGGTTTTTTCTTTTTGCTGATCCAGGGCCATCCTGGCAACCCGTCGAACACCCGCTTCAATATGTTCACTGATTCCGTCCTCAAATTCTTTCGCGGCTGTCTCGGGTTCCAGCTGGCCGCGCGCCCTCAAGGTGGCCACGAGGCTACGGCCGAGCGCGTCGAAGATTAGTCCGTAGGCTACCGCATGCACGAGGCCGCCGGCGACCGTGCCCGCACCGGGAAACGCCTTCAAGCCATTGCCCGCGACGGCGAGGCTGAGCGGTATCGCCTTACCGGCCCGGCTCTGGCTCAGGTTCAGGAACTCCTCGATGTCGATGTCGCGCGGCGCGGCGCCATAGAGTCGACACAATTCGCGTGTCATCGCGCTGCCGATGTAACCCTGAATGATGATATCGGTACCGGGGCTGACTGCTGCCAGAGCGCCGATGACAGCTTTTCTCGTCGAGCTCCTGATAATCTGTTCGGCACGCTGCTCGCGGTATTCGAGTTCGGCTTCTTTCAGTTTGTCGGCTGCCAGGCGAAACACGGCACGGTCACGCCGTACATCGAGCGATACGGCGTCCTTTTCCAGCAGGCGGTTGATCGCGACCACGAGCACGCCGATGTCGGCCGGGCGCTGGCGCCTGACCGTCGTCTCTGCGCCACCTGCCCGACGCTCGATGACGTCGACCTCACCGCCCGCGGACACGGCAATCACCTCGTCCCCGGAAAACTCGCTGCCCAGATCCGTTACGTGGTCCAGCAAACGCTCCATCAGCATCGCCTGTTCCTCGCGCGAGTAGCGATCGGACTTGTTCATGACCAGGATCAACGGTTTTTCGAGCGCGAGCAGTCTCTTCAATGCATCGCGTTCGGCACGCGTGAGGTCGCCTTCGCACACGAAGAGCACGAGCTGCGAACGCAAGGCTTCTTCTTCGGCAACCTTGTCGAGCCCGGTCTCGAGGCCGCCCAGTCCCGGCACGTCGGTCAGCAGGATCTGCCGGCCTTGATCGTCGCGCCAGCGATAGTGTCGTATATCGATGGTCGAGCCGCCCACGGCGCTGATCTTTACGTCTGCCGCGGGAATCAGTGCTTTTATCAGTGAACTCTTGCCGGTGCTGATCTCGCCGAAGAAACAGAGGTGTATCGAGCCCGATTCCTGTCTTGCGGCGAGCTCCAGTAGCTCGGCCTGCGCTTCCTCGACGCTGACGCCGGCTTGCTCCGCCTCTCGCAGCCGTTGCTTTATGTCCTCGTGTCGCAAGGGTTGGTCGGATGGCTTCGTCGCGCCGCGTTTGCGCCTGACGACGAGACGCACGATGAGCCAGATTGCGGCAACGAACAAGCCTGCGATCGCCGCAAAATAGCCGTACAGCAGGATCCGTGGTCCCTGCACCAGCCGGTCCCAGACGTTCAGGGCGGATTCGGTCACGAACAGCATCGCCGCGACCGCGATGATGAATACCAGCAGGATCAGCAGGCCTGCGGCGATCCTGATAAAGCGATCCAGCTTCATGGGCGGCAAGACTGCACGGGATCCCTGAGCTTTGCAAAGAAAGGACAAGACGCCTTCCGTGCATCGCGGGTTCTTGGGATACTAACCCGCTGGTTTTCAATGCCTTGCGGGATCAACGTTGTCTGGCCGAAATGACATCAAGTCACTGTTTTTGATTGCTTTTGTCCTTGTCGTGGCGGCCGTCTCCACGGGCTGCGCGCACTCCGGCATCAGCCCGGCCGCGCGTGACCCCGGCCTGCCCGCGAACTGGGCCCGGGACGGTGACACCGGCAACGTGGAATTGCACTGGCTCGAGACCTTCGACGATCCACTGCTATTAACCCTCGTCGGCGAGGCCATCGACAACAATTATCTGCTCGAGCAGGAACGCGCACGCCTCGATGAGGTAGAGCAGGTCGTGGTCATCCTCCGCGCCAACCGTTATCCGGAACTCGACGTGTCACTCGACGCGTCGCGTCGAGGTAGCCGGGACGCGGCCGGGCAACGCATAACCAGTGAATCATACGGCGCCGAAGTCGGCACATTCTGGGAAGCCGATCTGTGGGGCCGCCTCAACAAGGAGCAGCAAGCCGCGCAACTCGCGTTCGGCGCACAGGAAGCGAGGTTTCAAACCGCACAACGTAACCTCGTGGCAACGACTGCGGCAGCGTACTTCCGCGTCATCGAAGCCAAGCAGTTGCTCGAGGTGGCGAGGCGTCGTCTCGAGAACGCGATCGAGAGTCACGACATCGTGGCGAGCGGTTACCGCCAGGGACTGAATGATGCGCTCGATCTCTATCTCGCACGCAACCAGGTCGAGCGACAGCAGGCGAATTACGCGCAGCAGGAACAGACCGTGGCCGAGGCGAGCGCCGATTTGCAACTGTCACTGGCCCGCTATCCGAGCGGCGATATCGAGCTTCCCGGCACCTTGCCGGTGCTGACCGACCCGATTCCAGCCGGTCTGCCGTCCGAACTCATCACGCGACGGCCGGATCTGCGGGAAGCATGGCTCGACCTGCTCGCTGCGGACGCCGATCTCGCGGCCGCGCACAAGGCGCGGTTCCCGAGCCTGTCGCTGGTCGGCAGCGCCGGCGTCGCGTCGACGGAATTCGCCGATCTGCTCGATACCGACCTGTCGGTGTGGTCCATTGCCGGCAACGCGACCCAGCCGCTTTTCAATGCCGGGCGCCTGAAAGCGCTCGAGGAACAGGCCTATGCACGGGTGCGCCAGGCGGAACAACGGTACCTGGACGTCCTGTTCAGGGCGTTCGCGGATGTGGAGAATGCGATTTCGCGTTCTGCGTCTTTGCAGGAGCGCTACGAGTCGTTCCTCGATGCAGAGAGTAATTCGCGGTCTGCTCTGGAGCTCGCGCTTGAACAATACCAGCGGGGACTGGTCCCATATGTAACCGTCCTCGAATCGCAGCGCCAGGCCTTCGACGCCGAGGCAACCGTCGTGGAACTCAGGAATCTACTGCTGCAAAACCGAATTGCCCTCTATCTCGCGCTGGGCGGTGATGTCGTAACGGAATACTGATGATCGATTTTCGAAACAAGAAATTGATGCCACTCTACATATTCGGCGGTCTCTTGCTGATCGCCGTTGTAATACGGCTCAATCCGCCCGAGTCCGAACAGCGCATGCCTTATTCGGGGCCGATGATGACTGTCGAAACCCGGCAAGTCAGCGAAACCGATTACCCGATCATGCTCGAAAGTTACGGCACGGTGCAGCCGCGCACGCGCAGCATCCTGGTGGCGCAGGTCGGCGGGCAAATCGTTTCGGTCAACGAGAATGTTCGGAACGGCGGTTTTTTCGAGGAAGGCGACATTCTCGCTAACATCGACCCGCGGGATTACGAAGCAGACGTTCGTATCGCCGAGGCAACGCTACTGGATGCGAAACAGGCACTCGCCGAAGCCGAGGCGCGGACCAATCAGGCGAAAGAGGATTGGGCGCGACTCGGCAACACCGGAGAGGCGCCGGATCTCGTCCTGCGTATCCCGCAGCTCGAGGCGGCAAGAGCCAAGGTAATCTCGGCGGAGTCGGCGCTGCAGAAAGCGGCGCTCGACCTCGAGCGCACCCGGATAGTGGCACCGTTTGGCGGACGCATCCTCCGAAAGTTCGTCGATGTCGGCCAGGTCGTGTCGCCGAACACGCAGCTCGCCGAGATCTATGCGACGGATTACGTAGAAATTCGCTTGCCGCTGCGCAACCGGGACCTGGCGTACATCGACCTGCCCGAATCCTACCGTTTCACTGACGTGCCGCGCGCGCGCCAGGGACGCGTCGAGATATGGTCCGATCTCGGTGGCGAGGAAACCTGGGAGGCGCTGCTCGTTCGCACGGAGGGCGCGATCGACGAAACTGCAAGGCAGCTGCACGTCATCGCACAGATCGACGACCCATTTGGCCGCGATCACGAAAATCACGCGCCGCTGAAAATCGGCCAGTACGTGACCGCAAGGCTCGAGGGCAAGACGATTCCTGATGCTCTCGTGATTCCGAACAACACGATCTACCAGGGCAGCTACGTGTACATCGTCGAAGACGAAGTCTTGAGAAGGCGGGATATCGAAATCGCGTGGCAAAACGACAGTGAAGCGATTATCGGCGCAGGTCTCGAACCCGGCGACATGCTCGTCATGACGCCGCTTGGCCAGGTGACTTCCGGTATCCGCGTGTCCGTCGTTGGCGATCAGGGCGACCGCCGTATGGGCCGCAATTTGCAGGAAGTGGGCGAATGATCTCCTGGTTTGCCAGAAACTCGGTTGCCGCGAACCTGCTCATGGTCACGATCATGATCGGCGGCGTATTGGCGCTGAACGACGGCATTCGACTGGAGATTTTCCCGGTCTCGGATCCGGACACCGTTACCGTCTCGGTACCGTTGCGCGGTGCGACGCCGGAAGACGTCGAGCTCGGCGTCGCGGTCAGGATCGAAGAGGCGGTGCAGGATCTCGAAGGCATCGACGAGATCAGGTCGATATCCATCGAGGGCAGCACCCGGGTGTGGATCGAGATCGATACCGATTACGATCCACGCGAGCTCCTGGACGACATCAAGAGCCGTGTCGATGCGATCAATGTCTTTCCCGCCGATACCGAGAAACCCGTCATCAGCCTGGCGCAACGTTCGTGGCCGGTAATCAGCGTCGTCATCGCAGGCAATTACAGCGAGGACGAGATTCGCCTGTACGCCGAACGCATTCGCGATGATCTTTTGCGGATCGACGGCATCACAAAAGTCAGCCTCGGCTCGGTGCGGCGTTACGAGATTGCCATCGAGGCCTCATCGGATCGATTGCGCGAGTACAAGTTGACACTCGCGGATATCGCGCGCGCGATCAGGGAAAGCTCCGTGGACATTTCCGCGGGAAACCTGAGAACGGAAGGCGGCGACATACTGATCCGTTCCAAAGGCCAGGCATACCGGCGCGCCGACTTCGAATCGATCGTGGTCAAGACCAACCCCGATGGCACGATCGTCCGCGTCAGCGACGTCGCGCAGGTCATAGACGGCTTCGAGGAAGAATCATTAAGGACGCGCTTCAACGGCAAGTTTGCGGCATTCGTCGACGTCGAGAGAGTCGGCAGCCAGAGCGCGATCGAGATCTCGGAGATCGTGAGGAACTATATCGCCGATAAACAGGACGGCCTGCCGGTCGGCATGGAACTGTCCTGGTGGGACGATGACTCGTCGCGACTCAAGGACCGGCTCGGCATCATGACGAACAGCGCGATCCAGGGCAGCGTACTGGTGATTCTTTTGCTATCGCTGTTCCTGCGTCCGGCCGTGGCAATCTGGGTATTCCTGGGCATACCGATCAGCTTTCTCGGCGCATTCATCGTCCTTTATTTCTTCGACATCAGCCTGAACCTGATGAGCGCCTTCGGCTTCATCATCGTGCTCGGTATCGTCGTCGATGATGCGATCGTCACTGGTGAGAACGTTTATTCACACATGCGTCAGGGCGATACCGGCCTGTCCGCAGCCATTCACGGCACCAAGGAAGTCGCAATACCGGTGACTTTTGGCATACTCACGACGATCGCGGCGTTCATGCCGCTGGCCTTCATCGAGGGTCGCATGGGAGAGGTGTTCGCGCCGATTCCTGCCGTCGTGATCCCGGTTCTCCTGTTTTCACTCGTCGAATCGAAGCTGATCCTACCGGCGCACCTGAAACACATTAACCTGCACGAGCATGATCACCTCGCGACGGGATTCCAGGCCTGGCAAAGCCGTTTCGCCGACCGCTTCGAGCAACTGATCCTCAAGTATTACGATCCGGCGCTCAAGTTCTGCCTGCGCCATCGCTATTCGACGGTCGCCACCTTTGCCGGCGTGCTGCTTGTCCTTGTCATGCTGATTACCAGCGGTTGGACACGCTTCGTCATGTTCGAACGGATCGAGGGGGAGACGGCCACGGCGACCCTCACGATGCCGGTGGGAACGCCGTTTTCGGTCACCAATCGGCATGCAGAGAAACTCGTCGCAGCCGCGCTCGAGTTGCAGGAGAAATATACGGATCCCGTGACGGGCCGGAGCATGCTCACCAACATCCTGTCGAGCGTAGGCTCGGGCGGACGCAGCAGCGGTTCGCATCTGGCCCGCGTGCAGATCGAGACCGTGCCGCGGCAGGACCGCACGATCCCGTTCTCGGTGCAAAGGATGAATGACGAATGGCGCGAGCTCGCCGGGCCGGTCCCGGGCGCCGAGAACCTCAATTTCCGCGCCTCATTCTTCCGCCCGGGTGACCCGATCGACATCCAGTTCAGCGGCAACTCGCTGGAGACGCTCAATACCGTCGGCGAAGAGGTGAAGAAATATCTCGCCACCATTCCGGGCGTGTTCGAGATCGCCGACAGCCTGTCCAACGGCAAGGAAGAGCTGCAGATCGAGTTGAGCCCGCAAGGTCATCTCTTGGGTCTCACACGGAACGACATCGTCAACCAGGTCGGTCAGGCATTCAAGGGATTGCAGGCGCAGCGCATCCAGCGCGGCCGCGACGACATTCGCGTGCTGGTGCGTTACCCGATCGACGAGCGCCGGACCATCGCCTCGCTGAACGAGATGCTGATAAGCGCGCCGAACGGCCGACTCGTGCCACTTGCCAACGTTGCAACGATCATGCCGGGAAGAGGTCCGTCGCAGATCACGCGTATCGATGGCTATCGCGTCCTCAACGTCACTGCTGACGTCGACAAAGAAAAC
>JBFHXJ010000104.1:0-13143 GCA_041598995.1 Woeseiaceae bacterium | reverse complement strand
TGGCTGGTCGAGAAAATCGGGGTTCCAATAGGCAAAGGTCATGACGCAACCTGGAAGATCCACGGGGCCCTCCTTGCTTGCGACACGAAAGCCTGCACCGGTCTTCTCACCCGACACTTGGATCCGTTCGCCGTTTGCATTTGTTTTAGCGTCGAATTCGATCAGGCAGTTGTCCGACCAGCGCTCTGAATTGCGGTGCTCATACCGGTACGCCGGAATGAAAAGGATGCTGTATTTGAAGCTTGCCTCACTCAGAACCTGGCGCACACCGTTGTTTTCCGCGATTTCAAAGATGTGATTGCCTATCTTTTTGTTGTTCAGATAGACGTCGAAATCATAACTTGTGACTTCGTTTGCCCAGGTTTGCGTCGGAAAAGCGTACGTCAGCACCGCGATTGCCAACATGCCAATGTACTTACGTTTCATGTCCTAGCCTCCTTTGGTGCATCAGCGTTACGCCTGGGTCCCGGGAAAAATGCATTGGTGCGGCGAACGTATTCGGCATATTCCGGGCGTCGATCGGTGATCGTTTTCTCGAGCATGGCGACGCCTGACACCTTGAGTAGCAGGAAGCTCATCAGGAGCGGCGACACAATGCTCCACCAACCACCCGCGGCAACAGCGAACAGGTAGAACGCCCACCAGATACAAAAATCGCCGAAGTAATTAGGATGCCGCGTATAGCGCCACAGCCCGGAATCGAGTACGCGCCCCACACTGTCTGTACGGCGCTTGAATCGCGCCAATTGATAGTCGCCAACGGCTTCGAACACAAAGCCCACAAGCCAAAGTACACTTGCCAGGACATCGATCCAGTTCAGATCCGGACCCGATGAAATGGCGGGCAGCAACGGCAATGCGATAATCCAGGCCAGCAGGGCTTGCAATCCGAACACGATATAAATGGATTTGAATACGAAGCCCGGTTCATTGTTCCTGCGAATTTTCTGATAACGGTAGTCCTCAGACTCTCCCCAGTTCCGTACCGTAATGTAGATCGACAGGCGCAGTGCCCAGAGCGTAACGAGCGTAAGGACCAGCCAGCCTCGTGGTGACAGCGGCTGCGCATCGATAGCAAAAACGGTTGCCGCGACCAGGAAGAAGAGTGACCACAAGCTGTCCACGATGCTGACATCTTCCTTGATCACACTGATGAACCACGCGGCGACGCCAGTCGCGAGGATGCATAGCAGAGCAACGACGTAGGCATATTCGAACATCAGCATTTCTCCGCGATCCAGTTCCGGCGCCGGCCGGGCATGCCGTCCAGATGCTCGGACAGCCACATCATCGCGGGCATCATTGCGGACCAGCCGATTGCCAGAGCCGTCAGAGCCGCCGCCTGCTGGATGAGCACGATACCCCCGAGCTCATGGCCGGCGAGGTATGCGGCCGGGCCACCGAAAAATCCAAAAGCGGCGGCGAGCAATGGTTTGCGACGCAGCCATCGCATTGACACATTCAGGGTCGTGGCGAACAGCATCCACATCGTGATGATCCAGTAGGGAGCGAACGACGCGCTGAACAGCCCGGATGAATAGCTCACCCATCCCGCAGCGACGAGGATGCTGTCAAAAATCGCACCCATGATCGCGCAACAGACGACGAGCACTGCCTCCTCGAACGGATTGCGTGCCGCGCGAAAATGAATCGCCAGCGCGACAAGTACGGTCAGTGGCCCGAGCCACGGCATCTGCTTCGCGCCCCCCATCACGGAGGAAAACCAGCCGAGCTCGAAAACCAGCATATTCGTCACAAACAGCATGTCAGTCGGCCGCCTTCCTGAATCGGTAATGGCCGACATACCACTCCTGGCCTTCGTCATAGTCGAACAGTTCGGCGCAAGCCATGAAGAAGATTCGCCAGCGTTGCCACCATAGCGATGCGTTCTCCGTGCCATAGCAGTCCGCCAGAACGGGCATGATTTGCTCTTCATTGCTGTCCATGTTGTCGAGCCACGCATTACAGGTGCGTGCATAATGGCGCCCGTTCCAGTGCCAGCGTTTCTCGATGATCAGGTGCTCCGCGAAACGCATGGGCAAATCGGCGCTCGGCATGATGCCGCCGGTAAAGAAATGCCGGCTCATCCAGTCCGTCGGTCCTTTGTCAATGAACTCATACGGCGTCGTTCGATGACAAAATATGTGCATGAAGAAACGGCCGTCTGGTTTCAGCCATTCATTGATGCGCCGAAACAGTTCCCCGTAGTTGCGCATATGCTCGAACATCTCGATTGATAAGACCCGATCGAAGCGTTTTTCCGTGCTGAAATCGTTCATGTCACTGACAATGACCTCGACGTTATCAAGCGAGCGCTGGCGAGCCTGGTAGACGATGAAGTCACGTTGCGAGTTTGAATTCGAAACGGAAGTTATGGAGGCGTTCGGAAAACGCTCGGCGATCCATAACGACAGTGACCCCCAGCCACACCCCAGATCCAGGATCTTCATACCGTCTTCGACGCCCGCACGACTGACAGTTGTGTCGAGTGCAGCAGCCTCGGCTTCCGACAGGTTCTTGACATCGTTTGGCCAGTAGCAGCAGCTGTACTTCATTTGATCGCCCATGACATGGGCAAAGAACGCTGCGGGGACCTCGTAGTGCTGCTCGTTCGCGCGATCAGGAACCAGCGCGATCGGCGCAGCGTTCATCATATCGACGAATCGATTCAGGGCATTCGCGGCAAATTCCACGTCGCCGGAATAAATTTCTTTTCGCTTTGACTCGAGCAGTCGACGAATGCCGGCCCGGATAACGGTATCCGGAACCAGACCCGATTCGGTCCAATTGACTGCTCTTTCGGCGATGGCGCTCATAGCGACCTCCAGAATGCGAACGCGGCGCACTATACAAATGAGATTCAGAGGCGACAACAGGCTGAGCGCGATTGTTACATTCGCTTACAAACTGAAATGTTTTGCCTTTGCGGGATCAGTTTCCGAGGGGTATTCGCACTTCGAAGCTCGCACCATGGCCCTGCGTATCCCGTAAAGAAAGGCTGCCGCCGTGTGCCTTGGCGACCAGCGTTGCCAGGTAGAGCCCCAGTCCGGTGCCGCCGGATTCTCTGGTGCGGGAGGGGTCGCTGCGATAAAAAGGCTCCCCTATATGCTCAGCCTGATCTCTGGTCAAACCGGGACCATGATCGGTCACGGCGATTACCAAATCGTGTTCGACGGCCGATGCCGTCAGCTCTATTGGACCGTCTTCGGGCTCCGAGTAACGCAGTGAATTACTGAGCAAGTTCTTTAACAACAACGAAATCCGGGCTTCGTCAATATCCGCCTCTAAAGAATCAACGGGCATTTGGATGCGGATTCGTTCCTTATCCCGCGAAAAGAAATCGTTGATTAAATCGTCAACCAGGTCTGCTATCACGACTCGGGTGCGGGAAAGTTGCGCGTGGCGGCTATTCAATCGTTCCGCCTCCAGCAACGAAATAACGATCTTCTCCATCTCTGCGATCTCTGCCCTGAGACTCTCAACATGGTCGTGATCGTCCAAAAACTCGAGCGCCAGCCGCATTCTCGACAACGGCGTGCGCAACTCGTGACTGATGCCGAGCAATAGCGCACGCTTGGCGTCGAGCATGCTTTGCACGTCTCCGGCCAAACGATTGATGTCGCCCGCGAGATCGCCAAGCTGGTCGCGCCGGACCGTCGCTATCCGATGGTCGAAATTGCCGCGCCCGATGTGTGCCGCACCCGCGCGGATTTCGCGCATAGGGCGAAACAGCCATTGCACGGCCAGGTAGGTAATCAGCAGAAAAGACAGGCCCAACCCCAGGATTGTCGGCACGAGCGCCAGTCCCTCCGAGACGTCGGAGATCCGCGGGGTCGATACGACGATATCGTATCCGCCCTGTCGCATTCTCAGGAAGTTGTGGTCCCCGAGCCCGGCGAAATCGACGCCTGTCAGTTCGTCTGCCCAGGCGGTCGGATCGTCGCTGAATCGCGGGCTCGGGGCGAATTCGAGTTGCTCAAGTCTCGGAAATGCCGGGTCCGATGCCCAGTCGACATCCGGGCCCAGAATTCGGATGTCGACGGGGACCCGCTCAGTAATCGCGATAGCACGGTCGATTCTTGGCGGTACGCCGATATCCTCACGTACGTAGCTCACGTGTAACGACAGGTGACCGCTGATCAGGCCGCGTATCTCGTCGCTGTTATAGAAGCGCTGAATCGCCTTGTACGTGCCGAAGATGAATAAACCGCCCAGAACGAGGAAGATCGCAAACAGCCGAAACGACAGTGAGCGCGACAGATGTCTAAACATCGCTCACAGGGACGCCGACAAACGAATAGCCGCGACCCCAGACCGTCTGAATGAAGCGCGGCGGTTTCACAGAGTCTCCAAGCTTTTGTCGCAATCGACTGATCATGATATCGACCGAGCGGGTCAGGATTGCGGCATCGATACCGCGCAACTCACTCAGAATATCGTCTCGTGACAATTTCCTACCGTGGCGGCGCGCGAGGATCAGGAGCAGTTCATATTCCATGGAAGTCAGATTGACGTCATTGCCATCCACCCTCACCGACCTCGTTTCCGTGTCGATCGACAATCCTTCGAAATCCAGCCGGCGCACGCCCGGGCCGGTCGACGCTGCGCGGCGCAGCGTCGCCTGAACGCGGGCAACGAGTTCGCGGGGCTCGAACGGCTTGCCGATGTAGTCGTCGGCGCCGAGCTCCAGGCCGGATACGCGATCGATCACGTCACCGCGGGCAGTCAGCATGATTATCGGGATGTTGCTCGTCTTGCGAACTTCCCGGCAGATCTCAAAACCGTCCTTGCCGGGCAACATGATGTCGAGCAACAGCAGGTCCGGTTCCTCCCTGGCGAGCTTCTTGAAGCCCTGCTCCGCGTCATAGGCGCATATGAGGTTGATGCCGAAGCGCTTGAAGTAGGACTGCAGCAGCTCGGAGTGTTTCCTGTCGTCGTCGATGATCAGGATCTTTGTCATGGCGGAATAATAGCGCGGGATCCCGCTGGCGGCTCGCCCGAATATGAGCCGATACATCTGGAAACAATTTGATACCGGACCGAAACCCTTCTCGATCGGGACTTGGGGACACTCTCCGCCGTTCTTCAAGCATCCATCGAAGGGGCAAACAATGAAACGTATCAACGAAATATTGGTGGTATGTGCGGTACTTGTGCTCGCCGCATGCGACTCGGACAGTAATGCACCGGTGCAGCAACCAGCGGCGTCCGGCACGCCGTCGGCAGTAACGACAACGGTCGAGGTCCTGCATGCGTCGCCGGACGCGCCCGCGGTGAACGTCTTCGTAAATGACCAGGAAATACTCAGCGGCGTCGATTTCAAAACCGGATCCCGCTCCATAGGACTCCAGGAAGGCACTTACACGATCCGCGTCGACGGCATATTGCCGGGAGGCGATGTCACAGTAATCGGCCCGGTCGACCTCGATCTCGCCGATGGCGGGATTTATACCGCAATCGCCAGGGACCCCCTGCCCGGCGCAGCCGAATTTGGACTGATCGTAGTCGACGATTTTCTGGCGCCTTGATCATCGATCAGAAATCCCCAACGCGCGATGACGCGCATCCCCAAGCTTATCCCCGCCGCGTGCGGGGATTTTTTTTGGGCAGCAGGGCCATCGGGTGTCCTCCGCACGCCGGAGTCGTATGCACCGGATGCTATGGCCTGCAATGGATACTCATTGAATCATCAGCAAATCATTAGCTTTGCTTGCGTGACGAGTGGCCCCGTAGTCGCATAATCAGCATGGGGCAGGCGCCCCGGGGAGGTCGCAAATGGCTTACTCACCAAGGCTCGACCGTATAAGGTTTGTTTCGTTTTTATTGTTGATTGCCGTGGGGGGCGCAGCGTCGGCGCAGGAAGCAACCGCCGCCGAACGGGGCTCACGATTCGAGCTGTGGCTCGGCGCCACCAGCTGGCCGGCACTCGGCGATCTGCAGCCGGTCGCCATGGGCTCGTTCGACGACATCGGATTCGGTATCGGCGCCGCATTCCACATTCCGGTCAGGAAATTCGAATCGAGCGAGCTGCTACTGGGCATAGACGCTTTTATCAGCGCGACAGATAGCAGTATTGCGACGGCAAGCAACATTCAAGGCCTACGCGACGAGCTGCTGGCGCGCCACATGTTCATCGGCGCTTCCGCCAAATGGCGCTTTGGCGCCGCACGTAATCTGTCGCTCGACGCCGGGCTCGGACTGAACCTTGCCGATATTGCGACAGTCGAGTCGCGGTACGTGGGTATCGAGAACGAGAGCTGGGAAACGACGCGCCTCGGTGCATTCGTCGGCGCGACCTGGGACGTCGGTATGAGCCGGCCAGAAAAAAACCGCGGCTTTTTTCTCGGATTCGAGGTTCATTTCGTCGACTTTGGCAATGTCCGCGACGAGGACGTGTTTTTCGGCCCGTTGCTGGGAACCAATGCCGGCAAGCTCGACGGACCCATTTACATGATGCAGATAGGCTACAGCGGGGGCTTTGGCAGCCGTAAGCCGTAGGCATATCTACTACTTTAATACAGGCATCCACTGACGCATATATACGGACATCAGCGCGAAAAGCGCTGCGCTTGTTATTGACTTGCGCTTAGAAGGAGCCACGCATGCGAGCCATCGACATCAGCCCGCCGATACTGGTCACACTCGAGGAGTCCGCACCGATTACGGAAGCGGCCAGGATGATGCGTGAAAAGGGCGTTGGTGATGTGGTGATCGTGCGCAGGAGCGGCGGGATCGAACGGCCGGTTGGCGTGATCACGGATCGTGACATCGTCGTGCATGGCATTGCCTGTGACCTGGACCTCGACGCCGTCACCGTTGCTGACCTGTGCACGCGAAAGCCCGTTACCGTGGATGCCGACACGGATCTCGTTCAGGTTACCGCGGTCATGAAGGAATACGCGGTGCGGCGCGTCCTGGTGCTGCGTGAGGATGAGATTGCCGGGGTTGTTACGCTCGATAACGTCATCGAAGCCATCGCGGAGATAAACAACAACCTGAGCGACATGCTCACACGCCAGCTCGATTATGAAATCGAGCACATGGTCTCTCAGGACAGTGCCGCCTGAGGCAGGTCGTTTCGCGATACACCGGACATGAGGAAGCCGCTCGAAATAACTTTTCGCCGCATGGACGCATCACCGGCGCTGGAAAAAGTCATCCGCCAGCGCGCCAAAAAGCTCGAAAAATTCTGTGACCAGATAATCGGCTGCCATGTGGTTATCGAATCGCCGCATAAACATCATCACAAAGGGAATCTCCATCATCTGCGCATCAAGGTGACGGTTCCGGGAGACGAGATCGTCGTACAGCGCTCACCCGATGACAATCAGTCACATGAGGACCCGTACGTCGTGGTGAGGGATGCCTTCGACAGCGTCCGCCGGCGACTCGAGGACTACATGCGCAAGCGTCGCGGCAACGTCAAGTTACATGTGCAGTCGGCACACGGCCGCGTGACTGTCCTCGAACCATCGCAGGACTACGGCCGGCTCGAGACGCCGGAGGGCCGTGACATCTACTTTCACCGCAACAGTCTCTTGAATGCCGATTTCGATGATCTCGAAATTGGCACCGAGTTACGGTTCATCGAGGAAGCAGGCGAAAATGGAACACAGGCAAGCTCCGTTTTCGTCATGGGAAAGCAGCTTCCAACTGCGTGAGTGGCGCCTACCCCTTGATGCAGATCATCGGCTTTAAGCAGCAAACTTTTGCTGCCAGGCCGGCCTGGTGCGCCACGTCGACCACACCGCCGACATCCTTGTAAGCGCCGGGCGCTTCCTCGGCGATGCCGCGTTTGGACGGGCTGCGCACGAGAATGCCCTGTCGCTCCAGCTCTTTCGCGACCTGGCCGCCCTGCCATTGCTTGCGTGCCTGGTTGCGGCTCATTTTTCTGCCGGCACCGTGGCAGGCCGAACTGTACGCGAGCCCCTCGCCGGTCGTCGTCCCGGCCAGAACGTAGGACGACGTTCCCATCGAGCCGCCGATAAACACTGGCTGGCCGACGCCCCGGAATGCCGGCGGCACTTGCGCCGACCCGGGTCCGAGCGCCCGCGTCGCGCCTTTGCGATGGACGTGCAGTTTGCGGCGCTCGCCGTTGCTGAGGTGCATTTCCTCCTTGCAGATGTTGTGCGACACATCGTAGACGAGTTTCAGCGTGGTTGCGGGAAAGAACCCGGCAAATGCCACGCGCGTCAGATGCGTCAGGATCTGTCGGTTGGCGAGCGCACAGTTCACCCCCGCGCGCATGGCACCAAGGTAGCGCTGCCCGAGTTCGGAATTGATTGGCGCACAAGCTAATTCCCGGTCGGGAAGCTCTATCCGGAATTCCCCGGCCGAGGTAGCCATCTCGCGCAGAAACTCGGTGCCGATCTGGTGGCCCATGCCGCGCGAGCCGCAGTGAATGCTGATGACCGCATCGCCGTCCCGCAAGCCGTAGGCGTCCGCGATCTTCTTGTCGGCTACATCGCTGACGTATTGCACTTCGAGGTAATGGTTGCCGGATCCGAGCGTGCCCATCTCGTCACGCTGACGCCGCTTGGCGCGCGGCGACACGGCCTCGGGGTCGGCGCCCGCCTGGCACCCATTTTCCTCGATATGCTCGAGATCCTCAGGCTCCCCATAGCCCGCGGCGATCGCCCACTGCGCGCCGCCTGAGAGCATGTCGTCCATCTCGGCATCGCTCAGGCTGATCCGGCCGGTGCTGCCGACGCCCGCCGGCGTACTCCTGGACAGCTCGTGCGCCAGGGCCGATTGCACGGATCGAATGTCTTCTCGCGTCAGACCCGTGTGCAGGAGACGCACGCCGCAGGAAATGTCGAAGCCGACGCCCCCGGCGGAAACAATGCCACCTTCTTCGGCGTCGAACGCGGCCACACCGCCTATTGGAAATCCGTAACCCCAGTGTGCGTCGGGCATGACGAGCGCGTTCTTGACGATACCGGGCAAGGTGCACACGTTTGAAATCTGCTCGCGGACCTTGTCGTCCATGTCCTCGATGAGTTGGCGATCCGCGAACACGATCGCGGGGACGCGCATCTTGCCGGTCGCCGGGATGCGCCAGCGGGTTTCGTCCAGTTGTTCGAGTTTCCGAGGGTCCATGCGATTCCAGTCAGACGTCGACCACGCACTGCACTGTCCACCCTGCCTCTGTCTGCTTGACGGCCAACGCGGTAAACGTCGCCCCTTTGACCTCGACCGCGGGCCGGTGTTTCTTCCGGTCCACCGGTTCACCCGCGACCTCGGCCTCCAACACGCCGTTTTCGATCGACAGCCTGAATTCACTGAACAGCATCTGTCTGACCGCCATTTCGTAGATCAGGGCATTGAGCCAGTCGACGAGCAGTATCTCGTCGTTCGGCGCCTCGCAATGCAAGCTGATCGCCGTCTTGGCCGTCACCGAATCCGGATCGGTCACGACGGCGGTCAGCGCCGTAGCGATTTCCTCGAATGCCTCCGACCTGGATCGCCCTTCGCCGCGCAGTCCGATGTCGGCGCCGTGTGCAAAGTGACTCCAGGTCATACCACTCGACGCCTCAACGCCAGCTCGCATGCCACCATTGGTTCAATTCTAGAAGACCGTGACAGCACCCGGAATCTGCAGTTCTACCTAGGCAGTCGGCACGGACAGGTATTTTGCCGACATGGCGCCCGGGACCGACAGGTCATCAAATTTTGGTGCCGGATCCGTCAGCCGCCCTCGGCGGTCGAGTTTTCGATTACCCACTCGGCAAACGGCCCGTAGCTCCGCGCCATGTCAAGCGCGTAGATAGCGGGCAATTCATAGGAATGCAGCTCGCGGATCGCGGCTTCGACATCCGCATACCGCCCTGACGCCGTTTTCGCGAGTAGCCGGTATTCCTGTGCCTTTTGCGTCGCGCCCTGCCAGGTATAGATACTTTCGATGCTCGAAATCTGGGCACAGGCCGCGAGCTTCCGGTCGACGAGCGCCGTCGCGATCGCTCGTGCCTCGTCGAGGCTGTCGGTCGTGGTGAGTACGGCCATCGTCTTCATGCTGACTCCCTCGCTGTTCCAGCCCGCTGCCGGCCATGCGAATGCGGCTGTCGAATCGCGCACGGGCGACGAGCGGGCACGAACGACACCGGGCGTGGCTATCCAACGCATTATCCAGGCATTTTGCTGGCTCTGTGATGGTATTGGAACAATGCCCGGCTATAAATAATCGGCTTCGAACTCCAGCAGCGGGGATGCACCGCGGTAGAGGCGCAACATGTCTCCCTCGATAACAAAACGGTTTGCACTTCGCAATGAGCTCAAATACGAGTATTCGAGATCCGATTCGTCCATGCACGGTCTCTGCGTCACGGCAATCAATCCGAATTCCAACCTGGCATTCCGGACCTCGAATCTGCCCGTGAAGGAATTGCACCCGGTGAATCCGGATACCGTGTCGTCGTCATTCAAGAATCTGAGGTGTGGCTCTCGCTCATCGGTCGTGTGTTCGAAAGGCTCGCCGTCAATCGCGACAAGTTTCCAGTACGTATTGGTCAACGCTGCTGCGGGTTTGTCCGGACCTTCATAGACCGGGACGAGTGACAGGTCGACGTTGCTGCCGGCGTCCTCCGAGCCTTCGCAGGCGACGAGGAAGAATACGGCAAGCAGGGGGATGAATTTATACATCGTCAATCAATGACCGAAATGTGACGCATTGCTTATGCCATAAATCTGGACCGGGCCGCGGCTTCCTTTGCACTTTGCGTTCTTTGCTTGCTCGCGCCGCTTGAAATTGCACATCGCACTGCCCGCGGATATGCCCGCCCGGTAAGCGGAGTGGCCGGCTCGCATCGAAGAAGATTCCGGCGGTGATAAGCTTGACTCGTATGCATCGTGGCGGAGTACCCTGAATTGGCGACAAAAACTCGTCGACCCGGCGCCGGTTGCGGGAGATTCACGTTCGTGTTGCTCGCATTATTTGCCGGGGATCATGCCTCTGCGGAACTCGATCTGGGCAACTCGCGCGTGCATGAGCTGGCCAACGGTCTCACGGTCATTCTTCTGGAGGACCGCAACTTCCCGGTGGTCAGCGTGCAAATGCTGTACAAGGTCGGCGCCCGCAATGAGGTGACGGGTAAGACGGGTCTCGCCCATTTCGTCGAGCACATGGCATTCAGAGACACGCAGAATTTTCCCGATACGGAAGTGGCCAGCCGGATTTACGCGCACGGCGGGGAGTGGCATGGCTATACGTGGACCGATCAGACCACCTATTACGCCACGGTGCCAAGAGGCAGCCTGGACTTACTGCTGCGTATCGAGGCGGACCGCATGGCGAGGCTCATCGTGGGCGTCGATGACATCGAGGCTGAGCGTGGCGCAGTGCTGGCCGAGATGCACATGTATGAGAACTCACCGACATCGATGCTCATCGATGCGCTGATGTTCACGTCGTTTCTCGCGCATCCGTATCGCAACAATACGATCGGCCTCGAAGACGATATCGACAGCATTACGCACGCCGACGTGTTGGACTTCTATCAGCGACATTACCACCCGGCCAATGGCGTAATGGCTGTCGTCGGTGACTTCGACCACGACATGACGCTCGCGCGCATTAAAGAACTGTTCGGCGAGTTCGAGCGCCGGCCGGCGACCCCGCTGCCGCACACGCGTGAGCCCCGACAGCATGGCCTGCGTCGTATTCACTTGAGCGGCGCATCGCCGGAGCGACGATTCATGGTCGCTTATCGTGCACCCGCGTTCGCCGATGCGGATTTTCCCGCCCTGCTGGTCTTGCAGGAATTACTCGGCGGTGGATCCGGCGTCAGCTTCTTGCAGAACGACTGGGGCACGCCGATCGGGGATGCGAGCCTGCTTGACGGAATCAGTGATGATATGACCACGTGGTTGCCGCCGAGCGAACAGGCATACGTATTCGTCATCGGCGGCCGTGCGGCCGACGATGTGGCTGAGCTCGCGCTCGAACAGGCCATCGAGGAGCGGCTGCAGCTGCTGCGCACGACGACGCTTTCCGAAAAACGCGTCGACGCGGCTATTGCCGCTGTGCTCGATCAGCTGATATTCGACGTGCAGACCACCGAGGACGCCGCGCACCAGCTCGCTTTTTTCGCGGGCATCAATGCGCTCGATCGCTTGTTGTCGCTGCCGGACGAACTGCGGGCGGTCACTGCAGATGATGTGCGTCGCGTCGCGCGCAAGTATCTCCAACCCGAGCAACGCACGATCGCCTGGCACCGGCAGCGCGCGTCGCAACCCGTCGTCGATGTATCCAACGATTCGGCGCGGCAGCCGCAGGATCGCCGGCGAAGGCAGCCTGCCGAGGTCGATGACGTCGCAGTGGCTCCGGCCATCACGACGCGACTCGATGGCGGCATTCCCGTGCTGATACGGTCATCGGACCTGTCATCCGCCGTTCATCTGAAAGTCGTTGTTCAGGGACAAAGCGTTGCGCCTGCCGGACTGGTCTTTGCCGACCCGGTCGCCGGATACAGCGCATGGAACCGGCTGTCACGACCCTCGCAGTTCGCGGATTCGGTCGACGCGGCGCGTGCTTACCTCAAAGATCATCGACCCGGCCGCGGCGACGATCGGGCCTTGTCCCTGGATCCGGAGACGCGTATGCAGCAGGCGTTTGCTGCAGCCGTCGGTCTCGAGGTGCCAGCGCTGGCCCCGAAGCCGGTGCCCTCGCTCATCGTCGTTGCCGGCGATATCGAGCTGCGGCAGGCACAGGGAGTACTGGCGGCGTCGTTTGGCAAGCTGGATTTGCCCACACCCTTCACTCTCCAGCGTGGCAACATGCCGAGTGGCGAGCAGACCATCAGGCTCGGCATACCCGTCGCACAGGCACGCCTCGGTTATGTCGTCGCGGCGCCGGCACCGACCGATCCCGACTTCGATGCCTATCGATTGTTGTTGTACATCCTGAGCCATGATTACGAGGGACGCCTCGGCAAGGAGGCAATCTCGCGCCGCGGTTTCGCGTATTACATCGATGCCCGTTATCACTCATCTGGCGGACCGGGCTGGATAACCCTCGACGTTGGCGTCGACCCTGCCAAGGTCGACGCGCTAAAGCAGTTACTCCACGCGGAATTGCAGCGGCTCGAACAAGAGCCGCCGACGCCTGCCGAAGTCGACGAGGCGAAAAACCATTTGCTCGGTCGCGCG
>JBFHXJ010000103.1:0-13165 GCA_041598995.1 Woeseiaceae bacterium | reverse complement strand
TGGCGCGCCGGCGAGCCGATCACCGATTTCTGGCAGATCCAGCCGAGACCCGGCCAGCCGGCATCACAACGCACCGCGGTCTATTTCGGTTACACGGACGACGCCATTCACATCGGTATCGTGGCCTACGACGATCAGCCGCTCGAAATCATCTCGACGGATACGCGTCGCGATAGCTCCCTCGACGACACCGACAGCATCAAGATCATGATTGACGGATTGCTCGACCGTCAGAACGGTTACATCTTCGGCACCAACCCCTCGGGCGTCGAGTACGACGGCCAGATTGAAAGGGAAGGCGCCGGGCAGTTCGTGTTTGGCGGCGAAGGGGGGTTCAATCTTAACTGGGATGCACCGTGGAATGTTCGCTCCAGTGTATCGGACATTGGCTGGAGCGCGGAGATGGAGATCCCGTTCACCTCGTTGCGTTTCGGTCAGGGTGAAGTGCAGGAATGGGGCCTCAACATCGAGCGGCGCATTCGCCGCAACAACGAGATCGTGTTCTGGGCGCCGATGTCGCGGGATCGCACCATCGAAAGGGTGTCGGAAGCGGGTTCCATCCAGGGCGTCCGCGTGCCGCGCCAGCGTAATTTGCAGATCACACCTTATGTGCTCGGCAGCTTAAAGGACGGTGGCTTGCTGCCCGACAGGAAGACCAACGAGGAATTCGGATTCGACATCAAGTATTCGATTACGCCGAGCCTCACCCTGGATGCGACGTACAACACCGACTTCGCGCAGGTCGAGGTCGATGACGTGCAAATAAACCTCGATCGGTTCAGCCTGTTCTTTCCGGAGAAGCGACCGTTCTTCCTCGAGAACGCCGGGCAATTCAACGTCGGCGATCCGCGCGAGGCCGAGCTGTTTTTTAGCCGCAGGATTGGTATCGCCAGGGGCGAGCCGGTGCCGATCGACGGCGGACTCCGGCTCTCCGGCAAGCTTGGGGGCACGACCAACGTCGGCCTGCTGTTCATGCAGTCGGAGGCGGTCGCCGGACTGGCGCCTGAAAACCAGTACTCGGTTGCCCGCGTCAACCAGGAACTCCGCAACCGCTCGTCGATCGGTTTCCTGTTTGTCGATCGCCAGGGAGACGGCGTTGGCGACGAGAACCAGACCTTTGCGATCGACGGCCGCTGGGGAATCGGACAAAACCTGCTGTTGCAAGGCTGGGCCGCCAGAACCGAGACACCGGGTCTGACAGGCCGCGACGATGCCTTTTCGATTAGCGCCGATTACAACAGCGCCGACTGGTCGAATTCGATCGGCTATACGCAAGTAGGCAACGATTTCAATCCGGAAGTCGGATTCCTGGCGCGCAGCGGATACCGGAAATATTCGGGCCGCATATTCAGGCGCATCCGTCCGCAAAATCTGTGGAACCTGTTCGAAATCAGGCCACATGTCGTTTACCGGGGATTCTGGGATTTCGACGGTTTCCAGGAAACCGGTTACCTGCACATCGATTCACACTGGGAATTCGATACCGGCACGGAAATTCATACGGGCTATAACTTCACGACTGAGGGCGTTAAACAACCATTCGACATCATTCCGGGCGTGACGATTCAGCCGGGGACGTATGACCACGGCGAATTGTCGCTCGTATACATGGGTGATGAATCACAACCGCTCAATTTCGGCTTGCGCACGACCATTGGTGGCCGATTTGGTGGCGATCGCGTAACGCTGGAGCCGACTATCAGATATCGAATCGGCGAAAAATTCACATCCGAACTCGCATACAACTACAACGATTTCGATTTACCCGTCCCGGGCGGGGACTTCACGGCAAACCTTGTACGCTTGAGGCTCTCATATTCGTTTACGCCGAAGATCCTGTTGCAGTTGCTGACACAGTACAATGAAGTCGACGACGTCGTGACTAACAATCTGCGATTTTCCTGGCTGCAAGCCGCGAACGCAGGCCTGTTCCTGGTCTACAACGAAGTGGACGAACGAGGCCTCGGCGCACCGCCGCGCGGACGTGAATTCATCATCAAGTACAGCCGCATTTTCGACGTGTTGAAGTAAACTGCCCTGGACGAGCAGACAAGATGTAGGAGCGGCTTTTTGTACAGGGAGGTACTTATGCCGCTGCGCACATGGACGTGCAAGCAGCGACGAAGCCGCGAATGGCACATGTTCGGTTCCCGGCAGTGGCCTCTCCTACAGCAATAAATTGGGGGGCATGCCGATGACCCATAAAGTTCGCGTTCCGCTGTCGGCCGCATGCTTTGCGGTTTTCCTTTTGATACCTGTTAGCGCCGGGCTCGCGGCCGAAGAACGTCCACGCGCGCGCGACATCGGACTCGTCGTCGGTACCTTTCCGACGGGTGCCTCGAATGCGATCACCGACGTCGCCGGCGTCAAGGTTGGTCACGAGACCGTCGTCGAAGGCGACGACATACGCACCGGTGTCACCGCGATCATCCCCGGTCCCGGCAATCTCTACACCCACCCCATGCCGGCCTGGATCCACGTGGGCAATGGCTACGGCAAGCTGATCGGCGAGACTCAGGTGCGCGAGTTCGGCGAACTCGAGACGCCGATACTGCTGACCTGCACGCTCTGTGTATGGAGCGCCGCCAATGCGCTCAAGGAATGGGTCTACACCCAGCCCGGCATGGGCGAGCACACGATCAACCCGATCGTCGGCGAGACCAATGACAGCGTCGTGAACAACATGTGGGCCGACCCGATTCAGAAAGAACAAGTGTATGCGGCGCTGGCCAATGCCAGCGGCGGCCCGGTGGAGGAGGGCAGCGTCGGCGCGGGCACCGGTACGCAGGCTTTCGGCTGGAAAGGCGGCATCGGCACGAGCTCGAGGGTGCTGCCCGGGTCACTCGGGGGCTACACGATCGGTGTGCTGGTGCAGACGAATTATGGCGGCACGCTGACGATCAACGGCGCGCCGGTGGGTCGGGAACTCGGCACCTATGCCTACAGGGAGGAGCTCGAAGGCAAAAACGGCAACAAAGGCCAGGATGACGGTTCGATCATGATGGTCGTCGCTACCGATGCGCCATTGAATGCGCGCAGCCTGGACCGCCTCGCGATGCGTGCGATGATGGGACTCGCCCGCACCGGTTCCTTTGCGAGCAACGGATCGGGCGACTACGTCATCGCGTTCTCGACCGACCCGAGTGTCAGGCACCCCCGAGAAAGCGATGTACCCGTCAAATCAAATGCGCTGGCGAACGCATCGATGTCGCCGCTGTTTGCGGCCACGGCCGAGGCGATCGAGGAAGCGATTTACAATGCGATCTTCAAGGCGACGACGGTGACGAGTTCACGCGGAACGCTCGAGGCGATCCCGATCGAAGAGCTCCTAAGAATTCTGGAAAAGCACGGCGTGCTGGGCTGGGACAAGTCACAGCGCCCGACAAGGCAACAATAAAAACATATTGTAGAAACGCTTTCGCTGCGAAAATCATATAAATAATTTGTAGGAGCGGCTTTGTGTACACGGACGTACTTATGTCGCGCAAGACAGGACGTCCGAGAGCGACGAGCCGCGAACACACAAGGGGCAAGCATGAAAGCCACACTGCGCTTGGCATTGGCGACGACTCTCATTCTCCTGAACTTCACTGCAACCCGTGCGATTGCACAAGATGACTTCGTCTTCTGGCCCAACGCCAGCTACGATCCCGCAATCCCGTCAGTCGAAGACGTGTTGGGATATCGCACCGGCGACCGTATCACCTGGCATCGTGATGTCATTCGATACTTTGAAGCGCTACAGCAGGCGGCCCCCGATCGAGTGTCCGTATTCCGTTATGCACAATCCTGGGAGGGCCGTGATCTCATCTATGTCGTCGTGACCTCGGCCGCGAACATGGCCCGCATCGACGACGTCAAGGCCGGCATGCAACGCCTGACCGACCCGCGGCAGACGACGCGTGCGGAAGCCGAAGAGATCATCGCCAACCAGCCGGCAGTGACCTGGCTCTCCTACGGGGTGCACGGCAACGAGATCTCCTCGACCGATGCCGCAATGCTGACGGCGTATCACCTGCTCGCGTCGCGAGGTGATCCCCGCGTTGCGGCCATCATGCGCGATACCGTCGTCGTGTTCGACCCGATGCAGAATCCGGACGGCCGCGACCGCTTCATACACGGTTTCGAGATGGCCGAAGGGCTGGTCCCCGATGCCGACCGCATCGCCGCCGAGCACGACGAGCCATGGCCCGGCGGGCGCACCAATCATTATCTTTTCGATCTCAATCGAGACTGGTTCATCCTGACGCAGCCGGAGACGCGCGGCCGCATTCGCATCCTGCAGGAGTGGTACCCGGTCGCCTATGTCGATGCGCACGAGATGGGCTCGGACAACACATATTACTTTGCACCGGAAGCCATCCCCTACAACCCGCACCTCGCAGAAGACCAGCGCGCGAGCCTCGAGCTCTTCGGCAGGACCAACGCGCGCTGGTTCGACGCCTTCGGCTTAGATTATTTCACGCGCGAGGTCTACGACGCGTTTTACCCCGGTTACGGTGCAAGCTGGCCTTCGTATTTCGGCAGCATCGCGATGACCTACGAGCAGGCTTCAACCCGCGGTCTCGTGTTCCGCCAGTACGACGGCAATGAGCTCACCTATCGTTACGCCGTTCGCAATCACTTCGTTACGTCGCTCGGCACCGCGGAAACGGTCGCCGCGAATCGCGAGAAGTTCCTGGCCGATTTCTACGACTACCAGGTCAGCGCGGTGGACGAGGGCGAGCGCGAGCGGATTCGCTCTTTTATTGTGCCGACACAGACAGATCAGGCGGCCGCCAACAAACTGGCGGGACTGCTCGTGCAACAGGGCGTCGAGGTCGGGCGTGCAACGTCGTCGTTCAATGCCTGCGGCCAGAGCTACCAGGCCGGCAGCTATGTCATCAACACCGGGCAGCCCGCGAAGCGGCTCATTCGAACCTTGCTCGACCCCGACGTGCCGCTCGAGGAAGATTTCCTGGCGGAACAGGAACGCCGTCGCGCCAAGAACCTGCCGGACGAGATCTACGATGTCACCGCCTGGTCGATGCCGCTGATGATGAACGTCCGCGCGGATGCCTGTAACCGGTCCGTCTCGCCCGCGATGATCCCCGCCGGCCCGCAGCTGGTGCAGCCGGGTATCGTCTCGGGTGGCAGCGGTTCCGTCGCCTATCTCGTACCGTGGGGTTCGGCGCCGGCAGTACGCCTGCTGGCCAACGCGCTGCGCCAGGGACTTGCGGTCAAGAGCACGGACAAGCCGTTCACACACATGGGTACCCGGTATCCGGCCGGTACGCTGATCATCGATGCTGCCGATAATCCGCGAAACCTCGCCGAGAGCGTCACCTTGCTCGCCAGGTCTACCGGCGCCAATGCCGTCGCCGTCGACGACAGCTGGGTCACCGACGGCCCGAACTTCGGCAGCAACCACGTCGTGCGTATCAACACGCCGAAAGTCGCGATCGCCTGGGACCGGCCGACGAATGCGTATGTCGCCGGTAACACGCGTTTCGTGATCGAGCGCCAGTTCGATTTCCCGGTGACGGCGATACGCACGGCACGTATCGCGACCTCGGACCTGCGCCTGTACAACGTGCTGATCCTGCCAGAGACCAGCAGCGAGCAGGACTACGCCACAGTGCTCGGTGAGGCCGGCATCGCGAACTTAAAGGACTGGGTGGCAAGGGGTGGTGTGCTGATCGGCGTCGGCAATGCCAATCGCTTTCTCGCCGACCCGAACGTCGACTTGCTGTCGATCCGCCGCGAGGATGCCGTGGTCGAGGGTGACGACGAGGACGCTGCGGGCGGCGAAGATGCAGGCGAGGAGGAGTTACTGCCGCCAACCGTGCCGGGAAGATACGTCACCGACGAAGCGGAGTATAAAGAACTCATCACACCGGAGCAGCAAAGCCCGGACTCGGTCGCCGGCGTGCTCGTCAAGGCGGACGTGGACGGCGAGCACTGGCTCGGCGCTGGCGTTGCGGCAACGCTGAATGTGCTGATTCGCGGCGGCGACATCTACACGCCGATTCGCATGGACAAAGGCGTCAACGTGGCGCGCTTCCACGCCGCCGACGAGCTCGTCGCGAGCGGCTACCTGTGGGACGAGAATCGCCGGCAGCTCGCCTACAAGCCGTTTGCCGTGGCGCAACCGAGCGATCGTGGCTTCGTCATCGGATTTACGCAGGATCCTAACGTGCGCGCCTACCTCGACGGCCTGAACGTCATCTTCATGAACGCGATATTCCGCGGTGCCGCACACGCCAGACCCGTCCGATAATTTCCGGGGTCAGACCCCGCAGGTCTGACCCCAATTCTTATTGCTTGTAGACCTTCCCCCCTTTCATGACGAAGCTGACGCGCTGCATCGCCGTGATGTCGTCCAGCGGGTTGCCGGGCACGGCGATGATATCGGCCTGCTTGCCTGCCGCGAGCGTGCCGTGCGTGTCGCCTATCCCCAGAAAATTGGCGGCGACGCTCGTCGCCGACTGGATTGCCTCCATCGGCGGCATGCCGCCCTGGACCATCAGCGCGAACTCCTGCGCATTGTCGCCGTGTGCCGAGACGCCGGTGTCGGTGCCGAACACGATCGGCACGCCGCGCCTGTAAGCCCTGGCAAACGTGTCCCTGATGACGGGTCCGATTGCCGCGGCCTTCGGTCGCACGAGTTCCGGAAAGAAGCCGTCGATCTTGGATTTCTCCGCGACCCAGTCGCCGGCCATGATCGTCGGCACGAAATAAGTGCCACGCGCCTTCATCAGGTCCATGACCTCTTCGCTCATGAAGGTACCGTGTTCGATCGATGCAACGCCCGCCAGAACGGCACGCTTCATGCCTTCGGTGCCGTGCGCGTGTGCGGCGACGCGCATGTCGTAATCCGCCGCCGTGTCGACGATCGCTTTTAATTCCTCGTCGGTGAACTGCGGGTTCTGCCCGCTTTTCGCGACACTCAGCACGCCTCCCGTGGCAGTGATCTTGATCCAGTCCGCGCCGTCCTTGTAGCGCTGGCGCACCGCCTTGCGCGCATCTTCGGCGCTGTTGACCACGCCATCCTTGGGATCCGGATTGGCGCCGAAATGCGCTGCCCAGCCATTGGTTGGGTCGCCATGGCCGCCTGTCGAGGCAAGACCTTTGGCCGCCGTGAAAATCATCGGTCCCGGCACGTCGCCGTCTTCAATCGCCTTGCGCAACGCGACGGTGACATTGAATGAATCGCCGACGTTTCGCACCACCGTGAATCCGGCTTCCAGCGTGCGTTTCGCATACAGTGCCGCATCGAACGCATAGTCCGCCTCGTTCAGGATGAACCGGTTCAGATTACTCCTTTGGGAATACTCGCCGGTGAGGTGCACGTGCATGTCCATGAGCCCGGGCATCACCGTGCTGTCCCGCAGATCGATGACGATGTCGCCCGCTCCCGCCGATGCATAGCCGCGTTCGATCCCTGTTATCGTGTCGCCGGCGACACGAATCGTTCGTTCCGTAAGCGCGCGACTGGACGCGCCGTCGATCAGATGGCCCGCGTGAATCAACCTATCGGCGTTCGCGTTTCCGAAGAACACAAGCAGGGTGCCGACCAATGACATGAGTTTCTTCATTATTATTTCCCGGTAAGTAGGTAGACGCCGTCATTAAGCCATCTGACGGGCGATTGGGCAAAGGTTGGTTGGCCCTGCAAACGCCTACGGGATGGCTTTTTGCCTGTCGTCGACCTCGATCTCGGGTACGACGGGTTGCGTTGCATCGAGAAACAGTGCACGTGCGATCTTCATCGAGTGCGCATTCGGGTTGAGCGCTTCGCCCTTGATGAGTTGTTCTTCGGCTTTATCGTATTGTTTCGTGTAAATGTAGATCAGTGCCTTACTGTTATAGACCCGCCACAATTTGTCGTTGCGTTGAAGCAGCATATCGCAGTACTTCAGCGCCGTTTGATAATCACCGAGGTTGGTGTATCCGGCACACAGATTACTCAATGCAATTTCTTCTTCTTTTTGGTTATTGGCGGTCTTGAGGCCCAATAAGGTAAGCCGGATACCCTCTTCGTGCCGGTCGCCGAGAAGCGCCTGCGCACCTTTGGACAGGTGGGGATTCGCGGACCCGATGGCGAACGTCGGCTCCTGCGCCCAGCAGGTGGATGCCAGGGAAACGGCGACAATGAGCACGAGTCGCATGGTGATGTCACGCATTTCGGAGGTTGCTGTCATTTTAGCCCATGTGACGTCTTTTCCCACGACCGAGAGAAATAGGGTCTGACCTGCCGCCAGTGAGTATGAGAAGATACCGCACCATCCGGCGCCCGGGCGGCGCGTTATCGGTTTTGCTGAAAGTTTCGGGGAGGGCGTAGCAAATGGCGGGAGCTACAGGATCCGGCGAACAATGGTCGTCGCGGTGGGGGTTCCTGCTGGCCGCGGTGGGATTCGCGGTCGGCATGGGAAACATCTGGCGATTCCCGTATGTGCTGGGTGAGAACGGCGGCAGCGCATTCCTCTTTATCTATCTCGCGTTTGCCTTAGGCATAGGGCTGCCGCTTCTCATTACCGAGATCGCGATCGGCCGGCGTGGGCAGTCCAGCGCCACCGGCAGTTACCAGGCCGTCGCTGCCGAGTGTGGCAGGAACAAGGCGTGGAGACACGTCGGCACCCTCGGTATTTTCTGTGCCTTCGTCATTCTCTCCTACTACACCGTGATTTCCGGTTGGACCCTGGATTACTTCGTCAAGGCGGCGAGCGGGACCCTCGAAGGCGTCGATGCCGATACCTCAAATGCCCTGTTCACCAATCTGTTGAACGATCCCTGGAAGCTCTTGTTCTGGAACACCGCCGTGCACCTCCTGATTATTTTCGTGATCCGGCGCGGCGTGCAGCAAGGCATCGAGGCCGCCGTCAAAGTGCTGATGCCGGCGCTTTTCATCTCGCTGCTCGTGATGGTGATCTATGGCGTCTTTGCCGGTGATATGGTGGGCGCATTGCGGTTCCTGCTCGAGCCCGACTTCTCGAAGGTGACGTTCAGAACCGCGATGATGGCGATCGGCCAGGCGTTTTTCTCGATCGGCATCGGCATGGGCTCGCTGGTCGTGTTCGGCGCTTACATGCCGAAGGATTTCTCGATTCCGCGCTCGTCTACGGCAGTGATACTGCTGGATACCGGCGTCGCGGTCGTGGCGGGATTCGCGATATTCCCGCTGGTGTTTCAGTATGGCCTGGATGCGGGAAGCGGTTCCGGGCTCATCTTTCAGACCTTGCCGCTGGCGTTCGGTCAGATGCCGGGTGGGCAGATATTCGGTTCAATATTTTTCATTTTGCTGATATCGGCCGCACTGTCGTCCTGCATCGGGCTCGCCGAAGGTGTGGTGAACTGGGTCGAAGAGCATTGGCGTGTACCGCGGAAGAAAGGCATCCTGTATGTAACCGGTGCGGCGTGGTTGCTCGGCATTTTCTCGATCATCTCTCTCGGTGCGTGGTCGGATTTCCATCCGCTCGATTTCGTGCCGTCCTATGAGGGGATGTCGATCTTCAGCGCATTCGACCATTTGGCGGCAAACAACCTGTTGCTGATTGGCGGCTGCCTGTCGGCGATTTTTTTCGGCTGGCTCGTACCCAAGGCGCTGAAACTCGAGGAAATAAACGTTGCCGATGGTTTCTTGTTTGCCCTGTGGCGATTCTCGATACGCTTCATCATCCCGCCGGTGCTGGTGATCGTCCTCTTGGGGGTGTTTTTCCGTTTCTGACGATCGGCATCGATGAAGCCGCTCCTGGTCATCGGCGGAGGGCTCATTGGGCTCACAACTGCGAAGGTATTGCTGGAGCGGGGTGAACCAGTCCGCGTGCTCGAGGCCCGAGAGGGCGTCGGTCTGGAAACAAGCTTCGCGAATGGTGGCTTGCTGACGCCTTCAATGCCGGACCCCTGGAATGCGCCGGGCGTACACTGGCATCTCCTTGCATCGCTTTATCATGCAAGCGCTTCGATGCGGTTTCGATGGCGGGTGTTACCGTCACTTTTTTCCTGGGGTATTACATTTCTCCGAAACTCGACGGCAGAGCGTTTCCACGCGGCCACGCAAGACAATTACCGGCTCGCGCGGTACTCGATCGAAAAAACGCTTGCCCTGACCGAGCGCTGCCAATTGCAATACGATTTACTCGATGCCGGCACTCTGGTCTTATTCAAGGATCAACGGCACATGACAGACCGATTGGCGATCAGCGAGTTTCTTGCGGGGATCGGATTGACGTTCGAAAAAGTCGATCCCGGTGAGATCGTTGCGCGCGAGCCAGCGCTGCGTGATGTTGCGAACAAGCTGATCGGCGGCATCTGGTTTCCGGATGACGCGAGCGGAGATGCGCAGCTGTTTTGCCGGGAACTTGCCCGGCTGATCATCGCGGACGGCGGTGAAATCGACACCGGCATGCGGGTTACGCAATTACTCGTCAGGCAAGGTAAGGTCTGCGGTGTCGAAACGGACCGCGGTCGGATCGAAGCTGATCGTATCGTTGTGGCCGCTGGTGTCTGTAGCCCGGCACTACTGCGTCGGGTCGAGCATCCTTTGCCGGTCAAGCCTGTCAAAGGATACTCGCTGACGATCGATGCCACGGATATCGACGGCCTGCCGGGCGTCGCGATCATGGATGACGAATCACACGCTGTGATATCGCGGTTCGGCAACAGGATCCGCGTTGCCGGAATCGCGGAATTTTCGGGATTTGATAAATCGATCGACAAACTATCCATGGATCATTTGTATACCGTGCTCGAATCGCTGTTGCCGGGAATTGCATCGCGCATCGCTTACGATAGCGCGAACCATTGGGCGGGCCTTAGGCCGATGAGTAACGATGGTCGGCCGTTCATCGGTCCGGGAAAGATCGAGGGGCTCTACATCAATGCCGGCCATGGCGCGGATGGCTGGACGATGGCGATGGGGTCGGCGCATCTACTGGTCGACGCGATACTGGGACGGCCTGCGGAGATAGACAGCGATGCATATTCGGCGACACGCAATCTCTAAAGTCGGCGATGACTATGCGTCTCCCTGTTTCGAAGTAGCGGTGTTGATCACCGCCATCTTGTCGATCTGCATGTCGCGCATCGTGTAGGGTATACCGCCGACGCCTAATCCGGATTCCCGCAGGCCGGCGAAAGGCATCACGTCGTCACGAAATGCGCTGTGGTCGTTGACCATGACCGCCGACGCATCGATCAGTGGGATAAGATTCATGATGCGATCGATGTCTCGGCCGAATATCGCCGCCTGGAACGCGGTTGGCAAGGAGTTCGCCTGTTCAACTGCGTCGTTCACGTTATCGTAGGTGTAGATGCAGACGACCGGTCCGAAGATCTCGAGTGTGCTGACGCGCGCGCCGGCAGGCGGGTCCAGCAGCACCGTCGGCGCATAGCAGTTATTGTCGAGGCGTTCGCCGCCGCACAGGAGTTTGGCACCGTCGGCGACGGCGGCCTCGACCCACTCGGCAATGCGGTCAACTTCGGCAGGCCGGATGATTGGTCCGACTTCAGTCTGCGGATCGAGCGGATCGCCAATCACGAGATTTTCTGTGCGGTTTGCCAATGCCTTCGCGAAAGAACGCGCCTGTTTCTTCGGCGCGAACACGCGCTGCACGGAAACGCACACCTGGCCTGCGTGATAGAAGCCGCCTTTCAGGACGGACGCAAGCGTTCGGTCTTCGTCAAAATCGTCGAGGAGAATCACGGGTGCGGCACCGCCGTGCTCGAGTGCGCAGCGGGTACCGGGCGCGAGCTTGCCGCGCAACATCCAGCCGATCTTCGCGCTGCCGATGAAACTGAAAAAAGCGACGCGACTGTCGGTGACCAGGAGCTCCGCTGTCTCGTTGCTGTCCGCGACGAAAGGTCGGCACCAGTCCTCAGGCAGACCGGCCTCGCGCAGCAGTTCAACAAAGCGCAGGCAGGACAGAGGCGTATCGGTCGCTGGCTTGACGATGACCGGGCAACCGGTCGCGATGGCAGGCGCGACCTGGTGCACGATCAGGTTAAGCGGGTGATTGAAAGCGCTGACGGCAACGACCACACCCACCGGTTCCTTCTGCGTGAAGGCAATGCGACCCTGGGTCGCGGGCGTGGTCGCCACGGGAATGACCTCGCCGGCGTCTCCGCGCAAGGTCTCGATGCAGAGGTGCACGCCGTCGATCGCGCGAGCGACCTCGACTATCGAATCCTGGTAGGGCTTGCCGCCCTCGCTGGCCGCGAGCTTCGCAAGTTCTTCCTGCTGCTCGTCCATGAGATCCGCGGTGCGCTTCAGGATTGCGATCCGTTCCGGCACGGACAACCGGCGACCGTGATCGCGAAACAGCTTGTAGGCGGTGCTCAGCGCGCCTTCGACGTGGTCCTCCCCTTGCGTGTCAACGGTCGCGAGCACGCTGCCGTCGTAAGGTGAGGTCACTTCGAGCTTGCCTGCAAGTGTCTTGTCCATCCGTTTATCCGATCATCCGCGTAATTTCGCCGAGCCTTTTCGTGAGCAGGGCGTTCTCGCGGTAGTCGATCGGAATCACCACCAGGCTGGGACCTTGCTCCTCGAAGGCCTTCTCCAGCGTTGCGGCGAACACCTCGCTCTTCGATACGTAGTGTCCGCTCCAGCTGAAGGCCCGCGCCAGCGTTTCCCAGTCCGGATTGCCGAAAGCAAGATCGGTGTGCCGACCGAAATGCGTCTCCTGTTTCCAGGCGATGAGCCCGTACTCGTTGTCGGCCCACACGAGGACGACGATGTTGCTACCGATCCTCTTTGCGGTCTCCATTTCCTGCACGTTCATCAGGAACCCGGCGTCGCCGCAGATCGCGAGAATGCGGCGGTCCGGGTGCACGAGACCGGCGGCGATCGCGCCCGGCAAGGCGAATCCCATCGAGCAGAAGCCGTTGGGAATCAGGCAGGTGTTCGGTTCGTGGCACTGGTAATGCCGCGCGATCCACATCTTGTGCGCACCGACGTCGGACAGGAGAATATCGTGCGGGCCCATGACCTGGCGCACGTCCCACAGCGCCTTCTGCGGGCGGATCGCGCCGTCCGTTCGGTCGTCCTTGTACTCTGCGAAGTCCTCGTACATCGCATTGCGGGTTTTTCGTTGCTCGCCGAGATCGAAATTCAGTTTCTTAGACGCCTTCGCCCTTTCGTTCAGCATCCACAGCGTGTGCGCAAGGTCGCCGATGAGCTCCACCTCCG
>JBFHXJ010000102.1:0-13208 GCA_041598995.1 Woeseiaceae bacterium | reverse complement strand
CCTCCCAGGTGCCTCAATATCGCTCTGCTGTGCCCCCCGCGACCGAAGGTCGCATCCACGTAGCAGCCGTCCGACCGCACCTTGAGACCCTCGAGGACCTCGTCCCTGAGGACCGGTACGTGCTCCTTCTTTTTCACCTCACCGGCTTTGACCTAGTCCGGGTCAGAGGGAAAGCGATTCGAGCTCCGCCGGCAGATCGGATTCGTCCTCGTCACCGAGCCACTCGTCGCGCTTCTGGCTCCACCTGTCCTCGTCCCAAAGTTCAAACTTGTTGCCCTGTCCGATCAGGACGGCCTGGCGCCCGAGGCCCGCGAATTCACGCAATTCCTTCGAGAGCAGTATTCGACCGTGGCCATCGAGATCGACTTCTGTCGCGTGTCCCACCATCAGCCGCTGCAGGCGGCGCGCCTTTTTGTTCAGGCTCGGCAGGCGAACGAGCTTGCGCTCGATCTCTTCCCAGTCCGGGTACGGATAAATGAGGAGGCAATAGTCCTTGTCGACCGTGGCTACCAGCTGGCCGTCGCAACGGGCCATAATCCGCTCCCGGTAACGAGTCGGAATCGCCAGTCGACCCTTGGCGTCCAGGGTCACTTTGGTAGCCCCACGAAACACTGTTATTAGGATGGGAGCGGAATCGGCAGTGGTCCTGCGATATCCGCATCAGCCCATCTCCTCCCACTTTTTTCCACTTTTCAACACTATATTCAGCCCTTTTGCCGGCTGTCAACCGACTGGTCCAAATATTCTTTTTCTACAGGGACTTAGAGGCTTTCTCGTGGCCGAAATCGGGCACATTGTGGCGGGCTTTAGGAACTACAAATCAATGAATTAGCAGTGATTTCTCGACTTCCACTTAGAAATTGGTCGCCAGACCGCGACAGTAAAGGGACAGAGCACCCGCGGCGGGAAAAATTGCGGCTGACGCGCAAGTACGGGGGAGAGAAAGAAAGAGCCGGCCGTAAGCCGGGTTCTGTCTGGGACAACCATTCATCTGGGACAGCCGTCACCGACTGCCTCTAGCAACCTACCCGGGAGTCCGCTCAGGCGCGCGGTGCGGGCTTTAAGCCCGCGTACTCCCCTATTTGGTCTTGCTCCAGGCGGGGTTTACCCTGCCGCGGCGTGTTGCCACCCGCGCGGTGCGCTCTTACCGCACCTTTTCACCCTTGCCGGCGCTTCGAGCGCTTGGGCGGTGTGTTTTCTGTGGCACTTTCCATGGGCTCGCGCCCTCCAGGCGTTACCTGGCGCCCTGCCTGATGGAGCCCGGACTTTCCTCCGGCACCACGAGGGCACCGGCGGTTGTCTGGCCGACTCTCACTTTCTCGAACCGCGAATTATAACGCGGAAGAAATGGGGTCGAACTGCATTTTTACCATGCGCACGCCCCGGTGACGGCGAGAGTAGAAAACGCGGTTCGACCCTATTTTTTAGTAAGCGGGACCTTCCTCGCCGGCAGCGTCGCGCATCTCCCAGGCGGAGACCATCGGCACGACCCGGATGAGCAGGAGGAAGAGGAGCAGGAAACCGGCGCAAAGGCCGCCGACCAGTACGACCTCGGTCCATGTGGAAAACGGGGCGTGATTCCCGCTCGACGCCGGGACGATCAGCAGATAGCGATTGAGCCACACGCCAACGAGGATGACCGCGCACACGGTCAGCAGCGACCACCAGTGACGTTTCACGTAAGCGAAGATCATCGAGCCGACGGGGATGCCGAAGACGCATGCCATCATGGACCAGAAATATGGCGCGTAGTGGCCGTACATTTGGGTCCACAGCGGCCCTGTTTCGTGCGGCAGATTGCCGAACCAGGACACGAAGAACTGTGCCCAGAACATGTAAATCCAGAAAAGTGCGAAGCCGGTAATGACGATGCCGACGCTTTTCAACTGGAAGGTCTTGAAGAAAGCTGTCAGGCCGAGCGTATGCGAGGTCAGTGCCGAGAGAATCACGATGGCAGCGGTGCCGCCGAGCATATTGCCGAGGATGAAATACATCGGGAACACGGTGCTGTGATAGTGCGGAAAGAGCATCATCGCGAAATCCCAGGCGATGAAGGTATTGGCGATGACGGCGAGCACCAGCAGCACCGGCGCAAACAGGTACATGCTCGACTTGAGTCGCTTGATATCACGCTTACTCTTTTGTGACGCAAGCCAGCGATGGAAACTGCCGCGCAATCCCTCGCTCACCACGGCGGAATCGTCTGTCGCATCCGGTATCAGGCCCATCAGGAAGTAGACGAGCGACAGAATGTAGAACGCCGACTGGGCAAGCAGGTTGCGGATCAGCAGGAACTCTTGGTTGAGCCACGGGCTCAGATGCTCTCCGGGTTGCGGCGACAGCCAGAAAAACAAGTGCTCCCTGCCGAATGCATAGATAATCAGGAACAGGATGAAGGCGAACGGCAGATAGGCCAGCGTCGCGATCTCACCCGTCCGGTAGAACGGTCGCGCCCATTTCGCGCGACAGATTCTCATGATCGCGGTAAACGCGATGCCGAACTGGCTTAATCCCAGCAGATACACGAAACTAACCGTGAGGAAACTCCACGGCACGCTGTCGGGTGACGTCGCAAGCAGGTAGACGAGATTCAAAGCGCCCGCTGCAAAGACCACGGCCAGGATCATGAGGGACGTCCTGTAGCCCTTGCGCCCGGCCGGTACGCCGATGGCGATTTGCGGAACTGCGCTCATTGTTCGCCAAAGACTTCCTTGATGAAATTGACCAGGTGCCAGCGGTCCTCCACCGCTACCGCCTCCCTGTAAGACGGCATCGCGAGGCTGCCGTAGCTGATCGTATAAAAGATCTGCCCGTCCGGCTGCAGCTGCACGTAATCGAAATTCAGTTCAATCGGCTGCGGCACGAACTTTTGCCCTACCGGGCCGTCGCCGCGGCCCTGTGGCCCGTGACACACGATGCAATGCAGTTCGTACATCTCGCGGCCGCGGGTAAGGGATTCGGGCGACTTCCGAATCGGGTTCACGAGCGTGCGGCCCGCGTCCAGCCGCGCCCGCACCAGCCGAATCACGTCACTGGGTGGCGGGTAGATTTCCTTGCCCGTGATCGGCACCGAAGAGGCGTTGAGACGCACCAGCGACTCCTGCGGTTTGATGGTCAGCTGGTCCTGCATATCCTTGTCCCACGGCAGGGTCACGGCCGCGCCCGGTAGCGCCAGCAGCGATATTGCGCAGACGAGGTTGCGCCAGCGGCAGAATTTCATGGCTTGCTCTCCATATGCTGAATGTCCTCCGCCCCTGCCTGCCGGATGATCGACTCCGCCCGCGCTGCCTGTTCGCCGGTCACATCCTGCACCACGACGACAAAGCGATCGATATTGGCCGACGGCAGGTAGGGTTCGTCGCGCCATGCGGGCAAACCGGAAACAACGTGGAATCCGAGCAGCGTAAACAATACGCCCAGCAGAATTGTCATCTCGTAAGTAATGACCAGGAATGGCGGCACGGCAATGATGGCCCGGCCCCCGGTCGGCATGATGAAGACGAGTGCCGTGGCCACCGCCATCGCGAATCCCGAGGCCGCGCCGATGATCGCTCCGGCCAGCGAGAATCGCCGTACCGGGGACTTCCCGAGTTCGAGAATCTCCTGCGCTTCCTCGAGCGGCAGCGGCGACAGCAGCGAGATGTTGTCGAAACTGGAAGCCTTTAGGTTCCTGGCTGCGGCAAGAAAGTCATCTTCATAGGCGAAACTGCCGACGACGGCCATTACTTGTTTCTCCTCAAGGGATTCAGTGTTTCCTTGACTTCGTAGATCGACACCGCGGGTACCCACTTGATGAAGATCAGGAACAGTGTTGCAAAGATCGCGAACGAACCAATCGTGATCGAAATCTCGACCCAGCTGGGGAAATAGAAACCGAAAGCATTCGGCAGAAACTTGCGGGGCTGCGAGGTCGCAACGATGATGAATCGCTCCGTCAGCATGCCAATATTTATCAGGATCGAGATTACCAGCATCTTGTTCCACGAAAGGCGGATTTTCCGCGACAGCATCAGGAGCGGCACGAAGGCGCAGAACAGGATCATCTCCCAGTAAAGCGGCGCATAAAAACCAAACAGCCTGAACTTCAACGCCTCCAGTTCGAAGGAGGTACCGCCGTACCAGCTGCTGAACAATTCAAGAATGTTGATGTAACTCCAGATCAGTGACAGCACGATCAGGAGCTTGCCGAGATTGTCGAGATGTTCCTGACCAATGTAGCGTTCGAAGTTGAGAAACTTCCTGAGGCACCACATCACTGTCACGATGCCGGCCGTGCCCGAATAGATCGCGCCACAGACGAAGTAAGGAGCGAAAATCGTGTGATGCAGCCCGGGCACGATCGACAGTGCGAAGTCCCACGATACGATACTGTGCACGGATACCGCGAGCGGAATCACAAACACCGCGAAGAAGGTATAGGCCCAGCCGAGCGTGTGCCATTCCCTTGCGGTACCGCGCCAGCCGAACGAGAAAATCGTATAGAGACGGCGACGCAGGCCGGTGCTCGCATCGCGTACGGCGGCGAAATCCGGCACCGATCCCATATAAATGAATATCGAACTGGCGGTCAGGTAAGTCGTGATGGCCATGACGTCGAACATCAGCGGCGAACGGAAGTTCGGCCACAGGCCCATCTGGTTCGGAATCGGGAAACTCCAGTGCACGAACCACACGCGGCCGACGTGCACCATCACGAAGAGCGCCGCGGTCATCAGCGAAAACAGCGTCATCGCCTCGGCGCTCCGGTAGATGGATTTTCGCCAGTGACTGTTGGTGATGTGCAGCACCGCCGACAGGAGCGTGCCCGAGTGGCTCAGCCCGATCCAGAATATGAAGTTCGAGAGGTACGTTCCCCACAGCGCATTGCGATTCATTCCCGCAACGCCGATGCCGACTTCGATTTGGTAGAACCACGGCAGGAAGAAACACAGGCCAGCGACGGCCATCGTGGATCCCAGCAGTATCCAGTACCCACGGCCCGTCTCCAGCATCGAGGCCAGCACGTCCCTGTTGACTTCGGCGTAACTTGGCTGTCCGTGATCAAACATTTGATGAACTCAGGCGTGAGATTTCTTCAGGTAAACGACCGAGGGCGTCGTATTCAGCTCTTCGAGAACTTTGTAGCCCCGCGCGTCTGCCATCTTTTTCGATACTGCGGATTCGGCATCGTTGCTGTCGCCGAAAACGATCGCCTCGGTCGGACAGGCCTGCGCGCAGGCCGGAACGACTTCACCGTCCCTGACACGGCGCTGGTTGTCATCCTTGGCATGATCTTTCGCCATGCGGATTCGCTGTATGCAAAACGTGCATTTCTCCATGATGCCTTTTTCACGAATACTGACGTCCGGATTCAGTTGCTGCTCGAGCGGTTCATCCCAGGTGTAGGTGAACCAGTTGAAATAGCGGACCTCGTACGGGCAATACACGGCGCAGGTGCGGGTACCGATGCAACGATTGTAAATCTGCGTGTTGAGTCCGTCCTGGTTGTGATAAGTCGCGAATACCGGGCACGCGGTCTCGCACGGCGCATCGTCGCAGTGCTGGCAGAGCATCGGGATGAAACCCATCTTGATGTCGGGGTACTCGCCGTCCCAGTAACGCTCGATGCGTATCCACTTGATCTCGCGGTTCTTCGCGAAGCGCTTTTCGCCGACGATCGGCAAATTGTTCTCCGCCTGGCAGGCAACCACGCAGGCCTCGCAACCGGTACAACGATCCAGGTCGATCGTCATGGTCCAGTGATAATCGAACTTCTCGTAGTAACCGGGCTTGCTGTAGTCGCGGAGTTTGTCAAGGAATGTGCTCAAGTCGCGATGTCCTCCGTCACGCGTGATCGTCGGCCGGGCCGAGAATCTGCCTTCCGAGCGTGCGCGTTACGCCGTCGGTCCTGATGATGTTCATGCGTTCGCCGGTCTTTCTGACCTTGACGCGCGTGGCGGCCCAGGCCAGTTCGCCGGACTGCTCGTCGACCAGCGGCTCCACGATATGAATCGGGTTGGCGCCGCGGTCACTGGCGTAGCGACCGTAGTCGCTGTGCCCCTGGCCAATCGGCATCGCCACGACGCCGGGGTGGATCGCGGGGAATGCAATCGCCGGAACGCGCACGGACCCCGACGCCGACGTGATCTCCAGGACGTCGCCGTCTTCGATGCCCAGCTCGGCCGCCGTCCGCGGATTGAGTTCCGCCCAGGACCCGTACACGACGCTCGTCAGCGGGTCCGGCAATTCCTGCAGCCAGGGCAGATTGGCACCGCGGCCGTCGGTGAAGGTTGCCGTCAGGAACGGGTGCAATACCAGCGGATACTCCGCTTCATCGCCCGCAAATTCGGATACTGGATCGCTGACGGCACGCGCGAGCACGGCGCCGTCGGGTACGGCGCGGTCTGCGCGGGGTGCACCCGGTCGGCCCCAGACACCGGCTTCGAGAGCGGCTTGCCAGAATGCCTCGAAGCTGCGACCGGCATCCTCGGCGCTGCCGTCATAGAATTCCTCGCGCCAGCGTTGCCTGATGAATTCCTCGGTTGTGGCCCAGCGGAGCCCGATCGGCAATTCACCACCGATCTGGCGCGCCAGTGCCAGCATGATGTCGCCCGCCGGCAGCGTGTCATAAAGCGGCGCGACGACCGGTTGCGACAGTGACGCGACCGGAAAACCGACGCCGGGATCCGGCACGTCGTCGCCCCAGGATTCGAGATAGGTATTCGTCGGCAGGATGAAATCCGCCATGACGTTGGTTTCGTCGCGGAAACTCGAAAGCGCCACGATGAGCGGCACGTTTTGCAGGGCATCACGAATCCGCACGCTGTCGGGCATGGCGAACACGGGATTCGCGTCGTGCACAATCAGGACCTCGACCGCGCCTTGCTCCATCGCGGTTACGAGCTCGCGAATGCCGCGGAAACCGGTCGTGGTCGCCCGCGTGACGGGGGCGCCCGCCTCCGCCGCATGGAGGATAACGCCGCCCGCCCGCCCGACACTGCCGGCCAGGTGATTGAGCGCGTTGACGGCGACGATCGTGGCCACCGCATGGGTGCCCGCTGCGGCCGCGCCGCCGGCGATCGCGAGACTCGCCCGACTTGTGCCGAATGCATTCGCGATGGCGACGATTTTGTCTGCCGCGACGTCCGTGGTTCGTGACACGGCGGCGGGTGCGTACGCGGCGAGTGCTGCCCGCCACGCATCGGCGTCGCTGCCCCGGTAATGCCCTTCGCTCAAGAGCGCATGCGCGATGCCGAGTGCGAGCAGTCCCTCGGTACCGGGCCGCGCCGCGATCCAGTCGTCCGCATTCGCGCCGCTCAAGGACATTCTCGGTTCCACCTGGACGGTCCTGCCACGTTCGCTGCGGCCCTGCCGCAGATGCCCGTAACCGAGCCCGTGGTGCACGGGTGAGATCCAGGTGCCCAGGTAGTCCGCACCGAATGACAGCAGGTAATCCGTATTGGCTATGTCGTAATACGGCAGGCGATCGGTCGCGAACGAAATGCGGTTCGCGATCCGCAAGGCTGCCGGGTAAGTGAAGTCGTATTGCAGGTAGTGCTCGGAACCGAAGAGCTGCATGAAGCGTGCGAACAGCTCATCGAGGTGGCCGCGCTGCTGATCACTCAGTAAGCGGACACGATCGGCCTGTTCCCGGATCCTGAGCACGCCGAGACGACTGCCGACCGTGGTGAGTGCTTCGTCCCAGCTGATACTGTCGAACTGGCCGGCTCCGCGTTGCCCGGTATTGCGCAACGGTCCGCGAATGCGATCCGGGTTATACAGGGCATTGAGGCCCGCCTGACCACGGGCACAGGTGCGCCCCTGACTGACCGGGTGCACGGCGTTGCCTTCGATTTTCTTTGCCCTGCCCTCGCGCGTGCGAACCGAGATACCGCAGCCGGCCGAGCACTGCCTGCAGACGGTGTTGTACCAGGTTGCAATACCCGGCGAATAATCTTCCGGCGGAACGACCTGCGGAATGAGATATTCGACGGGTCGTTCGATGCTCTCACCGTACAAGACGCCGCCCGCGACCCCGATGCCTCCGGCCCCGATGTATTGCAGCAAGTCTCTGCGGCTGATTTTTGACATTCGATCCAGTTCCAGCGCCCAATCGGGCGATCTACGCGACCTGTGTCCTGTCCCTGTTCCCGACCCCTTTTATCCCCGCTTCCATCCTTACATGTGGCACGTCAGGCAATCGCGACCGTGTTCCACGTCCTTTTGCGTGTGGCAGTCGACACACCAAGGCATCCGCATGGTCGGGATGCGGGTAACTCGATCCATGGTCTCGACCTGCCCGTGACATTCCTGGCATTCCAGCCCGGCCTGGATGTGACGCTTGTGCGTAAAGTGCACAAAGTCCGGGACGTCATATACCTTGATCCACGGAATCGGCTCGCGGTTCTCCCAGTAGGCCGCCAGTTTCAGAATCTCAGGGCGTTCGCGGGTATCCGGCAGCGACCGGTGGCAGCCCATGCACTTGCTCACGCTCGGCACGCCGGCGGACGGCGTAGTCGCGGCGTAAATGTGACAGTGCTGGCAAGGAATCTCGTTGTCGGTGGCATGCACCTTGTGACTGAACTCGATCGGCTGCACCGGGGTCTTATTCGAGAAATACTTGCCGTGTACCCAAGCGCCAACGAACAAACCAATGATCACAATAATCGCGATCATGGTTGGCTTGCCTGCGGGTCGAAGCGCGTCGAGTACCGAGATAGACAAATGGACCCCCCTCTTTTTCGGCAAGAGTTTGCCCTGAAGCATCGCAAACTACAAATTCTGTCTTGGGCTCTGTCGCGGCGGTTTTGTGGCGGCGTCCCGGCAAAGAGAATCGGCCCGTTGGCAGCCCGAGCCCGTATCGCATCGAAGCTTGCAGCGTGGCGGTTAGTTCGGTAGCTTTAATTGCGCTCTACGTGCCGGTGCAATATAGCCAATGACGAAAAAAATCATTCACTTGCTCCCTATACTGCTGCTCGCGTCGGGTCTCGCGCAGGCCGCCGGCGACGTCGACAAAGGCAGACAGCTCTATGCGATGTGCGGGGCGTGCCACGGCCCAAACGCAGAGGGGATCGCGGCATTGAATGCGCCCGCAAACGCCGGCCAGGATCCCTGGTACATGACGCGACAGCTGAAGAACTTCAAAGCGGGCATCCGCGGTGCACACCCGGAGGACACTTTTGGCGCGCAGATGCGCCCGATGGCCATGGTGCTGGCAACCGACGATCAAATCGCGGACGTCGTCGCTTACATTACGAGCCTCGACCTTCCCGAGCCGCCGAAGACCGTCGAGGGCGACCTGGCGCTCGGCAAACAGGCCTATGAAACCTGCATTCCCTGTCACGGCGAATTCGGCGAGGGAGCGAAATCACTGGATGCGCCAAGATTGTCGAACCAACACGACTGGTACACCGTGCGGCAACTCGAGAATTTCATTGCCGGCATACGTGGCAGTCATCAGAAAGACATCTACGGCGCACAGATGCGCATCATGTCGCAAATGCTCGAATCGGACGAGCGCATCCGCGCAGTGGCCGCCTACATCGCGAGCCTGGATTACAAACCCGGACTCGAGTGATGCGAATAGCGAGTTCGTCGGCGCTGGCGCGTCCCTTTGCGTGCAAACCTCAGTACATCCCTGTTCAAAAAGTCCCCGCTATGTTGGCGATACCTATTTCTGCAGCAGGTGCAGCGACGGGCCGGGAATCTCTGACCCGTTGAGATCGATCCGTGCCCGGTAGCGCCCCGCTGCCTGGAACATGACGTTTTCCAAAGGCAGAACGAAATGCGTTTTCGCCGGCGCCCGCGCGGGCGGTCGCGCGTCAACGTCGGTATGGCCCTCGATCGAGAATATCGCCATGCCGTCGGCGTCGACGAGATCGACGGTGAACGGAATACGCCCCTCGAGATCCCGCTGCCACTCGACGATCCCGACCAACATCATCCGGTCCTGACGCGCCGGAAAATCAGGTGCGTACAGCTCGTTGAATACGCCGTGAATATCGAGTTTGCCGTCGGGTCCGGTCCTCGCGTCAGTGCAAAAAAGGAATACCGCCTCCATCGGTTGAGCGCCTCCGCCCGGCATCGGGGACCACCTCAATCCGGCAGTCTAACCTGTGGAAATTAGATACTGAATACTCTATTCTCCGGCTTGGACGCGACCTGACCGCATCCGGAAACGGTTCGAAAAACCGTCGTCGAATCATTGGGGAATCCGTACGTCAGGCGAACGTCTGATGCACATGTTGTAAGCCGCTAACTCATTAAGATAAACGCCGGGCCGGTATTCTGTACGACGCAGAATAGCCAAGACGGTCAGGACAACGAGGATGCACGAGGTATGCCTTTAGTAGTTGCGTTGATTGTATTGATCGTCGGTTCGCTCGTCTTTCATTTCCTCAGTCCCTGGACATTTACACCGATTGCCTCGAACTGGGGAATGATCGACAGCACGGTCGACATCACGCTGGTCGTTACCGGCATCGTTTTTGTGGCGGTCAATGCCTTCATGGCCTATGCGATTTATCGATATCGCCACAAGGAAGGCGCCAAAGCGAATTATGAACCCGAAAACAAGAAACTGGAGGTCTGGCTGACGCTGCTAACGACGGTGGGCGTGGCCGCCATGCTGACCCCCGGCCTGTTTGTCTGGGCCAAGTTCGTGTCGGTTCCCGACGGCGCGACGGAGATCGAAGCCATCGGGCAGCAATGGCGATGGACCTACCGGCTGCCGGGAGATGACGGCAAATTCGGGCTGACTGATGGAAAACTGATCAGTGCAGAGAACCCCTTCGGCATGGATCCCGACGATCCGGCCGGATACGACGACGTCCTCGTCGATGATCCGACCGTGCACATTCCCTTGGGGACTCCGGTGCGTTTCTGGCTGCGCTCCAAGGACGTGCTGCACAATCTCACGGTCCCGCAATTCCGGGTCAAGATGGACGCCGTGCCGGGGCTCGAATCGTATATGTGGCTGGAGCCGAGCAAGCTCGGCGAATACGAAGTGCTCTGCGCGGAGCTGTGCGGTATCGCACATCATGCGATGCGCGGCCGGGTCATCGTGGACGAGCCCGAAAACTTCCGCGCCTGGGTTGACAGTCAGCCGACCTTCGGCGAACTGCAGGCGCGGCCGGCCGGCAACGCCGCAGCCGGCGCAGCGTTCTACGCCGTGTGTTCCGCATGCCACGGCGCACAGGCGGAAGGCCTGGTCGCGCTGAATGCGCCGAAGCTCGCCGGCCAGGACCCGCACTACCTGAAAGAGCAGCTCCGGAAATACAAGGCGGGCATCCGCGGCACACATGAAGAAGATGTGTATGGCCGGCAGATGCAGCCGATGGCCGGGACGCTGGTCAACGATACGCTGGTGGACAACGTCGTCGCCTACATCGGTTCGTTGCCCGACACGCCCGCGCCGACGACCGTGACCGGTAACGTGCAGCGCGGCGCAAAGCTGTATCGCGACTGCGCCAACTGCCACGGCGCCGACGGCTCAGGTATAGCGATGAATGCGCCACGCACTGCCGGAATCAGCGACTGGTATTTGCTCAGCCAGTTGAAGAATTTCAAGGCGGGCATACGCGGCACACATCCCGCCGATCTGCACGGCAAGCAGATGGGCTTCATGTCGCGCATGCTGCTGAGCGAGCAGGACATGCGGGACGTCGTCGCGTACATCAATACGTTGTAGAGCCGCGACCGGGAACTTGAACGAGCAAGACTTTTAAGACAGGGGTTTACCCCGGGGAAATCTAGATGGCATACATTGCAATCGCCGATCGGGATCACGAAATAGAACATCACGATCCGACGACATTCGTCACCAAGTACATCTGGAGTCAGGATCACAAGGTGATCGCCATCCAGTACGGCATCACGGCGATCCTCGTCGGCTTCGTGGCGTTGGTCCTGTCGGGCCTGATGCGACTCCAGCTCGGTTTCCCGGACACCTTTTCTTTCATCACGCCGACTGATTACTACCAGTTCATCACGATGCACGGGATGATCATGGTGATCTACCTCCTGACCGCGCTGTTCCTCGGCGGCTTCGGCAATTACCTGATCCCCCTGATGATCGGCTCGCGGGACATGGTGTTCCCGTTCATGAACATGTTGAGCTACTGGGTTTACCTGCTGTCGGTCATCATCCTGCTCGCCAGTTTCTTCGTGCCCGGCGGGCCGACCGGCGCCGGCTGGACGCTGTATCCGCCGCAGGCGATTCTGCCGGGTACGCCCGGCACCGACTGGGGAATCGTGCTGATGCTGGCGTCGCTCGCGGTTTTCATCGTCGCGTTCACGATGGGCGGCCTGAATTACGTCACGACGATCCTGCAGGCGCGTACCCGCGGCATGACCCTGATGCGGATGCCGCTGTCGCTGTGGGGCATTTTCATGGCCACGATACTCGGCCTGCTCGCGTTCCCGGCGCTCTTCGTCAGCGCGGTCATGATGACGCTCGACAAGGCGGTCGGCACGAGCTTCTTCATGCCGGCGATCATGTCGATGGGAGAAACCCTGGACCATACCGGCGGCAGCCCGATCCTGTTCCAGCATCTCTTCTGGTTCTTCGGTCATCCCGAGGTCTACATCGTCGCACTGCCGGCGTTCGGCCTGGTTTCCGACCTCCTGAGCACGCATGCGCGCAAGAACATTTTCGGCTACCGCATGATGGTCTGGGCCATCCTCGCGATCGGCGGCCTGAGTTTCATCGTCTGGGCGCACCATATGTACGTCAGCGGCATGAATCCCTATTTCGGCTTCTTCTTCGCGACCACGACGCTGATCATTGCCGTGCCGACGGCCATCAAGGTCTATAACTGGGTATTGACCCTGTGGCAGGGCAATATCCATCTGCGCGTACCGATGCTGTTCGCGATCGGCTTCATTTTCACGTTCACGCACGGCGGACTGACCGGCATTTTCCTCGGCAACGTCGTCGTCGACCTGCCGCTGTCGGATACCTATTTCGTGGTCGCACATTTTCACATGGTGATGGGCGTGTCGCCGGTGCTGGTCGTGTTCGGTGCGATCTACCACTGGTTCCCGAAGATGACGGGCAAGATGTACAACGAGACACTCGGCAAGTGGCATTTCTGGCTGACTTTATTCGGCACTTATGCAATCTACCTGCCGATGCACTACCTGGGCTTCCTCGGTGTGCCGCGCCGCTACTTCGCAATGGGTGACACGGCGTTCATGCCCGAATCGGCATTTACGCTGAACCAGAGCAT
>JBFHXJ010000101.1:0-13451 GCA_041598995.1 Woeseiaceae bacterium | reverse complement strand
CTCGATCGGTCGATAATCGAAATCGAAACCGAATTTGCGCGGTGCGACGACCGCGAGCGCTTTTTCCGTGCGGTAATGCCGTGGGCAACCGATGCCGAACACGGTCACCCGCTGACCGTAGTGCAGGCGCTCCGAATTGATCGGCGACGAAGTCTCGTGGTCCACCATCGTAATGAGGTCGGGCACCGATGCAACCACACGCTCGCCGACCGTCGCGACGAGAAACTCGTTCTTGATTGAGAGCTTCATCGGCGGTTCGTCCGAGCCGACCGCTTCGATCACGGCTTCGCCGACGTCGAAACCGCCGACAATCTTGCGATCGATATCGACGATCTTGCCGGTGTAAAGATGCTTGAAGATACCGTAGTCCGATCTGTCGAAAAGTGCCCTCAGCGGCGCCTCTACTTGTTTGGCATTGCCAGAATTGCTGCGTAACACTTTCCCGAGCTCGAGCGCGAAGCTGATCGTGCCGGGCACGATCGCGCGTTTCGCCTCGACGCCCGTCATCGGGTGTTCGGCGGTAAAGATCATGCCGCCCATCGCCATCGCGATGTTTCTCACCTGGCGTTCGTAAAGCAACGTGTCTTTGGTGTCGAAGTAGACGCTGCCGCCCGTGTAGTCGATCGACACGGCAGGGCTCGGGCACACGCCTTCGATCGCAAAAGTCATCATCTGTGCCTCGGGCAGCGCCCTGCCCATGCCGTCGCCGTCGATCAGCGGGATGTTTTTGGCCGCGGCGGTGATCAGCGGGATCACCGAGTTCGCGCCGCCGACCTCGAAGGAAACGAGATGCGTGATCTCGCGCCCGACGTGCGCCTCGAAACGATCGACCACGTCGAGGCATTCGGTGCCGATCGGTAGCTGCTCCAGACTCACAGTCGGCGCGCCGACCTCGCCGATGGCGACGACGTAGGCATCGTCCGGCACCTCCTCCAGCGGCACGAGATCAACCGAACCGTATTTCTTGAGCGACTGTTCGACGAGGATCTGACTGATGTAAGGATCGCCGCCGCCACCGGTTGCCAGGAACACCGACCCTGCGCAGAGATCGGCGATATCCGTGTGTGCGATGGTGACGCTCACCGTGTTCCGCCTTCGTGCACCAGATTCAGGTCGCCGACCATCTTGACGCGGATGCGCGTCGATGCCTCCGCCATGTAGGAGATCGCTGTTTCCTCGACGTCGGCGAGCCGGATGCTATCCGGATCCGCGCCGGCGTCGATGAGCTTATCCGTGAGGAACGCCTTCATTTCCGCCAAAACTTTTTCTCTCGGCGTACGGCGGTAGGACACGATGCGCTCCGCCTCGCTGCCTACCTGGGCGTTCGCGGCGCCGATCGCGTTCGCGACGCCGGAATGTTCCGGCCGGAGTATCTCGGACGCCGTTGCAAGCGGTTCCGACACGAGGATTGCACCGCCGCCGACCAGCACGACCGGAACGGGCTCGCGGCTCGACTTCATCTGGTCGATGCCCTCGTCGACCATGGCGTGGATTCTGCTGGCCGCGGCTTTCACGACATTCCTGTCGAGATCCGCCACCCTGGCTCTATCACCAACTTCGGCTTTGCCGGCGGCGACCACGACGTCCGTGGCCGTCAGGGTATCACCGCCGAATACCAGGCCTTCAGATACCAATCGGTAGCCGACCGAGCGCGGCCCGATCATCTGTCCGGCGTCGGTGACCAGGCTGCCGCCGCCCAGGCCGATCGCGAGGATATCCGGCATGCGGAAATTGGTGCGCACGCCGCCGACCTCGATCGCGATGTTCGACTGGCGCGGAAAACCGTCCTGCAGCACGCCGATATCCGACGTCGTGCCGCCGATGTCGACGACCACCGCGTCGCCCAGCCGCGTCAGCAGGCTCGCGCCGCGCAGCGAATTCGTCGGCCCGGATGCAAACGTCAGGGCAGGAAACTCCGCCGCGAACTCGGCTGACATCAGGGTGCCGTCGTTCTGGCTGATATAGAAAGGACAATCGAGATTTCGAACCTTGAGCGCATTGGCGAAAGACTGCACGACCTTGTCCGCAAGCGGCAGCAGGCTCGCATTCAGGAGCGCGGCATTCTCCCTTTCCAGGAGCCCCAGCCGTCCGATTTCGTGGGAACGCGTGATACGCATCGCGGGATGTCGATTCCTGATTCGTTCAGCGACATATTCTTCCTGTTCCGGATCGGAAGGCGAGAAGACACCCGACACGGCGACGAGCCCGATTCCTTTCGCCGCGATGTCATCGCTGGTGGCATCGATCTCGGCGTCGTCCAATGGCGCAATCGGAAATCCGTCGTAGGTCTTGCCGCCGTGAATCATATAAACATGGCCGCCGAGCTCCGCTGCGATGTCTTCGGGCCAGTCGATCATGGGCGGCACCAGCTCGCCCGATGGCAGCGCGATGCGAATGATCGCCGTAGGCGCGAGCCCGCGGCGTTCGACGACCGCGTTGGTGAACTGCGTCGTGCCGATCATCACGGCATCGATCGCGCGGCGCGGCACGCGTTTGTCCCCGAGCACTTCATCGAGCGCGTTGACGACGCCGTCCTTGACGTTCTCCGACGTCAGCACCTTAGTCGAGGTAACGACGTACTGGCCGTCGAGCACGACGGCGTCGGTATGCGTGCCACCGACGTCGATGCCGATACGCATGTCAGCTTTTCCCGATTGACGCCGTCGCTTTCTCCAGCGCCAGATAAGCGGCGATGGAGATCACGAGCGAGTCGAGCGGCGCGATCGTCGTGAGCGACAGGTCCGAGTAATACATCCAGGTCGCGAGTATGCCGCTGCCGATCCCGACGACGACGGCGTTGACCCTGATCGGCGGCCGCTCGTCGAGCCGCGCTGAAGAGAAATCGGTGCGTTCCAATAGAAAGAAGTCGCAAAGGTACACGCCGGCGATCGGCGGCACGAGCAGACCGAGCACGACGAGGAAATCGATCAGGTTGTCGGCAATGCCGATGAGCGCCGCGCCGGTACCGACGATGCCGCTGACGACGGTGACCGAACGATACTGACCGACCGGGATCGAGGCGCGGGCGGCGAGCGCCGTCGAATAAAGATTGACCGTGTTCGTGGTCCAGGTCGCGAAGACCAGCACGCCGAGCGCCAGTCCGCCGTAGCCCATGATGAACATGTAGTTCATCGGTTCCAGCTCGTTCCACACGAGCACCGGGATCATGCCGAGGACATAGGCGCTGATCATGCCGCCGCCCTGACCGACGAACGACGCGACGACACAATCGATCGTGGTCCTCGTATAACGGGTCAGGTCCGGCGTCAGGACCACGCCGACGATCGCGGCACCGACGACCGCCGAGATCGCCGTCGCCATGTCGAGTCCTTCGGCCTCGATCTTCACGAGATCGCTGAAAGACGTGTGCCGAAGCGACACGATGACGACTGCGATGAGGGCCAGCAACAGGAACGGCACGGCGATCAATGCGAGCCGGTCGATCGCCTTGAACCCGTACACGGTGGTGACGATCACGAGGATGCTGCTGATGATCGTATAGACCGGTTCCGCGATCGTCAGCGAGGTGAGTTCACCTGCGGCCAAGTACAGGGTGCGCCCGAACAGCTCGGCCGTCACGGCATACCATCCGAGCAGGAATATACCGAACCAGAAGTTGACGAACTTGGCGCCAGCGTAGCCGAAGGTGTGCTCGATGATCATGTAGCTCGACAGCCGTGTCCTTGCGCCGACGATGGCGGCGGGCACCGACATGACACTCAGGATCAGCGCGCCGGTCACGGACGCGATGATCCCTTTGGAGAGGCCGATGCCGCGCGCGAGCTCGCCGGCGCTGTAGAGCAGCGGCAGCGTGATCGAGATGCCGACGATGACGATGCCGACCTGGAAACCGCTGACGGTCTCGTCGTCCGTTACCGGCGTGCGCGCGCTGGCGTCACTGTCCATTGGCGGGCCCGTTACTTTCTTTTTGTTCTGCCAGGCGGCAGTCTATCACTCGCCGAAGGACCCCGTTGCGCCCGGGAATACGACCGGCGACTCGTAGCCGTCGGTGGAGACACTGGCGACGCCGAAGAAGTAATTGTCGATGACGAAGTTCGCGAGCGTGTAGCCATCGACCATGCCGACGTAACGGCTGTACGTCCATTGCGGATCCGTGGTCAGGCGCCAGTACACTTTGTAACCGGCGAGATTCTCCGCAGGCTTGCCGTCCGGTATGGACCAGGAAAGCGTCGTGCTCGGCTGAACGGCGCCCTCGATCTGCACGTTCGATGGAAACGGCGGCGCCGAGGCCATGCCGGCAAGCGACACGACGTTCAGCGCGGTCAGCTTGCGCGCGTAATCGAAGTCGACGCCCTCGATCACGTCGCCGTACTCGATGCCGTCTTGCGTGCGCACGTCCTGGTGCTGCCGGTGGTAGTGCTCGTGTGTCTCCATGATGCGCACCCCCGGAATGCCGCGTTCGTTGAATGGCCGGTGATGCCCGCCGCGCCCGAAGCGGTCGAGCCGGTAGATCATCATGACGTCGAGGTTCGGGATGAACTCGTCAGCCATGCGGTCGATGTAACGCGCGAGGTTTCGCGACGGCGAATCCACCTCCCCGCCCTGGCGACGGCGAAGCAACGCTTCCTCCTCGGTCTCTGTGAAACGCGTGCCCTCGGCAAAGACGCGCGCGGTGCTGTTGTCGATGACACCATCGATGCCGCTGATATTGCCGATCATGTCGTTGTTCAGGACCGCCTTGATGCGCCAGCCGCTGGCGAGCGCGCGCTCGGCCAGGATCTTGCCGCCGTAGAGGCCCTGCTCTTCCCCTGATAACGCCGCGTACACGATCGTTCCTGCGAATCGATATTTCGACAACACCCTCGCCGCCTCGATCGTGCCCGCGAGTCCGCTCGCGTTGTCATTGGCGCCGGGGGAGTCCGAGGTACCGTCCATGGGATCGCTCACCCTGGAGTCGATATCGCCCGCCATCATGACCATGCGTTGCGGATCGAGCAGGCCGCGCTGGATCGCGATGACGTTGACGACTTCGGTCGGTTCCGGGATTCGCCGCTCGCCCGAGACCACGTCGCCGACGGTGAACACCTCGAGGCAGCCGCCGCAATCGCGTGAGATGTTCCTGAACTCCCGCTCGACCCAGCGCCGCGCCGCGCCGATGCCACGCGTTTCGGATTCGGTGTCCGACAGCGTGTGCCGTGTCCCGAAGCCCACGAGTTTGCGGATGTCCTGCTCGATTCGCTCCGCAGACACCGCCGCCGCGAGCTCGTGGCGTATCTCCTGAGATGGCGGCAGCGCAGCGCCCGGGGCGACATTGATCGCCGAGCAAAGCAGTGCAGTGCTGCAATACATCAGTTTTTTCATCGGTTTCCCCGGGTTCGATGCGTTAATCGGTGCTGATTCTCGGATGACGGCGTTTTTCCCACGCGGCGATGACGCGGCGCGCGAACTGGCTGTCCTCGTCGCGTACATAAAAGTAGCCCATCAGGGCGGCAAGTGCCGCACCAGCTGCGTTGATCATCAGGTCCGTCATCGTGTCGTCCAGTCCGGATTTCTGCATGCCGAGTCCGAGCCACAGGTCCGCGAGGTATTCGAATATCTCCCACAGGGTGCCGACCGACACGGCGAGCGCAAACGTGATCGTCGCCATCCACCGCGGCCGGATGCGTATGCGGTTGGTCATGTAAAACACGTAAATCCCGAGGAAACCGATGATCCCCATCGTGAGGGCCGAGACGCCATGCAGTGCGAGATCCCACCACCAGATGCGCTCGTAAAAGTCCCGTGCTTCACCGAGCGCGAAGCTCGCGTACAGGAACACGCTGGTGATCAGGGTGAATTCGACCGGCAACGTCAGTTTCAGGCGGCGCTCGATCATGGCAGGCGCAAACGTCAACAGAAGCACGACCGTTCCCGAGAATCCGCCGAGCCATTGGCGCTCGACGAACGCGCTAACCGTCACGATCAGGATCCCTACCTGTAATACCGTCGCTATTGCGAGCTCGACACGGTCGATCCAGCTCGTCGATTCGCGCCGATGCGCATCGTCCTGCATGAGTGCTCGCTGCTAATTGCCGAATATCGGATACTTCTCCAGCGTCTCGGCTTCGCTCAGGCGCGGGTGATCGCCGGCCAGCGCATAGCCGTCCGGTTTCCGGTCCACAAAAATTTCACCAGTGAGGTTCAGGTCCGACGGGTCATCGAGACTACCGACGCACAGTTCGTATTCGTCGCTATCCAGGTAGCGATAGAAAAGGACAGAACCGCACTGCTTGCAAAAGCCGCGCTCTGCCCAGTCCGAACTGCGGTATATGCCGAGTGCCTCTTCGCCGTCGAACTTCAGGCCTCTTGCCGTTGCGGCTATCAACATACATCCTGCCCAGCGCTGGCACATGCGACAGTGACAGGCACCGATCTCCGGCTCGACCTCGTTCGCCGTAAAGCTGATTGAACCGCAAAGACATCGTCCGCTTTTCATCGCATCGACTCCCCGTTTTGACTCAGGTCCTTATTTCCCAGATCGATTCGATCTCCACGGCCGCGTTCAGCGGCAGGGCATTCGCGCCGAGCGCGGCGCGCGCGGCCAGCCCCGCCTCGCCGAATACGTCGCGAAAGAGATCCGATGCGCCGTTGACGACGCTGGACTGCGCAGTGAAGTCCGGCGTGCAGTTGACGAATCCGCGGATCTGCAACGCCTTGACGACGCGATCGAGATTGCCGCCGCAGGCGGCCTTCAACTGTGCGAGCACGCGGAGGGCAGCGAGCCGCGCCGCGGCATAGCCCTGTTCCACGCTCAGGTCGCCGCCAACCTTTCCTGTCGTCGGTACATCGACGTCCTGCGGCGGGATGTTGCCGGCGATGAATACCTGGTTGCCGCTCAGGCGGTACGGTACGTAGACGGCGACCGGGCTCGCCGGCTCCGGCAACACTATCCCGAGTTCCCTCAGACGCGTTTCCACATCTCTACCGGACTGTGCCGTCGCCGACTTCGTGATACCGAGGGCCACGGAGGCGACACCTAACATTTCAAAAAAAGATCTTCTGTTCATTTAACTAATCCTTTGAGTAATAAGGAACCTTGTCGCCTTCGAACGCTTCCATCTCGACACGAATCTCCACTTCCGATGCAAGCATCCAGTCCGGCAATGGATTGACCCCATACGCGCGGCTGTCGAGCGTAGCGAGCGCCGTGAAGCCGATGTTGTTGAGCTTGTAATAAGGGTGCATGATCTTGTCGTTGTAAGTCACGTCGAAGGTAATCGGCCGGGTTATGCCCTTGATCGTCAGGTGGCCCGTCAGTTTCGCCGTTCTTGCACCGGTTTGTTCAATGTTGGTGCTCCTGAAATGCATTTCCGGATGATTCGCAATGTCGAAGAATTCCGGGTTCGGCATTTTCCTGTTCAGCTCGGGACTGAACGTGTCGATGCTCGATACGGGGACGGTCACCTCGACGCTGCTGTTCTGGAAGTCCTGCTCATCGAACATGAAGCGGATGTCGTGCTCGATAAAGCGACCGCCGTAATTCGAGAGCCCCATGTGGTTTACGGTGAAGTAGATCCGCGTGTGCCACTTATCCGCCGTATACAGCAACGGCTCGGCATGCGAAACAATAGTCGCCGTAAACAATACCGTTGCGGCGGCTGCAACGGCTATGCTCTTGTGGATCACGCGGCTTCGCCTCCGGGCTCGTGATGTAGAATTGTGCTTTTTGACGGTTGTTATCCGTGAAGCCTTCGGACCATACCAAAATTCGCCGCTTCCTGGTCGCGACGCTCGGCACCTCGATCCTGCTCGGGTGCCTGGCGGTCATTGCCGCCACCAGCCATCCCGTCTACGGGCGGCACGGCGTGGTGTCCTCTTCGTCCGCCATCGCCTCCGAAGTCGGCCTCGAAATCCTGAAAAAGGGCGGCAACGCAGTAGACGCTGCCGTCGCCACCGCGTTTGCCATGGCCGTAACCTGGCCGTCGGCTGGCAACATCGGCGGCGGCGGTTTCCTGGTGTATCACGGCGCGGACGGCGAAGCGACCGCATTCGATTTCCGCGAAAAAGCGCCGCTTGCGGCCACGAGCACCATGTTCCTCGACACGGACGGCAACGTCCGCGACAACTCGAACCACGATAGCCTGCTCGCGGTCGGCGTTCCCGGTACCGTGGCCGGCATGGCCCGCGCGCACGAGCGCCTCGGTTCTCTCGAGTGGAAAGAACTGCTGCAGCCTGCCATCAACCTCGCGCGCGACGGGTTTCCCTTGAGCTGGCATCTCGCCGAGTCATTCACAGAGAACAAGGAATGGTGGGACCGGTATCCGAGCTCGGCAAAGATTTTCCTGAAAGCTGACGGCTCGTCTTACGAGGCGGGCGACCTCTGGCGGCAGCCGGACCTCGCCGAAACGCTCGAGCGAATTCAGCGCGACGGAAAAGACGGTTTCTACAAGGGCGAGACGGCCCGCCTGACCGCCGACTTCATGGCAAGCAACGGCGGCATCATTACGCTCGAGGACCTGGAGAAATACCGGGCCATCGAACGCGAACCGGTGCGCGGTACGTACCGCGGCTACGAAATTGTCAGCATGCCGCCGCCGAGCTCCGGCGGCACGGTCCTGGTGCAAATGCTCAACATCCTGGAGGGATTCGATCTCGGTGAGATCGGCCACAATTCGGCACTGTACCTGCACCTGCTGACCGAGGCGATGCGTCGTGCCTATGCAGACCGTGCCAACTATCTCGGCGATGCAGATTTCAACGAAGACATGCCGGTCGAGCGGCTTACGTCCAAGGAGCACGCCGCCAGACAACGGGCGACGATCGACCTCGACTACAAGTCCGAAAGCGACCCGCTGCAGTTTGCAAGCTTATACGAGTCCGAAGAGACGACGCATTTCTCGGTGGTCGACAGCAACGGCAACATGGTGTCCGTGACCTACACGCTCGAGCAGGGCTATGGCAGCAAAGCAGTCGTCGACGGCGCGGGCTTTCTGCTCAATAACGAGATGGGCGACTTCAATGCACGTCCGGGCGTGACCCTCGAAGACGGGACGATCGGCACCGACGCAAACCAGATACGCCCGGAACAGCGGATGCTCTCCAGCATGACGCCGACGGTCGTTGCCTTGAACGGTGTTCCATTGTTTGCGACCGGCACGCCCGGCGGGCGCACGATCATCAACACGACGATGCAGACGATCCTGAACGTCATCGACCACGGCATGAACATCGCCGAGGCGGTGAGTGCCGGCAGGATCCATCACCAGTGGCTGCCGGACCGGACCGAAGCGGAAACCAAACTGCTCTCGCCCGATACCTTGCGCCTGTATGCGGCACGCGGTCACGTTGTCGAAGAAGACACGTCGATCGGTCAGGCCAATCTCGTCTACCGTGACCCGGAGACCGGTGTGCTGTCGGGCGCTGCGGATTCGCGGGGCGCTGATGGAGCCGCGCTGGCGTACTAACGAGGGTTTCGCTCAGAAAGCGTATTCCAGCGATAGGGCACTCAGCTTGTCGGTCTTTTCCCTGCCGACCGGCACATCGGTGTTGTGCTTCACCGTATATGACAGGACGATTGCCAGATCACCCAATAGTCTCGCGCGAACTGCGCTGACGGATTCGATGTAGGTGTTTTCTGACGCTGACTCGACATCGATATTTTGCTCGAAGTTCGAGGTCTCGCTGAACGTCCACTTGTAATCGATTCCCAGCGTCAGGATCACACTGCTTTCACTGGTCATGTCCGCAAAATCGAAAGTCGTGTAACCGGCGCCGATTTCTGCGCTCAACAGGTGAACCGGTGTATCGATAATCCGTCGTCCGTAACCAACGGCTTCGCTGAGCTGTTCTTGCACACCGGCGAACCGGTCCTTGCGCCACTTGACCTGACCGAACAGGTAACTGTGCTCGGCTATGTCGTATGCGCTTTTCCATCCTGCCTGGTAGGCCTCCGCCGTCGTCGTGTCGCTTTCAAGCGCGCCGTTGGCCGCCGCATTGAACGTGTGCTTCCACTTGTTGCTCGCGTAGGAAATCTCGAACTTGGTGTTGTAACTCGTCGTGTCCGTATTGCCCGATGTGCTGAGATATCCGAGCGACGCCTTGCCCGCCCACGGATCGCCCGCTGCCGCCTGGGCGAAAGTCACGCCCGATGACAGACAAAAAATGACCGCGAGAATGCCGTTCCGATACATGCCGGATCTCCCATTGAACAAATGCTAAATAATGCGCAGACGCCTGCCCTTGCGGCGCGCCATCTTAGTCAAAGCTGCAGCGAATTGCACCAAGGAAAACTTGGCCAATTGGTTTGTTTCAGGGATTCTCTCGCGGCGGTACGGACTTGAGGTAGGCGGCTATAGCCAGGCGATCCTCGCGCGTCAGCTTGCTCGTACTGTCTTCGATGACAGCGACCATGGAGCTGCCGGCAAAGTCGCCGTCCGGCAACATGCCGATGTCGAGGAAATACTCGATATCGCTCACCGACCATCTGCCGATGCCGTCGACACGATGCTGCGTGATGTTGGGAATCTTCTCATCGCCCAGTTGACCGCCGGCATATTCCTGGTCTGTTTGCAGCACGCCGAATTCGTTGCGTGGCGTATGGCACTCGCCGCAGTGACCGAGATGGCGCGCAAGATAGGCACCCCTGTTCCATTGCTCGTCCTTCGTGTCGTCGGGCATGAATCGCGCCGGCTTGAAATACAGATTCTTCCACGTGCCCGCCGCGAGACGATTCGACATGTACCAGGCCAGATCGTGCTCCCTGTTTTTCTTGCGCGTCGGTTCGAGACTCATGAGGTACGCCATCATCGCGACCAGGTCTTCGCGACTGACGCCGGTATACGACGTGTACGGAAAGGACGGATAGTAATGCTTGCCCTCCGGATTCACACCGTTCCAGAACGCATTGACGAAATCGTCTTCGGTCCATTTGCCGATACCGGTTTCAGGATCGGGCGTTATATTCGGCGAATAGAAAGTGCCGAACGGAGATTCCATCGCGCGGCCTCCGGCCAGTGGCACCGCATCGTCGTGTTCCTCGGTGTGGCAGGTGATGCATCCGCCCGCATAGATAAGGTATTCGCCGCGCTTGACGAGATCTTCCTGAGCCGGGACATTGACGGCCGCCAGCAAGGTGGCGGCCGTGGCAACGAAAGTGCAACGCATTTAGTCGTGTGCGACGCGGAAGCGGTCGTGACAACCGCGGCAAGCTCCGCCGAGTTCTCTGAATGCGCCGCCGATTCGTTCGGCATCACCGCTTTCTGCTGCCGCAACGAACGCGGCAGACGCCTCCTGCACTTTCTGAATAGCTGCAGCGAATTCCTCCGGCTTCTCCCAGATGACCGGGAGCGCTTCGGAGTCACCCACATTGGAACCTGCCGGGAAAAGATAATCGAACTCTGCGGTGCCGTTCGCCAGTCCTTTTGCGTGATTCACGAGTTGTCCCCTGTCTTCGACCAGCCCGCGAACGGACATCGACGCAGCGCGAATGTGACCGCGCAACGATTCCATGATCGCAGTGCGATAGTCGTATGCATCCTCAGGCGTCGTATCGGCCCCCGCCTGGATCGAAATCCCCACGCTCATGGCAACTGCCGTCGTGATAGTCAAGAACGTTCGATTCATCTTTTCCTCCGCTCGGGTTTTTGTTTGCTCCACGAGCATAACAGGGACTGCGGTAAATACGCACCCGGTACGGTATTTCCCGGATCGCGGGTCCTGCAATTAAATGCTATGAGTATGTTTGTAAAGATGAAAATCTCGGGAGTGACAGGCAAATGAATCGCCTCCTGACTTTAAGCACAATCGTCCTCGGGTTGGTAGCTCTGGGCGGCTGTGAGGCGGACCGCATGTCAGAAAAGGGATTCAGCCTGCCCGAAGGCAATGCCCTGGACGGACAGCAGGCTTTCATTTACCTGCATTGTTATGAATGTCACTTCATCGAGGGCGTCAATTTGCCGCTGGTGGAATCCGACGAATTGCCGTTCGTGCAACTCGGTGGCAAGGTATCCCAGGTCAAGACCTACGGCGATCTCGTCACCTCGATCATCAATCCCTCGCATAAACTCGCGTCCGGTTATCCGCTCGAGACCATCACGGAGGATGGCCGGTCGAAAATGCCCATTTACAACGGCTACATGACCGTGCAGGAACTCATCGACATCGTCGCTTTCCTGCAGCCGCGGTATCAGGTGATCGTGCCGCAGTATCATTATCGCGTCTATCCCTGACACTGACCTCGGGTCGGGATTTTATTCGACGCCGGCGTAAGTCGGCGTTTTGGCGTCTGCTCTTAATAAAACCATCGTAATGGCGGCCCCGTTGGACTAAAGTCGTTCGACGAGTTGGAGACAAGAACAAGAACATGACGGATCCGAGCTGGTACTCGATACTCCCGCCAATTATCGCCATCGTGCTCGCCATCTGGACCAAGCAGGTGATCCTGTCGCTGTTCGCCGGTATCTGGATGGGATTCACGCTGATCAACGGCTTCAATCCGATCAGCGGTGCCACCGAAAGCGTGAACGGTATCCTTCGCGTCTTCGGCGATGTGGGCGATGCGCGCGTCATCGTATTCACGCTGCTGATCGGCTCGCTGATAGCGACCATCGAGCATTCGGGCGGCGTCCGCGGCTTCGTGCATTTTCTGGAAACGCGACGCTGGGTGCACAACAGGCTGCGCGCTCAGGTACTCGCGTGGGCCACCGGGCTCATCATATTTGTCGAATCAAACATCACGCTGCTCGTTGCAGGTTCCGTGAGTCGCCCGCTGTTCGACCGCTACAAGATTTCACGCGAAAAACTCGCCTATCTCATCGACGCGACGTCAGCTCCGGTCTGCGTGATGATTCCCCTGAACGCCTGGGGCGCGGTCATCATCGGGCTGGTGACATCCACCGGTATCGACAATGCGCTGCAGGTCTTCATCAAATCGATTCCCTACAACTTCTATGCGATCGTCGCGATCTTCCTTGCCGGTGTCGTGATTCTCAAAAACCTCGACATCGGCCCGATGAAAAAGGCCGAGGCGCGCACGCAGGGCGGCGACATACTGTGGCCCGGCTCGATGCCGATGGTCGATGTATCCGCAGAACAGGTCGTCGATGCAAGCGAGTCAGAAATTCCGTCCGCCGCATTGATGGCCGTTCCGATCCTGACCATGGTCATGATGATGCCGATCGGGCTTTATCTCACCGGTGATGGCAATATCATCGAGGGCTCCGGCTCGGTGTCGGTCCTGTGGGCGGTGATCACCGCGCTACTCGTGAGCTGGATCATGATCCTCGTGAAAAAGTCGAGTTCGGTAAACGAGCTCATGCGGATCTTCATGCAGGGCGCGGGGTCTCTGCTGCCGATCGCGACGATACTCCTGTTCGCGCTGGCGCTCGGCGACGTGGCCATCGAACTCGGCACCGGCATCTACGTCGCCGGCGCTGTCGGCGACACGATTCCCGGCCCGTTGCTTGCGCCACTCATCTTTATCGTGTCCGCATTCATCGCGTTCTCCGTCGGCT
>JBFHXJ010000100.1:0-13516 GCA_041598995.1 Woeseiaceae bacterium | reverse complement strand
GCGATGAATACGGCCGCGACCGACTGGTAGAGCGCGGTGCCGTCCAGATTGATCGTGGCGCCGAGCGGCAGTACGAACGAAGCGACTTCCTTCTTGACGCCGAGATTCTCTTCGACGCATTCCATCGTGACCGGCAAAGTCGCCGCGCTCGAGCTCGTCGAGAAAGCCAGCAATTGTGCCGGCGAAATACCGGTGAAGAATTGCCGCAAGGTGACCGGGCTGATGAAGTGAATCATCGAACCGTACACGACCGTTACGTGTATCACGAGTCCGAGAAACACGACGAGGCCGTAGAAACCGAGCGAGCGCAACAGTTCGAGCACCGACGTGAGGCTGTCGCCGGCAATGGAAACGATCGTGTCGGCAATGAGCGCGAACACGCCGATCGGCGCGTACAGCATGATCACGTCGACCATCTTGATGATGAGGTCGTTCAGGCCCTGAAAGAAACTAAGTACGTGCACGGTGTTCTCGTTGCGGACGAGGACCAGCCCAATGCCGACGAACAGCGCGAAGAAGACGACCTGCAGCATGTTGCGGTTGTTTCCGGCCGCACCGATGATGTTTTCGGGCACCATGTCGATGATCGGCTGCAGAGGTCCGCGCTCCCGCGCGACGCGCACGTCGCCTTCGCGTTGGTCGATTTCCTGCTGATAGGTACGCTGCAAATCGGCGACAACCTCGTCCGGCAGCGAGTCGCCGGGTCGCAGGGTATTGACGAGGACCAAGCCGATGATAATGGCGGCAATGGTCGTCATGAGATAAATCGCGATCGTTTTGCCGCCCATGCGTGACAGTTTGTGCAGATCAGCCAGCGAGGCAACGCCGGAGATCAGCGACGCCATGATGAGCGGTACGGCGATGAGCTTGAGAAGATTGACAAAAATCGTGCCGAATGGCGCGATCCAGTCAGACGTGAACTGACCCCACTGGTTGACGGCGGCGACGATGCCGAACAGCACGCCCAGGATCAATCCGATAATGATCTGCCAGTGCAGAGCGAGCTTTTTCATCAGAAATTCCGCGCCGTCCTGTTGTTCTTGTTGATTCTTCGATCGCGGCTGCAGCCGCTCCTACGCTTCAGTATCAGTCCGTAATAATACGTTGCTTACTGAAACAAGTCCTGACGCTGCAGCGCCTCCTCGCTCCTTTCAATATCGGCCCGCAACTCCAGCTCATTGACATAAGCCGTAAAATCGGCGGCGCCGGCATTCGCCTGCAGCTGTTCCTTGCGCGCGTCCCGGTCGGCAAGCGGAATCGCTTCGGGCCTGCCGGGAATGACCGCACTGATCATGAAGACCACGTAATCGCCGCCCGACGAAATCGTTTCATCGAGTCTTACGTTGCCCGGCAACGGTTTTCTCGCCGCAAAAATCTCATTCAAGACGGCCGCATCGACATTCTGGTCTTGCCGCTCGACGATGAGATCGATTACGGCCCGGGCCTCGACATCCGCGGCCGCGGCGGCGAACGCCTTGCCTTCCTGCACAGCATCCCTGAAGCGCCGGCCTCTGTCCTGCACCATATTGAGCGCCCGTTCCGACTGCAGGTTGAATCTGATTTCCTCACGCACCTCGTCGAGCGACTTGCGGGCTTCCGGATGGTATTCCGACACCTGGATGACGACCGACCGGTTGCGGTCGATCTCGACGAGGTCACTGATTTGCCCGTCGAGTAACACGGCGTCGTCAAAGACTGCATCGATCACCGCCTGGCTGGCGCCGAATGGTTCACCACCACTGCGCGTAAAGCCGGTTGCCTGCGATACATCGAGGCCACTCGCTGCGGCCATTGCATCGAGATCGCTCGCGTCGAACAGCGCGTCGGCGAGTGTTCGTTCGAGCTCAGTGAACCTGGCGTCGGCCGCCCGGGTCCTCAGCTCGCCCTCCAGCTCGCTGCGAACCGCCTCGAGGGGCAGCGGTCCGCCCGTGACGATGTCGTCCAATCGCACGACATGGAATCCGAAGTCACTCCTGACCGGCCCCATGATTTGTCCCTTCTGCATGGAGAAGATCGCATCGCCCAGTGCGTCGGGCATCTGTGATTGCAGGATGAGACCGAGATCGCCTCCCTGCTCGGCGGTGCCGCCGTCTTTCGAGTACTGGCGCGCAAGGTCCTCGAAAGGTTCCCCGGCCTGGGCGCGTGCCGTTAGCGCGGTCGCCTGTTCCTCTGCAGCGTCGACATCGCCGTCTAAGGTAATGAGAATGTGACTGGCCCGCCGCTGTTCGTCCTGCTGATAGCGGCTGGCCGACTCCTCGTAATGCTGCCGGAGTTCATCTTCGCTGATTTCGACTTCCTGCGTCAGCAGGTCGCGGCGCAGTTCGATGTAATTGAAATCGACGGTCTCCGGGGAAATAAAGCCGTTCGGTCTCGCTTCGTAATACGCCACGATATCTTCGTCATTGACTACGACCGTATCCGCGAGCGCCGCCACGTCGAAAGTCGCGATCGATACCCGCCGTTGTTCGCCCAACAGGTTCAGGTAGCGGCGATATTCCGCGGGCGTCACGAATGCGGTCGCACCGATGCCCCGCTGCAACTGGCTGATCCGAATCGACTGGCGCTGGCGTGCCTCGAACGACCTCGCATCCTGTGCCGTTTGATTCAGCCAGTTGTAGTAGAGTTCTTTCTTGAAAACGCCGTTTTCCTGGAACTGCGGCGCATCCTGGATGATCTGCGTGACCATTTGATCATCGACACGGTAACCCGAATCCGCCACATGCAATTCGATGAGCCTGTCGCGGATGAGACTTTCCAGGACGCCGCGCTTGATCGAAGCCAGGTATTCCGCTGGCAGCTCCCCGTATTCCGACAATTGCAGTATCTGATTCTGATAGGCGTTCTCGAGCTGGAACAGCGAGATTTCCGTATCCTCGACCTTGGCGGCCCACCCCGAAGTCAGGAAGTTGTAATTGGTCACGCCGAAAAATGCGAACGGCACGAAGATAATGGCGAGGATCACCATCGCAAACTTGCCGGTCAATCGTTCACGAATTCTTTGCAGCATGCTGGTGTCTGGTCGTTGATCAATGGCTCGTGGTAATAGACGGCAGGGGTCGGAAATGGTTCGAAAGGCAACAAAATCAGGCGAGGGATCATACTTTAGAATTTAAACAGGGTCGAACCACAATTTTGCCGGCAGAGCCCCGATCCGGACGTCAGTACCCGATGCGAATTTGCGGTTCGTCTTCAATCCCTCACGCACCAATGCCGTCCAAAAACAAAGCAGGGGCTCCCTCCGGGAGCCCCTGCTTTGTTTTGGTGGCGGAGTGGACGGGATTGATCACGGCCGTCCCTGGCCGTGACCCTCGCTTCGCTCGGGCGCCCCTTCGGGCGTCCAAATCGGCAATCCTGCCGATTTGTCGAACCGTCTTGTTTATGGTCGCGGGTTCGAGTCCCGTAACCTATCGATCCCAAAACAAAAAACGGGCTCCTTCAAGGAGCCCGTTTTCTGTTTTAGTGGCGGAGTGGACGGGACTCGAACCCGCGACCCCCGGCGTGACAGGCCGGTATTCTAACCAGCTGAACTACCACTCCGTAGCCTGGTGGGTGCTGACGGGATCGAACCGCCGACCCTCGCCTTGTAAGGGCGATGCTCTACCAGCTGAGCTAAGCACCCAGATGCTCGGGTCGGTCATTAAGTGATTGACCCGTGTTCCGGAAGCGCTTGCCGGTGAGGACGTCAGCGCACGCCCTCAATCCTGTGGAGCGATTTTCCGTCCCCTCCCTGCTGAAGGGCGCGCTAGTTTACGGCATCCTTCAAGGCTTTGCCAGCCTTGAATCCGGGCACATTGCTCGCCTTGATCTGGATCGCTTCGCCTGTTCTCGGGTTGCGTCCCATGCGTGCGGCACGGTGCTTCACCGTGAATGTGCCGAAGCCGACCAGCGAAACAGATCCGCCGCTCGACAATGTCCGGGTCACGCTGTCGAGTACAGCGTCGACCGCCTTCGTTGCGTCTGCACGCGACATGCCTGCCGATGCTGATACCGACTCAATAAGTTCACCCTTGTTCATGCATTCACCCTTGCAGATTGATATTCAAATACAATGCGGAATGCCTAAGACTCTTCCCGCATCTCCGTTTTACGTTCCATCAACGAAACGCAGCTACCCTTAAGCCGACGAAAACCCAAGCATTCGTCAACACCGCGCCAGGCTTGACTTTGAGCCTGACCCGGCACGCGTAGCTTATACCAATCACCCAAAACACCGTCAACAACACAGTGTTTTAGCGGGTTTCAGAAATTAATGAGGCCGCACGACATCGGTCGATTTTTGACGTTTCGAGCGCTCTATTGACTCGCCCTTCTTGCCCTTGGATTTGGACTTCGGCACCGGCATGTGTTGTAAAGCGTGCTCGAAAACCTGATCAATCCATTTCACCGGAAGAATATTCAGTTTGTCCTTGATGTTCTTCGGAATTTCAGCAAGATCCTTTTCGTTTTCATGCGGTATCAAAACGGTCTCGATGCCGCCTCTGTGGGCTGCAAGCAACTTCTCCTTGAGACCGCCAATGGGCAGCACTTCACCCCTCAAAGTGATCTCGCCGGTCATGGCAACTTCGCTCTTGACGGGGATGTCTGTTAATGCCGACACCAGTGCCGTACACATCCCAACTCCCGCACTCGGGCCGTCCTTCGGCGTGGCGCCTTCGGGCACGTGTACGTGCACATCGAACTTCTGGTGAAAGTCTTCCTCGACGCCAAGAACGTCTGCACGACTCCTGACGACAGTCATCGCTGCCTGGATCGATTCGGTCATGACATCACCAAGCTGTCCGGTATGCGTAAGCTTACCTTTACCCGGAACGACCGCGGCTTCGATGGTCAGAAGTTCACCGCCGACCTCGGTCCATGCAAGACCGGTAACCTGGCCGACCTGCGCCTTCTCTTCCGCTTTTCCAAAACGATACCGACGCACGCCTAGATACTTTTCGAGGCTCTTCGGTGTAACGCGAATCGACTTCTCACGGGATCGCATCAAGAGTGATTTGACGACCTTGCGACAGATCTTCGATATCTCGCGCTCGAGATTGCGTACGCCCGCTTCGCGCGTGTAATGACGAACGATGTCGAGCACTGCCGACTTCGTAATCGTCAATTCCGATTCCTCGAGACCGTTCTCCTTCAACTGTTTCGGTATCAGGTAACGAAGCGCGATGTTCATCTTCTCATCTTCGGTGTAACCCGGAATACGGATCACTTCCATGCGATCGAGCAACGGCGGCGGAATGTTGAGAGTGTTCGCGGTGCACACGAACATGACGTCCGACAGATCGAAATCGACTTCGAGATAATGATCGTTGAAAGTCGAGTTTTGTTCGGGATCGAGCACTTCGAGCAATGCCGAGGACGGGTCGCCGCGGAAGTCCATCGCCATTTTGTCGACTTCATCCAAAAGGAAGAGCGGATTCCTCACCTTTGTCTTGGCCAGGTTCTGAATGATCTTGCCGGGCATCGAGCCTATGTAGGTGCGGCGGTGACCGCGAATCTCGGCCTCGTCACGCACACCACCCAGTGACATGCGCACGAACTTGCGATTGGTGGCGCGCGCGATGCTCTGGCCCAATGAGGTTTTGCCGACACCCGGCGGACCGACGAGGCACAGGATCGGGCCCTTCAGACGCTTTACGCGCAACTGCACGGCCAGGTACTCGAGTATGCGTTCCTTGACCTTTTCGAGACCGTAATGATCTGCCTCGAGCACGTCTTCCGCGCGATTGAGATCGCGCAATACCTTGCTCCGTTTCTTCCAAGGCGCCTTCAGCAACCAGTCAATGTAGTTCCTGACGACCGTCGCTTCTGCCGACATCGGCGACATGAGTTTCAACTTGTTGAGTTCGGCGGTGGCCTTTTCCTTGGCCTCTTTCGACATACCGGCTTTCTCGATCCTGGCTTCCAGGTCGGCGAGCTCGTTCGGCGCGTCCTCCATCTCGCCGAGCTCTTTCTGGATGGCCTTCATCTGTTCGTTCAGGTAGTACTCGCGCTGGCTCTTCTCCATCTGCTGCTTGACGCGACCACGGATGCGCTTCTCGATCTGCAGCACGTCGATCTCGCCCTCGATGATCCCTAAGATCTGTTCGAGTCGTACCTTGATGTCGCGGAGTTCCAGGATCCGCTGTTTCTCGGAGAGCTTTAAGGCCATGTGCGCAGCAACCGTGTCCGCGAGCCGACCGGCTTCATCGATACCGGACAGCGACGTCAGGATCTCCGGCGGCACCTTCTTGTTCAGTTTTACGTACTGCTCGAACTGCGCGATGATCGATCGAACCAGGACATCGATCTCGCGTTCGTCATGCTGGTTCTCTTCCTTCAGGATCGTGATATCGGCAGCGAAATGATCGCCGACATTGATGCGGTCGATCGAGGCGCGCTCGCCGCCCTCGACCAGCACCTTGACTGTGCCGTCGGGCAACTTCAGAAGCTGCAGTATCGTCGCGAGCGTGCCGACTTCGTACAGGTCTTCCGGCTGCGGATCGTCGAGATCGGCCTTTTGCTGGGCCACCAGGAGAATCTTCTTGCCGGTGTTCATCGCGCGATCGAGTGCGACGATGGACTTGTCGCGCCCGACAAAGAGCGGGATCACCATGTGCGGATACACGACGACATCGCGCAATGGCAGCACGGGCGTACCGCTCAGGCTTTCCGCGTTATCGTCCAATTCCATTCCGATTGTGAGATCGTTTTCTGACACAGATATATCCCTCGATTCAAAGGCCGGGTATTAGTCTCCAGGACATGGGAGATGCGTCCGGTTTGGCCGAAATCAACCGGAACCCGGGTCAACGCAGTCTATAGACGCGCACCGGCGATTTGCACCGATTCCCACAACCTCATCATGACGCGTAGTCCGAAACCGCCCCGTCTACCCAAGCTGAAAAGGGACGGCAAGGACCGGCACGGCGGGCAAGCTTCTGCCGCGCTGAACCGCGAATCTAGCGATCGGAGCCCGTGGGCCGCCGCTCGCGTTCCATATTAACGGTCGGCGCTTCCTCGGACTCGTGGATGACATACGGCTTGGTCTCCCCCACCACAACCGCTTCATCCAGAACGACTTTTTTGGCGCTGGCCGATGACGGCAGATCGTACATCGTATCCAAAAGCACACTTTCAAGGATCGTGCGCAAGCCCCGCGCGCCCGTCTTGCGCTTCATCGCCCGCTTCGCGACCGCGCGCAATGCGTCGTCGCGGAATTCGAGCTCCACGCCTTCCATGTCAAAAAGTTTCCGATACTGTTTCGTCAGCGCGTTCTTGGGCTCCAACAGGATGCTGACCAGCGCATCCTCGTCGAGCTCCTCGAGCGTCGCCACGACCGGCAGTCGACCGACGAACTCCGGTATCAGGCCATACTTGATCAAGTCTTCCGGCTCGACGTCCTGCAACAGTTCGCCGATATTCTGGTCGTCGTCACCGGTCTTCACATCGGCCACGAAGCCGATGCCGCTCTTCGACGAGCGGTCCATAATGATCTTCTCGAGCCCGGCGAACGCGCCGCCGCAGACAAACAGGATATTGCCGGTATCGACTTGCAGGAACTCCTGTTGCGGATGCTTCCTGCCGCCCTGCGGCGGAACCGAGGCGATCGTGCCTTCAATCAGTTTCAGCAGTGCCTGCTGCACGCCCTCACCCGACACGTCCCGGGTAATCGAGGGGTTATCCGACTTCCTGGAGATCTTGTCGATCTCGTCGATGTAGACGATGCCCGTCTGCGCCTTGTCTACGTCGTAGTCACACTTCTGCAGGAGCTTCTGGATGATGTTCTCGACATCCTCGCCGACGTAACCCGCCTCGGTCAGCGTCGTCGCATCGGCGATCGTAAACGGAACGTTCAGCAGCCTCGCCAAAGTCTCGGCGAGCAGCGTCTTGCCGCAACCGGTCGGGCCGATCAGCAGGATATTGCTCTTGGCAAGCTCGATGTCGTCCTTGCGATCGCCGGCGCGATCGTCGAGACGCTTGTAATGGTTGTATACGGCAACGGACAGCACCTTCTTCGCGCGCTGCTGGCCGATGACGTATTCATCGAGGACCGCCTTGATCTCGTGCGGCTTCGGCAATGCGTCGCGGCCTTGTTCGCCGGCATCCTCGAGCTCCTCGCGGATGATGTCGTTGCAGAGTTCGACGCATTCGTCGCAAATGAATACCGAGGGCCCCGCGATCAGCTTGCGAACTTCGTGCTGGCTCTTACCGCAGAATGAGCAATACAGAAGCTTGCCATCCTCATTCTTGCCGCGGGATTCATCGCTCATCAGCTATCTGCCTCGGTTTATTTAAAATCAGTCTGTTACGGCCGACTGTTTATATAACACGCGACTCTTGGGGGTGCAAAGCGCCACGTCTCATATGCGCCGATTGTCCTTATAAGTAGCTGATTATCAATCAGTTTCATCCTTTTTCGCCGGTGCCATTTCGGTCCGCCGCTCGAGCACCGTATCGATAAGCCCATATTCTACGGCGGCCACAGCACTCATGAAGTTATCCCTTTCCAAGTCCTTCTCGATCCGCTCCAGCGTTTGACCGGTATGACGCGACATAATTTCATTGAGTCTGCGCTTCAATTCGAGCGTTTCCCGGGCATGGATGTCGATGTCGGTCGCCTGGCCCTGAAAGCCGGCACTGGGCTGATGCACCATGATGCGCGAATGCGGCAGCGCATAGCGCTTGCCTTGGGTACCACCAGCCAGCAGGAGCGCACCCATGCTGGCCGCCTGGCCAATGCAGATCGTCGAGACGTTACAGTTCACGAACTGCATCGTGTCGTAGATCGATAACCCCGAGCTCACGGTGCCACCGGGCGAGTTGATGTACAGCTGGATATCCTTCTCCGGGTTTTCGGATTCGAGGTAAAGGAGCTGGGCAACCACCAGATTCGCCATCTGGTCCTCGACCGGGCCGACGATGAAAACGAGCCTTTCCTTCAATAATCGCGAATAAATATCGTAGGCGCGTTCGCCGCGGGCCGTCTGTTCGACCACCATCGGAACCAGATTCAATGCTTTTGCACTCATCAAACTACCTGTCTTCGTTCTTTATGAAAATTCGCTACCAATACTAAGGTTACGGCTTCATGAATTCCTTGAAGCCGATCTTCTTTTTCTTTTCGACACCGTTTTGGATTATCCATTCCACGGCCTGCTCCTCGAGAACCATGGGCTCGATGCGCGACATGACCTGCGGGTTGCCGAGATACTGCGCGACCATCTCGTCCGAATTCTCGTAACCTGCGCAAATCTGCTCGACTCGCTGCCGTAGGCGATCGCTGTCCAGTTCGATGGCGTTGTCGATGACCAGTTGCTGTATCAAAAGGCTCAGCCGGACGCGGCTCTCCGCGCCCTCGTTGAATTCATCCACCGGCGGGGCCTTTTCGCGATCCGTGATGCCCAGCTGGCGCATGGCGTCCTGCTGCATCCGGTGCGCTTCCTGGTGTACCAGGGCACTCGGTACCTCGATCGGGTTCGCATTCAGGATTCCGGTCATCGCTTGTTCCCTGATGTCGTTGCGTATCTTCTGGTCTGCCTCACGCTCCATGTTCTCGACGACATCCTTGCGCAGTTTCTCGAGACCCCCTTCCTCGATGCCGTACATCTCGGCCAGGCTGTCGTCGAGCGGCGGCAGCTCCTCCTCCTCGACCCGATGCACTTTGACCGTAAAATCCACGGATTTCTTGGCGAGCTTGTCGTTGTGATAGTCCTTCGGGAACTTGACCTTGAACGATTTCTCCTGCTGGGCGCTGACCCCGATCAGGTTTTTCTCGAAATCCGGCAGCATCTGGCCCAGGCCAAGCACGATGGGCACGTCTTTCCCGACGCCGCCTTCGACCGGCTCGCCATTGAGCTCCCCGGAGAAGTCGACGATGACACGGTCGTGCTCTTTCGATGCGCGCTCGACGGTTTTCCAGGTCGCCTTCTGCTTCCTCAGGTTCTCGATCATGTCGTCGCAGTCCGCGTCGGTGATCTCGACGTCGGGACGCGTGACTTCGATCTTGTCGAGCCCTTCGAGCTTGATCTCCGGCAGCACTTCGAAGGTGGCGATGAACGCGAATCCGTCCCCTTTTTTCGACGTGTCCGGTTCGATCCTCGGGTGTGCGACGGGATTCAGGTTTTCCTGTGCCACCGCATCGCGGTAACTCTGTCCCATCAGGTCGGCCAGCACTTCCTGCCTGACCTGCGTGCCGTAGCGCTGCCGCACCACCTTGGCAGGCACCTTGCCGGGACGAAATCCCTTGATCTTGGCCGTCTTGCCGACGCTCTTTAAGCGTGCCTCGATTTCTTTTTCCACGCGCTCGGCCGGCAACTCGACGCGCATGCGCCGCTCGAGTGTACCCGTTGCTTCGACCGTGACCTGCATCAGAAATCCTTTGTTCCTGCCCCGTTGCGACCCCGGGCAATTCGCATTCGCCCGACAATCTCCTAAATTTCAATGAGATATAGTAGCCAGTGAAACCTGGTGCGAAAGGAGAGACTCGAACTCTCACGGGTTGCCCCACTGGCACCTAAAGCCAGCGCGTCTACCAATTCCGCCACTTTCGCGTACGAGCCCGCTGCCCTTTCAGGGCGCGTAGTATACCGCGAAATAATTGGGCAAAAATCCGGAATATCCAGGAAACCTCCGCAGTATCGGACCGCGAATCCAACGCAACGACCATTGAAATCGGAAGCGGCCGAGCCAGCAACTTTGCCGGACAGGCCGCTTGCGATGAGGCGACGACAGGCTAATGTGACGGGTTGGTGAGACCGAACTTCATCTGCAGAAAGAACACGCCACGCACGTTCGGATCGAGCATTTTGGCATTGGCAATGTCACGCACCACGAATTGCGGCACGTAGGAAATGTTGAAGCCGAGGTTCTTCATGCCGAACGACACGGTCGGCAGGACACCGGGAAACGGCAGATAGTCGTTGAAGTCGGCTCGAGACATCACGAAGGCGACCAGTCCCGCATCGAAGTAATAACCGGCCGGACTCAGGGACTGATAGAGTCGTCGCTTCAGGCCGCCGCCCGCCATGTAGGACATGTTGTTACGGCTGTCGAGGAACGCGTTTCCGTGCAATGTCCAGATCCAGGGGGACGAGGTATCGAACTGGTACTCCAATCCCAAACCGAAATTGTTTTCGTTCCAGTCGTATTCGGAATTGACGTGGTAGGAACGGCCGTTGACGACGAAATCGAACTGGCCTGCTATTGCGCTGCCGGATGAGACGGCAAGCAGCACGACCAGGGCGGAAAGGACGCAGCGCAGTAAGGAAGTCATGGCAGCTATGAGGCAAGTGCCATGCCAGTTTGATGCTCTTTTAAAATCAGATATTTACAAATGTAATGTTAAGAACCGTCAAAACATCCGACGCTAAGTCGGAAATACTGTGACGCGAGTCACACGGTCATTCCGCCGGGTCGCCGGATTCCTGACAAATCGGGCGGATACCGCCGCGATCTGCTGATCACGCGTCTCCAACTGTAAGGAATTCCGACAAGTGCACACAAACGTTGAAAAACTGTGACCTGCAGCGCGTATTAAGTGAAATTTTTCGCACGCCAAGTCGGTCTCATTCAATAACAACACGCGGCCTTTCGGTTCTGAGAGGTCGATCAGCGGAATCGGGGAGGTAAACGGCTAGGGTTGATAACGACCCCGGTCCGGCTATGACCGTGGTGGAATAGTTTGATGACTACACGATTGACGTGGTTCGCAGCAGGTGCAGCATCGACAGGTGTTGTGTGGGCTGTTGCCTGGCTCCTCCACAGTCCGGACCGTGTCATTGAATCAGTACGAGCCAAAGAAGAATTCTATAACGCGTTCGCAATACATGGCCCGCTCGAATCCGACTGGACTCGCGTTCACCAGCTGGGCGACTTGCAAATCTGGAGCGATACTGAAGGCACATCACTTGCGATCACAGACAACGGCCAGGCCGTACAAATGCTCACAACGGACGATGTCTGCTGCACTTTCGAAATATTCGAACAGGGCGAGTATCGCGCCACCGTCAAGTACGGCAATTACGACCAGAGACTGTTGTCACAGGGCGTCGATCCCAACGGCACCGTCTGGACCTATGTCGACATGGGCATCAACGGCACCACCGACTTTCGGTACATCGATGGCGTTTCAAAGTCGACGCAGCAAGTGATCATGACGCAGTTCGCGGGCGAAGAAAAACTGGACACACGGCTCGTCGATCACGACGAGGATTCGGGTTGGTAGAAGCCAGGAGTTAAGAAAAAAATAAAATTGAGCTCAGTGCAGCGCAGTCGTCGAGTCCGGACTTTCTTCCGCATAAATCAATACCGTCTCACCGATTCGAATGACGTCACCGTTCTTGAGCACTTGTGGCTCGACGTCATCTGAGACGAGTTGATCGTTGATATGTAATCCGTTCACACCGAGCACCGTCAACTTGTGACATTTCATGTCACTGTCCCAATCAAAGGCACAGTGACGTGGCGCAGCAAAGTCATCGAAAACCTTGATGTCAGATCCGCCCGCGTTGGAACGACCGACCACTCTCCTTGAAAATGGCAGACGATAACTCAGGATACCGTCTATACCCGGTCCACTGATTTGCAGGATAAATCGTGATTGAAGCACGTCCGTACATTCCACCTACAACCGCGCATCGAACAATTATTTCCACTATAGTCAATAATTCTCAACGCCCGCATCTATTTCTAGCATATTTCTCCTGGATAGCAACGACCACCGGCAGATGACCAGGTAATGTCGACCGCCTCGCCTGTTCGGCCGGAGAATCTCCTCGGGCATGGCCCGCTGCCGACACGCCTGCGCGGCTCATAGCAGTTTCGAATATGGACGATCCCGGCCGGCATCGAGAGGACTGTGTATCAAAGGATCAGGCTGAACTACCTCAACGCATCACCGGGAAGAGGATATGAAAATGGCACGCTGAAACGAGACGACTGCAATCCGCCGAATTGAACATGACTTCACAAGTTTCCTTTACGTGAAAGTTTGGAGTTGTGTACCTCGAAGAATACGGTTTAACAAAAGTTGAAAGCACGGGGACGATTCACAACCTCATGCTGATGACCTGGAATCCAAATCTTGAAACTTACACAAGAGATTGACAATGTCAGTCCGGCGATCGTCCATAATGTGTTATGTATTCTTGCGCAGGAACCCGCGTGATGGCCGCGAAAAACGCCAACACGAAATACATGGTCAGTTGAAGTTGGTGGGCCCCCGGGGAATCGAACCCCGAACCTGCGGATTAAGAGTCCGTTGCTCTGCCTAATTGAGCTAGAGGCCCACTGGAATGTGATTCAACACTTTTTGTTTCGTTTTTCTAATTGATCATGAGGATCGATTCGTCCCGACCGGTCCTCTTCGTTCTGCCTGGTGGACGATCACTGCAGTCCTCATATTCAAGCGCTAAAGATAAATCTTCACCTGTCACTCAGCTTCGTTTTTCATTGCAGCTGGTCAGCGTGGTTCGAAAAGTTACCCACTAAAGATCAATTCGCACCAACCAGGCACCTTCGTTTGACATTGCGGCTGGTCATT
>JBFHXJ010000099.1:0-14179 GCA_041598995.1 Woeseiaceae bacterium | reverse complement strand
TTTCGCATCTACCAGGGATCGATCAAGTCGGGTAACCAGTTGTACGTCGGTGACGCGCGCAAGCCGATCAAGGTCAACCAGCTTCTGAAACTCAACGGCGCCGATCACAAGAAGATGGATGTCGGGGTGCCAGGTGATATCTGTGCAATCCCTCGGGTCGACGAAGTCCATTACGACGCGGTCTTGCACGACTCGCATGACGAGGACAACTTCCGCCTGAAACATCAGCGGCTGCCGCGACCGATGTTCGGACTGGCGATCAGGCCGACCAACGATGCCGACGCACAAAAGACCTCTGATGCCTTGCACGCGATGGAGGCCGAGGACCCGTCGCTCAAGGTCGAGCACAATACGATCCTGAACGAGGTCGTGTTACGGGGCCTCGGCGAACAGCATCTGCGTGCGGTACTCGAGGAAATCGAAGACCGTTACGGACTCAGGGTCGCCACGTCGCTGCCATCCATCGCCTACGTCGAGACGATCAGGACGAATGCCCAGGGCCATCACCGGCACAAGAAGCAAACCGGCGGCGCAGGCCAATTCGGCGAGGTCTACCTGCGGATCGAACCGTTGCCGCCCGGTGGCGGCTTCGAGTTCAAGAGCGAAGTCGTCGGCGGGTCGATACCGTCGCAGTTCATCCCTGCGGTCGAGACGGGGGTTCGCCAGGTGATGCAGGCGGGCGCCATTTCCGGTTACCCGATGCAGGACATCAAAGTCACGGTTTACGACGGCAAGCACCACTCGGTCGACTCGAAGGAAATCGCCTTTGTCCAGGCCGGCAAGAAGGCATTCCTCGAAGCCGTTCAAAATGCGTCGCCGATCGTCATGGAGCCCATCGTCGACGTCACGTTCACGGTTCCCGGCGACGCAGTCGGAGGCGTCACCGGCGACGTGGCGGGCATGCGCGGCATCGTCAGCGGTACCGACGTAGCTTCCGACAACCTGATGGCCATTTCGGCCAAGGCGCCCCTGAAGGAAGTGCAGGCCTATCATTCCCGGCTGAAGTCTCTCACCGGCGGCGAAGGCAGCTTCACGATGGACTTCAGCCATTACGCGGAAGTGCCGCAGCAGCTGCAGCAGGAACTGATGAAGGAGCATCGGCAACCGGCTGCCGACTGACAGACACGCGGACAGAGCGGGAGCGGCTCCCATGGAGGCCGCGCCCACGGTCAACCTTCGGCAACCTTCCGAATTCCGGCGGACGAGCTGTTGGCCGCGATGAACGTCGCGACCTCGTCGATCGCGAGCCGGGCTTCCGGCAAGACGTGCTGGAACATCTGAAAGACGTGCACCATATCGGGCCAAACCTGGAGCGATACCGGGGAACCCTGAGCCCTGGCCTTGTTGACGTAGCGCAGCGCATCGTCGAAGAGCATCTCGCAGTCGCTCGCCTGTACGAGTGTCGGTGGCAAGTCACGAAGATCTCCGAACAGGGGGGACATGAGCGGACTGCGTGGATTCAGCGGGCCCGTCAGTGTGGCCAGCCACGCGCGGACCGGACCCGGCAAATCGGCGAGCGGACCCAGCCCGGGACCGAGCAACGGGTCCGTCTTCACGTTCCTGCGTAGGCTCGGGTTCGACAGGGTCGAATCCGTCGACGGTGAAAACGCGACGACTGCATTCATTCTCCGCCGCCCCTGGTCTCTCGCCCACGCCGATAGCATGAGCGTCAGATTGCCGCCCGCGGAATCGCCGGCCACAAAAACGTCAGCGGCATCGCCCGGCTCCGCCGGGCCGCGAGCGAGCATATAGTCGTAAGCCCTCTGGCAATCGCGGATCGCAAACCTGCGAAAGTTTTCCGGCATGAGACGATAGTCGATGGCCAACACCGAAACACCACAGGTGCTGGTCAATGCCGCTGTGATCATGCGGTGGCTCGTCGGGCTGCCGATGGCGAATGCACCACCGTGTATATAAAGGAGCCGCCGGTCGCTTCGGGCGCCCGGCGCTACCACCCACTCGGCTGCGACGCCGTCTGCATCAGTCGCCGTGATCTCTACGCCGAGCGCCTCTGCGGTGGCAGGCGACCCTGTAAAGCCTTCGTCGAATATCTGGCGAAGTCTCATGATGCGTTTGTGTCTTGATACGCCGCGCAGCTCGTGCTGCATTGCTCCGATGAGGCGCACGACCTCGCGAATCTCGGCACTCACCGTGGATCGGCCGCGGTGCAATTCAGGCTGCGGTTGGTCGAATTGCGAATGATCGGGCGCAGACAGGAAAAACACCGCAACCACCCAGACGGCGGCGACGACCACGATCAGGATTGCGACGAATTCAAGGATCGTTCTGTCCCCGGCTTTACCGAAGTTCCATGATACACAGACTGTGCGTCCCGTGAATCGTTATGCGGTGTCGCGTTGCACGACGAGGTCGATCGCGTGATAGGCCGAGAGGATCGCGCCTTCCTGCCAACCCTGCAGAATGCTCAGATGCTCGCCGGCGAAGAAGATGTTGTCGTCCGGGGTCAGCAGGATACCCGGATCGGACACGCCCCAGGCGCCGAGCTGAAACGGCACCTTCGGCCAGGCGACGCTGATGCCGCGACTCGCTTCCGTCACGAACTCCGGGTGCAGCACGTTCGCCTGCGCGGCAGTCGTATCGATTCTGGATTGCGGCGTCCGGCTGGCGAAGTTGTCGCCGGCCGGTCCGCCGAAAATGTAAGACCCGACGATGACACCGTCTGTCTGGCCAAAGCCGTTATTGGGATACCAGATCTGCGTGATGTCCTGTGTCGTCCACGATATACCGCCGTATATGTTGTGATCCTGCTCCCAGAAGCGGCGCGACTGAAACGCGATCTTCGCCGCCGACGAATAGGAGAAGTTTGCGATGGCAGTCCGGTGGCTCGCGGCGATGTCGCTGGGGATGCCAGCCAATACCGTCGCCGGAATCGTGCAGATGCAATAGTCGGCATCCATCGAAAGCGGCGTGCCGAGCCGGTCGTAGACGATACGCACGCCGTCCGTTATCTTGCGAATCTCGGTGACGATCGCATCGTAGATAATGTCCTGCGCAATCTGCGCTTCGAAGGCAACGGCAATGCGGTCCATGCCCCCGACAGGCTGTAACATCGTCGGCTGCTGGTCGAGGCCATGCGCAAAATCCTGCCGGTTCTGCCAGAAAATACTGGCCAGCAACTCTTGCAATTGAAAAGGCGTGACGAGCTCACCGCGCTGCCGGCTGCCCGCGTTTTCCTGGCCCGGAAACCCCGCGCGCGAAGTGCCGGCGTAATTGAAAATCGCGGTCAGGTCACCGAGACCCCGTAGCATGGCGAGGATGTTGGTTTTGTCAGCCGCCGTCAATTCCTGGTCGAGCGCACCCTGATTGACGGCTGTCGCCAGGAGACGCGCGATATGGCCGCGTGAATCCGCGTGAATACGGCGGGCGATGACGGGCTGGCCGCCAAATGCGTTCGCCGAGTGCAGCAATGCGGCACGGTTGTCGTTCGTAAACGTCTCGAGCGCGACGCTGAATTCACGACAGTACCCCAGCAGGAATTCGTGGTGGTGTGCGATGCGTGCCGGGCCGGGGTTAAAGTACAGGTCGGAATCGGCATCGAAGGTACATGCCTGCATGGAATCGATTTCCAACGCTATGTCACCGGCGCGGAGCGTGCGATTTCGACCTCCGGCGCGAGCGGTCGCTTCGAGGATAGTGCAGCTGTAACCGAGCCTCGCCATCTCGTATGCCGCGCTCATGCCGGCGATTCCGCCGCCGAGGATAATCACCGTCTTGCCCGCCCCAACGTTGGCCGGCCAGTCACCCGGGCGGGGCGACTGCATGCGCGGCGGTAGCGGAGGTGGTGGCGGGTTCGGCGAAGAGCCCGGCGCGGCGGAGGAAGAACCGCAGGCGGAAAGCGTGGTGCCTATACCCATCGCTGCCATCGTTCGCAACATCGCGGAACTGCCGACGGCGCGGCCCACGGCGGTGAGAAACTCGCGCCGTTTCATGTCGTTGCGCTCGGATGCCATGCCGCCCCCGTCTGTTCTGATGGCCATTTTGCCTGAAAAGTTCAGGAAAAACAGCAATTTATGTTCAATCCCCGCCATCGGCCGGGGCATTCGGCAGATGCCCTGTTTGACCGCCACCGATCCAGGGAATTCCCCGCCCGGCCTGAGTCGCCGACCGCGACCGGCATAGGCAGCGTCGTCACGATGGTCTATTCTTGCCCGTGCCGAGCGTTTTCAAAAGAGAAAGCCGGGGTGTCCGAATTGAAACAGTTTCTTGCCATGTTACCTGTCCTGGCAACCGTATTGGCCGGTCTTGCATTCGCACACGCGAAGATGACGTCGACCGTACCCCCCGACGGCGATGTCGTCGCATCGCCGCACACGCTCGTCCTTGAATTCGACAACGAGGTCACGCTGACCGGCGTCGAACTCCACACGATCGAAGGCGTCAGCGCCGACGAAAAGACGCTCGAAGGCGAAGTCATCGAGCTCGAGTTTGACGCGGAAAAGGTGGCCCGGTCATTCGAAATAGCAATCTCAGACCCGCTGCCACCGGGAGAGTATTACCTGCTGTGGCGATGCATCGCCGCCGACTCACATTTCTCCACCGGCGAGTTTTTCTTCACAGTCATTCCGGAGCGGGAATGAAATCCAGAGATTGGGTAAAAAGATGAAAACAGCTAAGACCTTGATGATTGCCTTGATCTTGTCGCCGGCGACTAGTCTTGCCGCGTGGACGCTCGACAACGACTCATCTCAGGTAAGTTTCGTATCGGTAAAAGCCGGCGATGCAGGCGAGGTACACCGGTTCACCGAGATGTCAGGCGAAGTCTCGGGGAATGGGCACGTTTCCGTGATCATTCAACTGGCAAGCGTCGACACGCTGATTCCTATTCGGGACGAGCGCATGCGGGAAATGCTGTTCCAGACCGAACTGTTCCCGACCGCTTCGATCACGGCGAACATCGACACGAAGTCGCTCGGCGCCCTCGAGCCCGGTGACAGCGTCGTCATGAATACGAATTTCTGGTTGGAACTTCGCAAACAGAAAGTCGAATATCCCGCAGAAATTACCGTCGCACGACTCGGTGATCACAAGTTGATGGTATCGAGCCGCAAGCCGGTCATCGTCAACGCCGCCAGCGTCGACCTGGTCGAGGGTATCGAGGCGCTGCGACAGATAGCCAATCTGCCCAGCATCAGCAAGGCGGTTCCGGTTTCCTTCGTGTTGACTTTCGACGAAACCTGAATTTCCGTTCCAGTCTCATCCGCCGCGTTCGAAGCTCACGCTTTTGACGAGCGCGAATACGGGCATTCCTTCTTCGAGTTGCAGGTCCTCGGCGGCCGCTTGCGTAATCCTCGCCCGTATCCTGGCACCCTTGGTCTCGACCGTAGCTTCGATGAAGCCGGTATTGGCTTCATCACTGATCGCGAGCAGGCGACCCGGGATCACATTGCGGATGCTCAGTCCCTGGGGCTCGCGGGTTGCCAATGCGACGTCCCGGGTGCGAATCCTGAGCCTGATCGGCTGGCCGGGTGCCAGGCTTTCGACCAGTGGCATCATCAGCATATCGCCACCGAGATCGACGTAACTGACCTTGAGTCGGGAATCGTGCCTCGAAATCCGGCCTTCGACCAGCGCGCCGGCATCGTAGCGGCTCGCCGTCGCCTGCAGGTCGAGCCAGTCCACTGCGTCGGCAATCGATCCGTGCAACTGGGCGCGCCCTTCTGCCAATACCAGCGCGCGATCCGCGAGCTCGATGATTTCGTCGACATCGTGACTGACGTAAAGCGTCGGGATATCGAATCGCCGCGGCAATGACTCCAGGTACGGAATGATTTCTGCTTTGCGCTCGCGATCGAGCGCGGCGAGCGGTTCATCGAGCATCAGCAATCGCGGGTCGCTAAGCAAGGTGCGCCCGAGCGCGACACGCTGCCGCTCTCCCCCGGACAGCGAAGCGACGCGCCTGTCGAGCAATGGCTCCAGGTCGAGTGCGGCAATGACATCCGCCTGTGCAATGCGGGGTCGCTGCCGACGCCGGCGTTTGCTCGCAAAATCGAGATTGCCGGCGACGTCCAGATGCATGAACAGGCAGGTGTGTTGAAACATGAACCCGACCGCCCGGTTGTGCGGCGCGACGTCGATCCGCGCTTCGCTGTCGAACCACAGATCCTCCCCGCAACGAATAAGACCCTTGTGCGGTGTTGTGAATCCGGCGATCGTGCGCAAGAGGGTGCTCTTGCCGCTGCCACTCGGACCGAAAACAGCGGTGACGCCCTCGAGTGCTATCTCCTCGTCGACGTTCAGCTCGAACGCGCCGAACCCGAGCACTACGCACACCTTGAGTCGTTCAACGGACATGCAACGGGTTTTCACGGTTAATGCCGTAAACGAGCACGAGCACCAGGAACGAGAAAATCAGGAGTCCGCCCGCCAGTATGTGCGCTTCGCCGTATTGCAGCGTTTCGACGTGCTCGTAAATGGCAATCGACAGTACGCGCGTCTCCCCCGGGATATTGCCGCCGACCATCAATACGACACCGAACTCGCCCAGCGTATGCGTGAACGTGAGCACGGCGGCTGTTACGAAGCCGCGAACCGACATCGGCACGACGACGTTGAAGAACGCGTCAAAGGGCGATGCGCCGAGACTGGCCGCCGTTTCGATGGGTGCTGGCCCGACGGATTCGAAAGCGCTCTCGAGAGGCTGCACGGCAAATGGTAGCGAGTAAAGCACGGATGCGACGACGAGGCCGGCGAAGGAAAACGTCAGCGCATCGCCAGTCACGGACACCCAAAACGCGCCGACTGGTGCGCCGGGGCTCAGTATGACGAGCAGGTAAAAGCCCAGGACTGTCGGCGGCAGGACCAGCGGCAGGGCCGTAATCGCTTCCACGGCCGGTTTGATGCGCGAGCGCGTTCGCGCCAGCCACCAGGCCAGCGGTGTGCCGATGAGCAGCAGGATGACCGTCGTGACGGCGGCAAGGTGCAGCGTGACCCAGAGTGGTGATAATTCCGGCACGATTACTCCACGCCGTAGCCGAAACTTTCAATGATGGTGTGTGCCTCATCGGCTTGCAACCAGCCGAGCAAGGCGACCGCGGCCGCGTTGTCAGCGGCGCGCGTGATGAGTACGGCGTCCTGGCGGATCGGTCCGTAATACGCCTGCGGTACCTCCCAGTGACTGCCACGCAGCTCGTTTCGCGGACTGACGACGTAGGACAGCGCAACGAATCCCAGCTCCGCATTGCGCGTCGCTATCATGGCAAACGCCTGTCCCACGTTTTCGCCGACGACCAGGCGCTCCTGCAATTCATCGTAAAGTCCGAGTGCCTCGAGCGTCTGCCGTGCCGCGGCGCCGTAAGGTGCGAGCGCCGGATTCGCGATCGCAAGCTTGCGAAAGCCGCCCTGGCGCAATGTCGTCGCGCCGGTAACCCGGTCCGGCGCCGCGCTCCACAACACGAGGCGACCGACAGCATAGGTAAAACGCGAATTGACGACGGCAAGCCCCGCCTCCTGGAGCAGGCGCGGCCGCTCCTGGTCGGCTGCCAGGTAAACGTCGAACGGTGCGCCGTTCACGATCTGCGCATACAGTTTGCCGGTCGAACCCGCAACCAGTGTCAGTTCGTGCCCGCTGTTTCGCTCGAACTCGGCCTCGAGTCGTTCCATCACCTCGACGAAATTGGTAGCGACGGCGATCAATGCTTCGTCCGCCCAGAGCACATCCGGCGTTGCCGTCATGGTCAACCCCAGGCACAGCGCCATGACGACGCCTCTCGATGGTCGGCGTCCAAATTGTATCGCTTGCGTATCGATCTCGACTGACCTCGTCATCAGGCTGCACCTGGAACCGGATTGGATCTCGCGCATCGAATGGTACCGGTTTCCCTCGAATTAACCATGCATTGCGGTGCCGCGCACTGCGCCAATGTTGCGGGATTCCGTTAGAATTCCTGCGTCCAGGCGAAAATCGCTGATCGCAGAAAAATCTCTAATAACGATACAAAAGGAAGCGCCCGCATGAGATTCCCGACCCCGACCCGCCCTGCCGTCTTTGCTTTCATATTTGCCACAGCCGTTGCGATGGCGGAGCCACGAACGCCAGCACAATACTTCGGTTTCGAGCCGGGAGACGACTACAAGCTTGCCAGCTACGAACAGATGGAAGGATTTTATCGACAGCTCGCTTCCGGCAGCGATCGTGTGGCGTTGCGGCAAATCGGGCAATCCGCACTGGGGAGGCCACTCTATCTCCTGACGATTTCGAGTGCCGAGAATCTTGCCAACCTCGATCGCTACCGTTCCATCAGCGAACGGCTGGCGCGCGCTCGCGTCGACGCGGAAACCGCCGATGCGCTGGCCAGCGAAGGCAAGGCGGTGGTCTGGATCGACGGCGGGCTTCACGCCACCGAACTGGCGCACGGTCAGATGACGACGCTGCTCGCCTATCGTGTCGCGACCGAGGAATCGACCGAGATGCGCGCCATTCGCGACAACGTGATCTTTCTACTGATGCCGGTCATGAATCCCGACGGGCTCGAAATCGTGCGCAAGTGGTACGAGCGCCAGCTCGGCACGCCGTACGAACAGACCGACCCGCCCGAGCTCTACCATCATTACGTCGGCCATGACAACAATCGCGACTTCTTCATGAACAACATGCCGGAATCGAAGGCCGTGGCAAAAGTCCTGTACAACGAATGGTATCCGCAGATCGTGTACAACCAGCACCAGAGCTCGCCGGGTTATGCCCGCATCGTCATCCCGCCCTACTCCGACCCGGTCAACCCGATCATCCATCCGGGAGTCACGACCGGTCTGAACGAAATCGGCAGCGCGATGGGCAATCGCTTTGCGCTCGAGAAGATGCCCGGCGCGATATCGGACGTCGGTTTTTCCATGTGGTGGAACGGTGGCATGCGCACAGTCCCGTATTTTCACAACATGATCGGTATTCTGACGGAAACGGGTCACGATTCGCCGTCGCCCCGCTTCTATGACCCGAAAGTCTTTCCCAAGACCATCGCGCTGCGCGCGAATCCGGGTGCCGCCGGCATCGTGGTCGAGGAAGAAGTCAGCGGCGTCCCCGATGCACGCGTGCTCTATCCTTATCCATGGCCCGGTGGGGAATCGCATTTCAGGGAGCCGGTCAAATTCATGGTGACCGGATCGATAGCCGTTTTGCGCGCTGCGTCGGATTCGCGGCTCAAATGGCTGACCAACATCTACCGCATGGGACGCGACGCGATCGCGGCGGGCAAGAGCGGAACCAGATATTACGTCATACCGGCGGATCAACGACATGCGGACGAGGCCGTCAATCTCGTCAACCTGCTACTCGAGGGTGGCATTGAGATCGATCGCGCGAATGCGGCATTCCGGGCAGGCGGCAATCGCTATTCGGCGGGTTCTTTCGTCATCGACGCAGCGCAGGCATTCAGGCCATACATCATCGACCTGCTTGAAAAACAGACCTATCCCGACACGCGGCTCGACCCGGGCGGACAGAGCAAACCACCGTACGACATCGCGGGCTGGACATTACCGATGCAGATGGGCGTGCAGGTAGATCACATCAGCGCGGAAATCGACGTCGACGTGAGCCGGCTCGAAGGCATGATCAGCTTCGCCGCGGGCAGCGTCAGGGGCAATGCCCGTTACGGCTATGCATTGAGTCACGCACAAAATACGAGCGTCAAGGCGGTCAATTCCCTGCTCGGTGCCGGCGAAAAAGTCTTCTGGACGAACGAGCCGTTTCGCGCAGGGCGCAACACATTCGATGCAGGCACGTTCGTCATCGCATCGTCCGGCCAGGAAACCGCCGAACGGGTCGAGGCGCTCGCGCAATCCCTCGGCATCGACTTCGTCGGCTTGGGCGCTCGTCCATCTGCAGATACGACTGCCCTCCGGAAATCCAGAGTCGGTTTGTACAAGTCGCACGTCCCCTTCATGGACGAAGGCTGGACACGCTGGCTGCTGGAAGAATATGGCTTCGATCCCGTCACGCTGAGCGATCGGGACATCCGCCACGGCGACCTCCGGCAATTCGACGCGATCATCATTCCCCACCCGGATGCGCGGGTATATTTCAAGGACAGCGTCGACAAGATCCTGACCGGCCATGCGCCTGGCACGATGCCCGACGAGTTCGTCGGCGGCCTCGGACTCGAGGGCGCCCATGCATTGCAGACGTTCGTGCAGGCCGGCGGTACGATCGTGACGCTCGGCGATGCCAGCGGATTCGCCATGAAATTGTTCGGTCTGCCGGTCCGTAATGTCGTGGCGGGCGCCTCGGGACAGGATTTTTCGATCCCGGGTTCATTGTTGCGCGCGACCGTCGACACGAAGAATCCGCTGGGGTATGGCATGGCCGAGGAAGTGGCGGTCAACTTCGTCGACGGTCTGGTGTTCGATGTGCTCGACCAGGCCGGTTGTGTCGACGATCTCCTCAACCAGCGACATTGCCATGAAGTCGTGCGCGGTGACCGGCCTTTGCACGAGGTGCCGTCCGAACGGCGCTACGACAGCATCGTCAATTACGCCAAGGATGCGGAAGCCGTCCTGATGAGCGGCTGGGCAACCGGTGCGGAACACATCGCCGCCAAGACCGCGATGGCTCGCGTGCCGCACGGCGACGGTGAGGTGATCCTGTTCGGCTTCAGGCCGCAATTCCGCGGGCAGCCGAGAGGCACTTACAAGCTGCTGTTCAACGCCCTGCACGCTGCCGCGGCCAATCAATGAATCGCGGCTGAAGCCGCTCCCACGGGAGATTTGGTGTCGCGGCTGTAGCCCGCTCCCACATATACACAAAATACTGTGGGAACGGCTTTAGCCGCGATACAGGCATGAGTCGTTTGCGGCTTCGTCGCTGCCTGCTCGTCCATATGCGCAGCAACATGAGTACATCCCTGTACAGAAAGTCACTCCTGCGATCTGATGATCAGTATTTTTTCAGGTTGCCGAGTTCGGCCTTTTGCTTTTCAACCATCGCGGCAACGTCGGCGAGGAGCTGCTTTGCATCGTAAACGATGCCGTCCTTGATCGTGTACCTGACGCCGCCGACGCGCTCGGGTTGCCCGCTTTCGTCGTTCAGGCGGACTGCCCCGGTGCCATACAGGACTTTCAGGTTCACGACGGGGCTCTCGTCAATGACGATGAGGTCAGCAAGCAGGCCCGGACGCACGACGCCGAACCGAATTTCTTCGCCCTTCGGATTGTGCAGCGCCTCTGCACCGTACATCGTCGCCGAGCGAATTACCTCCAGCGGGTGGAACCCGGCTTCCTGCAGCATCTCCATTTCGAGCACGGTGCCGAACCCGTAGAGCTGGTAAATAAAACCGGAATCCGACCCGACTGTGACGCGGCCGCCCATATTCTTGTAATCATTGACAAACTGCATCCACACACGATAGAAGTTTTTCCATGCGACCTCATCGGCCGTGGTCCAGTAAAACCAGTATGCGCCGTGACTCTCGCGATTCGGCGTGTAGAAATCCCATTGCGTCGGCAACGTATAGATGTCGTGCCAATCGGCGTTGCGCGCGCGCATGACGTCGCGACCGGCCGAATAGATCGTGAATGTCGGGTCGAGCGTGAAGTCGAAAGACCGGAATTCTGCGAGCAACGCGTTCCATTTATCCGATCCGCGACCGGCGATCAGCTTCCACTGCCGTGCGACCTGGCCGAAGCGGTGTTGTTCGTTGTTGTAGTTCATGTCCGCAGGCCATGGCTGCACGTCGTGCTCTTCGTACATCGCCTCGAAGAGGCCGTAGTAATGCGTCGCGGTCTCCAGGCCAAGGCGCGCCGCATCCAGCATGTTCATCTGCGCGACGCCCAGCTGCCCCAGGTGCGCGGTCGTGCCGAGACCCTGCGCCTTGGCTTCATCGATGAGCGCTTTCATGATAGCTGGGCGGTACGCGCCGAGCTTGAGGCCGTCCGCGCCCTGCCGCGCAACGTATCGCACCCAGTCACGCGCCTCTTGCGGCGTCAGGATCTGCACGTCCTCGTATCGTTCCCCGGAACCCATGCGATGGTAGGAGAAGATCCGTGGTGCGACGATTTCGTTGCGGGCGCTGCGCGCCTTTTCCGACAGCGAAAACTCCAGTTTGCCGCTCGGCACGCCGCGAACCGTCGTAATACCGTGTCCCAGCCACAGCTTGTAACTGTATTCCGCCTCCGGCGCCTTGGTGGTGCCGCCGGTGTGTGTATGCATGTCGACGATGCCCGGCATGACCCAGGAGCCGTGCGCATCGATCTCACGGGTCGCGTCTTTCGGGCGTTTCTCCTCGTCGATGGGCAACCCCGGGTAGCCGACAGACTCAACCTCGACGATGCGATTGCCTTCGATCACGATGTCCACCGGCCCGATCGGCGGCGCGCCGGTGCCGTCGATGAGCGTGGCGCCGCGGATGATCAGCCGATCGAAAGGTCCCTCACCTTCGCCGGGCTTGCGGGCCGGCGCCGGAATCATCTGCTTATCGTCGTCCTGGGCCAGTGCCGGAAATGCAAACACCATGGCTGCCAACAAAACCGAAAGCAGGCCAGACATAGGTCGGGAATGGAATACGCCCACGATGGACCCCCGTTATTTTTGTTAGGCTCGCATCAATGATATCGGACTGTCATTGAAATCACATTGGTAATCGGTGCCAACATCACTCTGTCGCGGCTTCGATGAGCGCACCGTTCACGATGTTCGTCGCGCCGGAAATCCCGCCGTCATCGAAGTTCCGGCCCAAACCCACCTGTGTCCCGACATGCTTGCCACCCGCGAGCTGGTCGAGCGGGCAGCCTCCACAAAGGCATTCGGAGTGATGAAGTTTGCCAGCAACAGCGGAAAGACAATAATGTGTTTAAATGACGATCGGGACCCACGGGTTAAGCGGTTTTTGCGCAGTTCAAGAATGACACAGGGATACCGCAAACGTGCGATATGACATCGCAGCCATCTCGATCCTGATCATCCTCGCCGTGGGCAATCCGGCCACGGCGTCGGAGGATCCGGCGTTTAGCGATATCCGCGTCAACGGCGAGCGCCTGAACGCGACGATGGAGCACATGAAGACCTTCGGCTCGAGTGAGACCGGCGGTTCGGCCCGCGTCGCATTCAGCGATGCAAATCGTATCGCCCTGTCCTACGTCTCCTCGCTCATGCTGGAAGCGGGACTGATGCCGCGCATTGATGTTGCAGGCAACCTGGTGGGCCGACGGCCAGGTACGGTCGCGGGACTTCAGCCCATCGTTTCCGGATCTCATATCGACACCGTGCCGAACGGCGGACATTACGACGGGGTGGTTGGCGTGATGTCCGCGATCGAAGTCGCGCGCACGCTTCACGAAGCAGGGTACGCCCTCGATCATCCGCTCGACATCGTCGTGTGGTCCAATGAAGAAGGCGGCAAGACGGGGAGTCGCTCCTGGAACGGTTCGGTCGAGGAAAAAGAACTCGATTTGCAGAGCCTCGGCGACAAGACCATCGGCGATGGCCTGCGACACATCGGCGGCAGTCCCGAACGGCTGTCCGAAAACTTAAGGCAACGAGGCGACTTGTCGAGCTACATCGAACTGCACATCGAGCAGGGCGCGTTCCTCGAGGCGAAAAATATATCGATCGGTGTGGTCGAGGGAATCGTCGGCATCAGACGCTGGAACATCACGATCGACGGCTTCGCCAACCATGCGGGGACGACACCGATGGACCAGCGCCAGGATGCGCTCTACGCCGCGGCGCTGCTGATCACCGAGGTTCGCCAGATCATCACGGCGGAACCCGGGCGTCAGGTCGGGACGGTTGGCCGCATCCGGGCGTTGCCCGGTGCGCCGAATGTCATTGCGGGCGAGGTGACCCTGAGCCTCGAAATCCGAGACCTGGACATGGCAAAGATCGATCAGCTCTTCGATCGCGTGCGAAATGCCGCAGCGCGTATCGGGGAGGAGACGGATACGGGCATCGCCATCGAGCAATATTACGAGTCACCGGCGGCGATCACCGACGAACGGATCAAGCGCATGATCCAGGAGAGTGCCGACGCGCTGGGACTCCGCGCGATGCACATGCCGAGCGGCGCGGGCCACGACGCGCAGAGCCTGAAGGACATAGGCCCTGTCGCCATGATATTCGTACCGAGCAAGGACGGCATCAGTCACGCACCGGCCGAGTTCACGAGCGCGGCCGACATTACGAATGGGGCGAACGTCCTGCTGCAGACGATCGTTCGCATGGACCGGC
>JBFHXJ010000098.1:0-14794 GCA_041598995.1 Woeseiaceae bacterium | reverse complement strand
TCTGAGTACAGCCCATCCAGGAATAATGTGTCGAGCATGTAGCCGGCAATTTGCGTGAAACTGGGGAAACTCTGCTGACGATGCGGATCGGTGCTCGGATGCCCCGTTTCGTCGCGAACTCCGACGACCAGGATCCTGTCGGCGCCGAGGTGAATCGCCGGGCTAAGCGGGGTCGCCTCGCGCATCGCCCCGTCGCCGAAGAATTCGCCGCCGATGTTGACCGGCGGAAAGATCATCGGCACGGCGATGGTCGCCATCAGGTGATCGAGATTGAGCGATTGGCGGAGGCCAATGCGACGCGTACGCGACCACGATTGCACACCTTGCGGCGCCTGGAAGAAGGACGTCGACCTGGCCGAACCGTAGCCCGCCGCAGTCACGGCGACGGCGAAGAGATAGCCGGCCTCGATCGACGCCTGGATCCGTGGAAAGCGGATATTGCGGCTCAACAGCGCCCTGAGCGGCGCATTATCGAGAAGCGATCGCGGCGTGCCGACGAGGTATCCGCCGAGGACGATCGATGTCAACCAGTGCAGGCTGCTCTTCAGCATGGTCAGACTGTCGGTACGGAATACCTGTTCGCTCCTGAAGTTGCCCCAGACGCGTTCCAGTTCCGCCGCGGCTACCCGGTATCGTCGCGCCTTGGTGGCCAGGACAACGGAATTGATGGCGCCTGCCGAGGTGCCGCTGATGACGGGAAAAGGATTGATACAGCCGGGCGGCACCAATTCGGCGATTGCTTTCAGCACGCCGACCTGAAACGCGCCACGCGCACCGCCGCCAGGCAGCACCAGACCAGTTTTTATGTCTTCCGCGTGAATTTTCATGCGTATCGCGTATTATAGGTTGCCCGGCTAAGCTGCCGCACGGTAGCCGAGATTATGAACGGAACCGGACCAAGATTGGATGGCGAGGAATAAAAATATGATTCGAATCATCTCAGTACTGTCTGCCATGGCGCTGCTTCTGGCTGGCACGGCAGTATCGGCTGAACAATTCCAGACGGGCGACCCCGCACCCGATTTCGAGTTGATGGACCAGAATGGACGGTTGCACTCGATCGAAGACTATCGCGGCAAATGGGTAACACTCTATTTTTATCCCAAGGACGATACGCCCGGTTGCACTACCGAAGCCTGCGAGTTCCGTGACAACATCTTCGCGTTCAAGAATCTGGACTGTCAGATACTCGGGGTCAGCCTGGACGACGTGGAATCTCACAAGGATTTCGCCGAGAAATACAGCCTGCCATTTCCCTTGCTCGCGGATACCGCGGGCAGCACGGCAGATGCCTATGGTGTCAAGTCCACATTCATGGGAATGACGGTGGCCAAGCGCCAGACCTTCCTGATCGATCCGCAAGGCAGGATCGCAAAGCACTATGTCGAGGTAGATCCCGACAACCATTCGAAGCAGGTGCTCGCGGATCTGGAGGCATTGCAGGGAAGGTAGTTTACTCTGGGGGTTCAGACCCCGATTAATGCAAGCACTTGATGCCGTCGTCCAGTCCGCGGAGCGTTAGCGGAAACATGCGATGGTCCATCAGGTCTTGCGTCAGTTTGATCGAAGGCGTGTATCCCCACCGCTCCTGGGGTTCCGGATTCAGCCAAATCGCTTTCGGATAGGTATTCAACAGACGCTTGATCCATATTGCGCCCGGCTCCTCGTTCCAGTGTTCGACGCTGCCGCCGGCGTAAACGATCTCATACGGGCTCATCGTGGCATCGCCAACAAAAATCAGCTTGTAGTCGGCGCCGTATTTGTGGGTGATTCGGTGAGTCGGAATTCGTTCCGTATGCCGCCGCCGGTTATCCTTCCACATGCTTTCGTAAATGAAATTGTGAAAGTAAAAATACTCGAGGTGCTTGAATTCACTGCTTGCGGCGGAGAATAATTCCTCGCATATGCGAATGTGGTCGTCCATGGATCCGCCGATATCGAGACATAGCAGCACCTTGACTGCGTTGTGCCTCTCGGGAACCATTCGGATGTCCAGCAGTCCTGCGTTGCGCGCCGTTTTATCGATCGTGTCCTCGAGATCGAGCTGATCCGCCGCTCCCTCGCGGGCGAATTTTCGGAGTTTGCGCAACGCGATTTTGATGTTACGCGTCCCCAGTTCGACCGTGTCATCCAGATTACGATACTCACGACGGTCCCAGACCTTTGCGGCACGGCGATGACGCGAACCCTGCTGGCCGATGCGTACGCCTTCCGGGTTGTAACCGTAGGCGCCGAACGGCGAGGTTCCGGCAGTACCGATCCACTTGTTACCCCCCTCGTGCCGGTTGGTCTGCTCCTCGAGCCGCTCGCGTAACGCCTCTATGAGTGCCTCGAAACCGCCCAGCGCTTCGATCTGCGCCCGTTCCTCCTCGGTGAGCAACAATTCAGCTTGCTTTCTCAACCACTCGTCCGGTATCTCGCCACCGAGACCCTGAAACGCATTTTCGATGCCGCGGAAATGGGCTGCGAAGATCCGATCGAAGCGATCGAATTGTGTCTCGTCCTTGACCAGGGCGGCCCGCGACAGGTAGTAAAAGTCGTCGACACTGTGACCCGCGAGCCCCTGCTTCAGGGCCTCGAGCAGGGTCAGCAACTCCGTGATCGAGGGCTTCATACCGCCTTCCTTGAGCATGAAGAAAAACCGCGTGAGCATTTGATTTATTGCCGGGATGTATTGCGCCGGTCGAGAAACACGAGCTGTTCGAAAAGATGCACGTCCTGTTCATTCTTCAGCAAGGCGCCATACAGCGGGGGAATCGCCTTGCGTTTGTCCTCAGTGCGCAATGCTTCCGGCGGAATGTCTTCGGCGAGCAACAGCTTGATCCAGTCGAGCAATTCCGACGTCGACGGTTTCTTCTTCAGGCCCGGCACGTCCCGAACCTTGTAGAACGCCGCAAGTGCTTCCTTGAGCAGGTTCTTCTTCAGATTCGGGTAATGAACGCCGACGATTTCCTCCATCGTCTTCTGGTCGGGAAACTTTATGTAGTGAAAGAAACATCGACGCAGGAACGCATCCGGTAATTCTTTTTCGTTGTTGCTCGTTATGACAACGATGGGGCGATGATGCGCCTTGATGAGCTGCTTGGTCTCGTACACATAGAATTCCATCCGATCGAGTTCCTGCAGCAGGTCGTTCGGAAACTCGATGTCCGCCTTGTCGATTTCGTCAATCAACAGGACGGGCTGCATATCAGACTCGAAGGCCTCCCAGAGCTTGCCGCGAACGATGTAATTCGCGATGTCGTGAACGCGATCGTCGCCCAGCTGGGAATCCCTGAGGCGAGCGACTGCGTCATAATCGTAAAGACCCTGCTGCGCCTTGGTCGTCGATTTGATGTGCCATTCGTAAAGAGGGCGATCCAATGCGTTCGCAATCTCGAACGCGAGCTGCGTTTTTCCGGTTCCCGGTTCACCTTTGATAAGTATGGGCCGTTCGAGGGTCACCGCGGCATTGACCGCCATCATCAGGTCGTCAGTCGCAACGTAACTGCTGGTTCCCTTGAATTTCCTGTTCGCCATTCCTCGATCCGTTGGTCGAATTCGCGATAGCCAGTATCCCCGCTCGACAGCGAGCGCACAAGTCGAATTCGGGGCACAGTTTACTTAATTGGATGAGCGACGAATCGCGGCATCGGGTTGTCGGCAATTAAGGGATCCGCCCCCCGGACTTCCCCCAATTTTCCGGTTTCAGGGCCAGCGTGTGCCTGGCATCGCCCGGGAGAAATGCGCTCGAGCGTCCCTCGACCCAGTCCTCGTGGCCGTGGCGGTAATAGACGGATAGCGGATGCCCGCTCTGCCCAACCGGCATATGCATGTAGCCGTGCGCCTCGTCGCCGGGTGCGACGGCAAATCGTTCCGATGCACCAAAAGTGGGGCTTTGGACTCGCGGCATATTCGAGTCGCCGGGCAGCGAGTCTCGCGGCATGTTGAGCCAGCGAGCGATGCCTGGCACGGCGTCACCGAGCGGATGGCGGATAAGCGCCTGGTTCAGTTCGCCCCAGGTCCGGCGACTCAAGCCGCCTTCATAATTGTCCCGATAGTCGCCGAGGTTGTCGTCGATGGCTGCCAACAGCAATGCATCCCAGCTGGCATATTCTGCGGACAGGAGGTGGGCGGGCTGCTCCACGACCAGCGCCCACAACGGCCCCTCAAACTGGTTGCTCATGCTGAGCCGCGCCTCCGCAGCGAAGCGGTCCCGGACCGGCTGCATCAGCATGCTGAAGACACGGTCGCGAACCGCCCTGCGGAAATCGCGCACGAGGCGATAGCCGACGGAGTCCGCAGACGCACGCGATTCCCACCCCTCGACCAGTTTTGCGTATTGCCGGAGCTCCGTGCCGCCAGCCCCGTCTTCGAGTACCCGCAGCAGCAGTCGCTGCCATCGCGACAGGAAAACGGCGCGATCGTCCAGCTGAATGGCGAGCATGTCAGTAGCCGCAAATCGATCAGACGCCGACAGGCGGTCACGAATCTGGCTCGCGCGCGCCCCGAGATCGTAGCCACCGTCCCCGATTTTTCCGAGTGCCTCGTCATCGACGACCCTGGCATTCGCGGTCCAGATGCGTCCGGATTCCGGATTAAGGACGCGCGGGTATTCCACCGCAGGCAGCCAGCCCAGCCAGCCGCTCGATTCACTCCAGTCGGCAGGCAGCGTCGCGTCGTACGCGCCTCGCAGAGGAATCCGTCCGGCAATCGTCCAACCGATATTGCCCGCCGCATCGCCGACGACGAAATTCTGTGGTGGCAGACCCATTTGATTGGCGACGTCAAGCGCCTCCTCGGCACTTTTGGCCGTTTCCAGGTCCAGCCCGCGCAAGTTGACCGCCAGTGGCTTATGCGCCAGCCAGCTTGCTGCGATCAATTGATTGGCATCGGCCGTACTTTCAATCAGCGGTCCCCAGATGGTTTCGCGAACCCGTAACTCTTCGTCGTCTGCGCCTTTGACCTGGATCGTCTCCAGGTAGGTTGTAAACCGCCGTTGCCCATCGGGCGTCAGGTAGCTGTCCGGCGCATCGCCGCGACGCACGATCACCGCATCGCTCCAATCGCCGTAGCTATTGGTATTCCCCCAGGCAATGTCGCCATTACTGCCGGCAATGAGCAGCGGCACGCCCGGCAGGGTTACGCCGGTGAGATCGAGGGGCGCGGCGCCCGCGACCTTGAGTCGCGCACGGTAAAAGACATTCGGTACCGTGATGTCGAGGTGCATGTCGTTGGCCACGATGGCGCGCCCCGAATCGCTTAGCGAACCGGCGATCGCCCAGTTGTTACTGCCGACGATCACTTGTCGTTCGAAGTTTACAGGTGCATTACTGCGTCGCACGGATTCGAGGTATACGGCAGACAGGTCTGTAGCCGTCGGTATCGGCATTATCGCCCGCGGTTGGCCCAGCAACGGCGCATCCCAGCTGGTCCCTTGCGGATAGAGGAAATCGAACATGGCTGGTGGCAGAGCCTCGCGTGCGAGGCCTCGACTGGTGTCGCGCACGGCTCGTTCATCGTTCAGCTCCAGGAACATGTTGTATGCGACGAGCAGCGAGTCTTCGGGGCGCCAGGATTGGGGTTTGCTGCGCAACAGGAGATATTCGAAGGGCCACACGTCGAGGGATCTCCAGCCTTCGTTCACGCCCGCAGCGTAGGCAGACAGCAACGTAGTCTCCGCAACCGGCATGCTGGCGATCAATGCGCGCGCGCGATTACGAAATCTGTGCAGGCGATTGCGCTGGTCGAGCGCCACCGCAATCGGACCAAAAAGCGCCGCAAGTTCCCCAGCCGCGCGCCGGCGACTCAGATCCATTTGGAAGAATCGGTCCTGGCCGTGCACGAATCCGGTCGCAAAAGCGAGATCGGTGCGATTCCTTGCGGTAATGACGGGGATCCCGGCAGCATCACGTTCGATTATGACGGGCGCCTCAATGCCATGGACGGACAGCTCTCCATCGAGTCGTGGCAGGCTGCCGCGCAAGAGCAAGAATGCTGAGAGGCCGGCAGCCACAAGCACGAGGAATGACAAGACGAGGAATCGCTTGATGAATCGCATATGCCTGTATGACGTCAGGCCGACGAAGTGACGCTCAATATCCTCATCGTATTGGTACTACCGGAAACGCCGTGGAGGTCACCATGCGTAAAAATGACGAGATCGCCTTCGTCGACCAGTTTGTTCGACAGGAGTGTCTTGAAGATATCGCGATACAAGAGGGTCGTTTCCCAGTGCTCGAGATAGAACGACACCGGATACACTCCACGGTACAGCGTGACGCGACGACTGGTCGTGTCGTGCGGCGTGAATGCATAGATTGGTATGTCGGATCGAATTCTCGACATCCACAATGTCGTCGTCCCGGTTTCCGTGAGTGCGATGATCGCCTTCACGTTCAGGTGATTCGCCGTATACATGACCGCCATCGCGATGGCTTCGTCGACCGCCTGAAATCTGTCATCCAGGCGATGCGTCGTGCGCCCGCGTGCCAGCTGATGTTTTTCCGCGCCTAAGCACACATCGCTGACTGCGGAAATGACGGCGACTGGATACTCGCCGATCGCCGTCTCGGCCGAGAGCATCACGGCATCCGTGCCATCCATGACGGCGTTCGCGACATCTGAAACTTCGGCGCGGGTCGGTGTCGGGTTGTTGATCATCGACTCCATCATCTGCGTCGCCGTAATCGCTACTTTGTTCTTGTGACGCGTCAGGCGAATGATGCGTTTTTGCATGCCGGTCAGTTCTGCATAGCCCATCTCGACGCCAAGGTCACCGCGCGCCACCATAATGACGTCCGCGGCATCGATAATCGCGTCGATGCGTTCGAGCGCCTCGACGCGTTCTATTTTGGCAATGATTTTTCCGCTTCCGCTCGCGGCATTGAACAGCGCGCGCGCCTCTTCGACATCGGCGGCATTGCGCACGAATGAAACGGCGATGAAATCCAGTTCCATCTCGGCCGCAAATCTGATGTCGTCGCGATCCTTGCCCGTCAATGCCGGCGCCGACAATCCGCCGCCAAGGCGATTGATTCCTTTGTGGTCGGACAACACGCCACCGACGAGGACCGTCGTATGAACTCTCGTGCCGTCGATTTCCCTGACCTTCAGCGTTATCTGCCCGTCGTTCAATAACAGGATGTCGTCCGGCTTGACGTCCTTGTGCAGCTCTTCATAGGCCACACCGACACCGTTCCGGGTGCCGGCCTTGTCGTCGAGAGACGAGTCCAGGAAAAACCGGTCGCCTTTGGCGAGCGTTACCTTGCTTCTCTTGAAGCGTTTGACGCGAATTTTGGGTCCTTGCAGGTCGCCGATGACGCCGACGAACCTGCCGCAACCGGCGGCAACCTCGCGAAGCAGCTCGATTCGTCTTCGCTGCTCACCGTGGTCACCGTGGGAAAAATTCAATCTCGCAACGTCGAGGCCGGCTTCGATCATTTTGCGGAGGGTTTTTGCGTCGTCCGTGGCCGGTCCGAGCGTCGCAACGATTTTCGATCTGCGCAACATGGGCGGAATTATTGCATAGCCGATTCTTGTCCGCTGCGGACTTTCCCTATGTACCTTACGGCCGGTACAGGTAAGCTTGCAGCATTCCGATTGATGCCAGAACGATGATTCCCATGCTTGAACGCCGGCGCTTCCTGCAGATGATTGCCGTTGCTGCCGCGGTACCGTCGGCCCGGGGCGCGACGCTGAAGTCGGCCGGTCACGAAGGGTTTGGCGATCTGCGGCCCGATCCGAAGCGAATTCTCGATCTGCCGAAGGATTTTTCCTATGCGGTCATATCCCGGTACGGCGAGGAGATGGATGACGGCTTGCTGGTGCCTGCGAAACACGATGGCATGGCGGCATTCCCAGGCAAGAACGGTGAGACATTGCTGGTCTGCAATCACGAGAACCCGGCCCGACAACAAGCGCTCGGTCCCTTCGCTGCGGATCTCAAGCGTCTCGAACGGATCGATCGAAGCCTTGTCTACGACTATGGCAAGGGCAGCACGCCGGGTACGGGCGGTACGACGACGATCGCCTACGACACGCGGACGCGGCAGCGAAAGCGCATTCATTTGAGCCTTGCCGGTACCGAGATCAATTGTGCGGGCGGCCCGACGCCCTGGGGCAGCTGGCTGTCCTGTGAGGAAATCTTTCGTGACCCCGGTGCGCATTTCGAATGGGGCGCCGTGGTCAATCGCGAAAAGAAACACGGTTACGTCTTCGAAGTAAACGCTTCCGACGAGGGTCCGGCGCAACCGGTACCACTGAGGGCCATGGGTCGATTCGAGCACGAGGCGGCGGCGGTTAATCCGGCGAGCGGCGTCGTGTATCTGACCGAGGACCGGTACCGGAGCCTCTGGTACCGGTTCATTCCGAAAGTGCCCGGCAAGCTTCGGGAAGGCGGCAGATTGCAGGCGATGGCCGTCAGGGGCATGCCCGAATTCGACACGCGAAATTGGGTCGGCAGGGACCGGCTGCCAGCCGGAAAGTGGCTCGAGACGAGTTGGGTCGACCTCGAGAATCCCGACGTCGCTCAGAACGACCTGCGGTTTCGCGGCCGCGAGAAAGGTGCGACGATTTTCGCCCGCGGCGAGGGACTCTGTTACGCGGACGGCGCGTTCTTCATGACCGCCACCATCGGCGGCGCACGGCGGCTCGGCCAGGTGTTTACCTACCGGCCGAGCCCGGTCGAGGGAACGCCGGCGGAGAAACGACAGCCCGGAAAGCTCGCCTTACTCGCGGAATCCACGGAAGAGAGCCTGCTGCGGCACGCCGACAATCTCACGATGAGCCCGTGGGGCGACCTCGTCGTCTGCGAGGACACAGCAAATCATTGCGGGCTCGTCGGCTTGAGAATGGATGGTAGGCAATATCCGATCGCCGACAATGCGTATACGAATTCCGAACTGGCGGGGGTGTGTTTCTCGCCCGACCGGAGCACGCTGTTTGTCAACATCCAGGACCGGGGTATGACGCTGGCCATCACCGGACCGTGGCCGGTCACGAACGGCTAGCCGCCGCGCGCTCCTCGAGAACAGCCACCGCCGGCAGTTTCTTGCCTTCCACGAATTCGAGAAACGCGCCGCCGCCGGTCGAGATGTAGGAAATGTCGTCGGCAACGCCGTACTCGTCGATCGCGGCAAGCGTATCGCCACCGCCGGCAAGCGAATATGCGGCACTCGCAGCAATCGCTCGAGCGAGCTTCCGGGTTCCTGCGCCGAACTGTTCGAACTCGAAGACGCCGACCGGGCCGTTCCAGATGACCGTGCCGGCCCGCCCGATGATGTCGGCAAACATATCCGCCGTGCGTGGCCCGATATCGAGTATCAATTCGTCGTCGCCGACGGCGCCGACTGCCTTTACCGTGGCGGGGGCCTCCGCCGAAAACTCCGGTGCCGTGACGACGTCGACCGGCAAGGGAATCGTGGCGCGATCGTCTTTGCGGGCCGCGAGTGCTTTGGCGATATCGATCATGTCGGCTTCGTAGAGCGATTTGCCGACCTTGTGGCCGGCAGCGGCGATGAACGTGTTCGCGATGCCGCCGCCGACGATCAGCGTGTCGACGAGGTCCGCGAGCGCATCCAGCACGTTGAGCTTGGTCGAGACCTTGGCACCGCCAACAATCGCCACCATCGGTCTTTTCGGATGCTCCAGCGCCTTGGTGAGCGCTTCGAGTTCGGCGGACAAGAGCGGTCCCGCACACGCTATCGGCGCAAACCTGGCGACCCCGACAGTGCTGGCCTGCGCGCGATGCGCAGTGCCGAAAGCGTCCATGACGAATATGTCGCAAAGTGACGCCATGCGTTTCGACAGTTCGTCGTCACACGCTTTTTCACCCTGCAGAAATCGCACGTTTTCGAGCAGGCAGACCGAGCCGGACCGGATGTCGACGCCACCGTTCCAGTCGGCGATGAGCGGCACGTCATGTCCGAGTAACTCGGAAAGCCTGCTAGCGACCGGCGCGAGCGAATACTCCGGATCAGGCTGCCCCTCTTCGGGACGGCCGAGGTGCGACATCAGCATGACTGCTGCGCCCGCCTCGAGCGCGGCGCGAATCGTCGGCAGCGCTGCGCGAATCCGCAGGTCGCTCGTAATGCGGCCGTCGTCGATCGGTACGTTCAGGTCTTCTCGAATCAGTACGCGTTTGCCCGCAAGATCGAGGTCGCGCATGTCGATGACAGCCACGTCTGAACGACTCGGTTGGGGTCTTTATTTCGCGTTATGGAACGCGATGGCAGTGTCCAGCATGCGGTTCGAGAAGCCCCATTCGTTGTCATACCAGGCGCAGACCTTGACCAGCGTGCCCTGCATGACACGCGTGAGTCCCGCATCGTAGATCGACGATGCGGGGTCGTGGTTGAAGTCGATCGACACGAGTGGCTCATCGTTGTAGTCGAGTACGCCCTTCAAGCTTCCCTCGCTCGCCTCGCGCATGACATCATTGATTTCCTCGATGCTGGTTTTGCGTTCGGCGACGAAACTCAGATCGACGGCCGAGACATTGATCGTCGGAATACGCATCGAGAACCCGTCGAGGCGCCCGGCCAGTTCCGGCAACACCAGACCGACTGCGGCCGCAGCACCTGTTTTCGTCGGAATCTGTGACATCGTCGCCGCCCGGGCACGCCTCAGGTCCTTGTGGAACACGTCGGTCAGGACCTGGTCATTGGTGTACGCATGAATGGTCGTCATGATGCCGTGCTTGACACCGATCTTCTGGTGCAGGGGTTTTACGAGCGGCGCGAGACAATTGGTCGTACAGGAGGCGTTGGAAATCACGGTGTGGCTCTTCTTCAGCGTGTCGTGATTGACGCCATACACGATGGTCGCGTCCACCTCGCCGCCGCCAGGCGCCGAAATGATGACTTTTTTGGCGCCGCCCTCTATGTGTTTCGATGCCGCCTCCTTGGTACGGAACAATCCGGTCGACTCGAAGACCATCTCGACGCCGAGCTCACCCCACGGTAATTTCGCCGGATCGCGCTCTGCAAGCACCCGTATCTTGTCGCCATTGACGATCATGTAATCGCCGTCGACCGACACGGTGCCCGGAAAGCGGCCATGCGCCGTATCGCGACGCGTCAGATGCGCATTCGTGTTGGCATCACCAAGGTCGTTGACTGCAACGATCTCGATCTCGGAGCGCTTGTCGCTTTCATACAGTGCGCGCAGCACATTGCGGCCTATGCGTCCGTAACCGTTGATGCCTACCTTGATCGTCATTTGGTTCTCCTGCTAATCATCCGAGTAATTCTCTCGCCACGTTCAAGACGTTTTCGACCGAGAAACCGAAGTGCTCGAACAGCCTGGCGGCGGGCGCCGATTTGCCGAAACTGTCGAGACCGATCACGCGGCCGCCGTCACCTGCATATTTGTACCAGCCGTCGGCGACGCCGGCCTCGATCACCAGGCGCCGGCTCACGCTCGCAGGCAGCACTCGCTCACGATAGCCCGCGTCCTGGACATCGAAGAGCTCTGTGCACGGTATCGAGACGACGCGCACAGCGACGCCCTCCGCGGCAAGTGTCAGTGCCGCACCGGTCGCCAGTTGGACTTCGGACCCGGAGGCGATGAGAACGATGTCGGGTTCCCCTTCGCCATCGCGGAGCACGTATGCGCCGCGGCGGATGTCGGCGATCTGCGATTCATCCCTGTCCTGGTGTGGCAGGCCCTGCCGCGTCAGCACCAGGCTCGTGGGCCCGTCCATGCGCTCGATGGCGTCGCGCCATGCGATCGCCGTCTCTACCGCGTCACAGGGACGCCAGACCCGCATATTCGGCATCATGCGCAGGCTCGCCAGGTGCTCGATCGGCTGATGCGTCGGACCATCCTCGCCGAGACCGATCGAGTCGTGGGTATAGACGAATACCTGCCGCACACCCATCAGCGCGGCCATGCGCACGGCGCTTCTCGCGTAGTCCGAGAACACGAGGAAGGTACCGGAATAGGGAAGCACACCGCCATGCAGACCGAGACCATTGCAGATGGCCGACATGCCGAACTCGCGTACGCCGAAATATATGTAGTTACCGCCGGCGTCGTCGCCGCTGATCACGCGCGAGCCGTCGTGCCTGGTCAGGTTGGATCCGGTCAGGTCGGCCGATCCGCCCGCGAGCTCCGGCAGTGCCGGAGCGAAAGCATTCAATGCGACGAGTGATGCCTTGCGCGTCGCCATGTCCGCGCCGGCAGCAGCGACGTTCCTGATCGCCTCGTCTGCAAATTCCTGCCAGTTCGCCGGCAACTCGCCCCGCATCCGGCGTTCGAACTCCCGGGCGAGTTCCGGATGCGCGCGCAGGTATGCTTGAAACCGGTCGTCCCAGTCCTGCTCATAAAGCGTGCCGCGATCGACCGCATTCCAGCCGTCGTAAATCTCCTGCGGGATCTCGAACGGCGGATGTCGCCAGTTGAGCTCGACACGGCTCGCCGCTACCTCCTCCTCGCCCAATGGTGCGCCGTGCGTGGCGGCCGTGCCTTGCTTGTGTGGCGCGCCGAAACCGATCACCGTCTTGCAGCAAATGAGCGACGGGCGTTCGGCGTCGGCCAGCGCGTCATCGATGGCCTCCGCGACGGCGGCGCTGTCGTGCCCGTCGACATCCTCGATGACCTGCCAGCCGTAGGCTGCGAAGCGGCCGGGCGTGTCGTCGGTAAACCATCCACCGACGTCGCCGTCGATGGAAATGTCGTTGTCGTCGTAGAAGCAGATGAGCTTGCCGAGCTTCAGCGTGCCGGCCAGCGAACAGGCCTCATGCGACACGCCCTCCATGAGGCAACCGTCGCCGAGAAAAACCCAGCAGCGGTGATTGACGATCTCGTGTCCGGGCCGGTTGAACTGTGCCGCCAGCATTTTCTCCGCGAGCGCCATGCCGACGGCATTGGACAGCCCCTGCCCCAACGGTCCGGTCGTGGTTTCGATACCGAGCGCTGGTTCACGCTCCGGGTGGCCGGCGGTGCGGTAGCCGAACTGTCTGAAGTGCCTGATTTCGTCGATTGACAGCGCGTACCCCGTCAGGTGCAGCACGCTGTAGAGCAGCATCGAACCGTGACCGTTCGACAGCACGAAGCGATCGCGATCCCACCACGTTGGATTGCCGGGGTTGTGTTTCAGGTAATCGTTCCACAATACCTCGGCAATGTCCGCCATGCCCATCGGCATGCCCGGATGGCCGGAGTTGGCCGCCTGGACGGCGTCCATACTGAGGGCACGAATCGCGTTGGCCAGTTCCCGCCGGGCCGGTCGATCGGCCTGAGACGAGGGGCTGGTTTGTTGTGACATGTACTTGTCGTGGGCCTTTGCGGCCGGTCTTATCGTTAAATCAAATGCGTTGCCGGGCGGAAGGGCAACCCTGACGCCGCGCATTTTCCCTGTTTAAGCTTGAGGCCGCAAGCGCGATCGGGCAGGACTCTCGGGCCGGTGCTCGGGCATGCGCATTGTACGGCAGCGACGGGCGCGGATTTGTTCATGGCACACGTCGAGAGCAGTAAGGTACAATGCCGCGTTTGTATCGCCGCAAAACAAAAATCCCTATGAGCCACACGTATCTCTTTACCTCGGAATCCGTTTCCGAGGGCCATCCCGACAAGATTTGTGACCAGATCTCCGACGCCGTGCTCGACGCGATCCTCGAGCAGGACAGGAAAGCGCGCGTCGCCTGCGAGACGCTGGTCAAGACCGGCATGGTCATCGTCGCCGGTGAAGTGACGACATCAGCCTGGGTCGACATAGAGGATCTGGTCAGGAAAACGGTACTCGACATCGGCTATGACGACTCGTCGATGGGATTCGACGGGGCCTCCTGTGCCGTCCTGAATGCGCTCGGCAAGCAGTCGCCCGATATCGCACAGGGCGTCGATCGCGCGGACGCAGAGGCCCAGGGCGCAGGCGACCAGGGACTGATGTTCGGCTACGCCTGCAACGAGACGGATGTGCTCATGCCGGCACCGATCACCTACGCACACCGCCTCGTGCGGCGTCAGGCCGAGGTTCGCAAAGCCGGAACGTTGCCGTGGCTCAGACCGGACGCGAAAAGTCAGGTCACCTTCGTCTACGAAGAGGACAAACCGGTGGCCATCGATGCCGTCGTCCTGTCGACGCAGCACCGCGGCAATGTCGACATGGATGACCTGCACGAGGGCGTCATGGAAGAGATCATCAAGCCCATCTTGCCGGCCGAATGGCTCGGCAAGAAGACGAAATTTCACATCAACCCGACCGGGCGATTCGAGATCGGCGGCCCGATGGGCGATTGCGGGTTGACCGGACGCAAGATCATCGTGGATACCTATGGTGGCGCTGCACGCCACGGCGGCGGCGCCTTCTCCGGCAAGGACCCGTCCAAAGTCGATCGCTCCGCCGCGTACGCCTGCCGCTATGTCGCCAAGAACATCGTGGCGGCCGGGCTTGCCGACCGCTGCGAAATCCAGGTCGCCTACGCCATCGGTGTCGCCGAGCCGACTTCGATCAGCGTGCAGACCTTCGGCACCGGCAAGGTCAGCGAGGAAGAACTGACGGTCCTGATCCGCGAGAATTTCGACCTGCGGCCCTACGGCATTCTGAAAATGCTCGACCTGATCCGACCCATTTACAAACCGACCGCCGCCTACGGGCATTTCGGCCGGGAAGACATCGACCTTTCGTGGGAGCAAACCGACAAGGCAGAGGACTTGCGCGGCGCGGTCGCGGCGTAACGCCTGCCAATGACGAGGAGATTTACATGAGCAGCGAAGCCGTTGCCCTGAAGAAACAAGATTACAAAGTCGCCGACATATCGCTCGCCGAATGGGACCGCAAGGAAATCGCCATCGCGGAGACCGAGATGCC